>NZ_JANHGR010000001.1:1201074-1501342 GCF_026616205.1 Halolamina litorea
GATTCGGGGTCGTCGAGGTCACAGACGACGTACTCGACGGCGTCGGTCGCACAGTCCGTGGCCTCACGGATCGACGCGGCGGCGGCGGCGAGTCGCTCCTCGTCGCGCGACGAGATCACCACCTGCGCGCCCTCACGGGCCAACTCCGTCGCTACCGCCTGTCCGATCCCGCTACTCGACGCGAGGACGAACGCCCGCGCGTCACGTAGTCCGATATCCATGTGAGACGCTCACGCACCGACGCGATAAGCGTGGCGCCGGGCGGGCACTGACGCCGCCACCACGGCCCCGACAACGGGGTTCCGGTACCGGTACGTCCCACCGGGGACGCTCCGCCCTTTACGTTCTTTACCGTACGGTCAAACGATGAGCCAAGACTACTCTATCGACGCCGACTGGGCCACCCAGTACATCGACGGCGAGTTCGTCCCGAGCGAGAGCGGCGAAACGATCGCCGTCGAGGACCCCTCGACGCGGGAGGACGTGACCGAGGTGCCCGCCGGCGTCGAAGCCGACGTCGACGCCGCCTACGAGGCCGCCGCCGAGGCACAGGAGTCCTGGGCCGAACAGCCCCCCGCCGCGCGGGCCGAGGTCGTCCAGAACCTCCTCGGACTGTTGGAGGAACACGAAGACGAGATCACCTCGCTGCTGACTCAGGAGGTCGGTGGCTCCCCCGCGATGGGGGCGACTTCCATCCAGATCGCCAGCGACCACGCCGGCGAGGCGGCGACGCTCCCTCGACGGATGAAAGGCGAGACCGCCGAGTCGAACATCCCGGGCAAGGAGAACCGCCTCTTCCGCGAGCCGAAGGGCGTGGTGACGGTGATCTCGCCGTGGAACTTCCCGCTGAACCTCTCGATGCGGGCGGTCGCGCCGGCCATCGCCGCCGGGAACAGCGTCGTCCTGAAGCCCTCCACGCAGTCGCCGATCACCGGCGGCCTCCTGTTCGCCAAGCTGTTGGAGGAAGCCGGCCTGCCCGAGGGCGTGCTGAACGTCGTCGTCGGCCGGGGGAGCGAGATCGGCGACCGCGTCGCCAGCCACCCCGAGAGCGACGTAGTCGCGTTCACCGGCTCCACCGAGGTCGGCCGCCACGTCGCCGGCCTCGCGGGTGAGAACCTCGCGGTGCCGGCGATGGAACTCGGCGGCAACAACGCCCACGTCGTCACGGGAGACGCCGACCTCGACCGCGCCATCGACGGCGCCGTGTTCGGGAGCTTCGTCCACCAGGGACAGGTCTGTATCTCGATCAACCGCCACATCGTCCACGAGAGCGTCTACGACGAGTACGTCGAACGCCTGACCGAGCGCGCCGCGGAACTGCCCGCCGGGAGTGCCCACGAGGAGGGCACCGTCGTCGGGCCGATCATCGACGAGTCCCAGCGCGACGAGATGCTGGAGTACGTCGAGCGGACCGTCGACGCCGGCGCGACGCTCGAGACGGGTGGCGAGACGGTCGACCTCGACGGCGTCGAGGACTCACTCGTCGTCGCGCCGACGGTGCTCTCGGACGTGGACAACGAGATGGCCGCGGCGTGCAACGAGCACTTCGGCCCCATCGCGCCCGTGATCCCGTTCTCGACGGTCGAGGAGGCGATCGAACTGGCCAACGACACTGAGTACGGCCTCTCGGGGGCGGTTCACGCCGGCGACCTCGGGGTCGCCGAGAAGATCGCCCACGGGATGGAGACCGGCAACGTCCACATCAACGACCAGCCGATCAACGACGAGGCCCACGTCCCCTTCAGCGGCGTCGGCGCCTCCGGGGTCGGCCACTACAACAGCGACGCGTTCCTCGAGGAGGTCACCGAGACGAAGTGGATCTCGGTCCAGAAGGAACCCCGCGACTACCCGTTCTGAGGCGGCCGCTGAACGGGGCCGCGCTAAGACGACGTGGCCGCGAGGAGGAGAGAGAGACCACCGTTTCCGGTGCTCTACGGAGCGAACGAGTGGTCGTGTCAGGGTGGACGACGGCCGTCCACGCCGACACGACGAGTAACGACTGCTCTACGGACTAACTCATCCGCCCCCTACATGAATCCTGCTCTATTCATCGCCGGTTTCGGGAGTTCCCCACCCGCCCGCCCCGGGAAAGCACTGGAAACAGTGGTGTCTCTCTCCCCCGCGGCGTCGACGCCGAATCGCGGCGGTTCGACAGCTTCATACAGCACCGGAAACCCCACTCCACCACGAAACAGCGGAAACGGTGGTCGACGACGAGCCACCGGAAACTACGCCTGCTAACCCATGCCAGACATCAGCTTCAGCCCGGACGACTCGCTCTACCGCGACCGGGACCGGCTCTCCGAGGAGTACACGCCCGCGGAGCTGGTCGGCCGCG
Organism: Halolamina litorea; assembly: GCF_026616205.1. Lineage (NCBI taxonomy): Archaea > Methanobacteriati > Methanobacteriota > Halobacteria > Halobacteriales > Haloferacaceae > Halolamina > Halolamina litorea. The sequence goes on from NZ_JANHGR010000001.1 coordinate 1,203,413, forward strand.
ACGACGAGATCGCCCGCTACCACACCGCGCTCCAGCCCGTCATCAACAACGAGGACCCCAACAACATCTTCGTCTACGGGAAGACCGGCGTCGGGAAGACGGCGGTCACCCGCTACCTGCTCGAGCAGTTGGAGGCGGACGCCGGCACCTACGGCGTCGACCTCACGACAGTCGAACTCAACTGCGAAGGGCTCACCAGCAGCTACCAGGTCGCGATCAACCTCGTCAACAAGCTCCGCCCGCCGGACGAGGGGATCTCCAACACCGGCCACCCGATGCACGAGGTGCTCTCCCAGCTCTGGGACGCCCTCGAGAGCATCGGCGGCACCGTCCTGATCGTGCTCGACGAGGTCGACAACATCGGCGGCGACGACACGCTGCTCTACCAACTCCCCCGCGCCCGCTCGAACGGCAACGTCGACGCCGCCCGCGTCGGCGTCATCGGCATCAGCAACGACCTCGCGTTCCGGGAGAACCTCCGGCCCGAGGTGAAGTCCTCGCTCGCGGAGGTCAACATCCGGTTCCCGCCCTACGACGCCGGCGAACTCAAGCAGGTGCTCTCCCAGCGGACGAGTGTGGCGTTCTACGACGGTGCGCTCGCCGACGACGTGGTGCCGCTCTGTTCGGCCTACGGCGCCAAGGACGGCGGCGACGCGCGGAAAGCCCTCGACCTGCTCCGGGCCGCCGCCGACCTCGCGCGGGCGGACAACGCCGACACCGTCACCAGCGACCACGTCGAGTCGGCCCGCCGCGAACTCGAACGCGAGGAGGTGATGGACGGGATCGCCGACCTTGCCGACCAGCACAAACTGGTGCTCTACGCGCTGGTCACCCTCGAAGCCGCCGATGAGACGCCGGCGCGCTCCCAGAAGGTGTACGAGCGCTACGCCGAACTCTGTGACAGTTCGACCCACGACGCCCGAACGACCCGCCGCGTTCGGGACTTCCTCGGCGAGATCGAGGGGTTGGGGATCACGGCCTCCAGTCGCCACAACGACGGGCTTGCGGGCGGCCAGTACCGCGCCCACGAACTCTCCCACAGCACCGAACTCGTGTTGGCGGCGATGTCTGACCTCGTCGATCACGTCGGTGTCCACGAGAGCATCGTCGGCCTCGTCGAGGACTCCGACCGGATCTCGGTCTCGCTGGCCTGAGCCGCGCCGTCGACCCCCGTGTCGCGACTGACCGCCGACCCGTGCGCGAACAGTTCCCACCGTTAACGTCATGTCGGGTGGCCCATACCTACTCCCAAATGGATACCGACGAGGCCGCCGGCCGTGCCGGCGACGTGATCGACGAACTGAGCGCCGCCGTTGTCACCGACCGATCGTTCCTCGAAACCGTGATGACGGGCGTACTGGCCGGCGGCCACGTGCTGCTGGAGGACGTGCCGGGGACCGGGAAGACCCTCGCGGCGCGGAGCCTCGCGGGCGCACTGAACCTCTCGTTCACCCGCATCCAGTTCACGCCGGACCTGCTCCCGGCGGACATCACCGGCTCGAACGTCTACAACGAGGGGGCCGGCGAGTTCACCTTCGCCGAGGGGCCGGTGTTCGCCAACGTCGTGCTGGCCGACGAGATCAACCGTGCACCCCCCAAAACGCAGGCCGCGCTGCTGGAGGCGATGGGCGAGGGGCAGGTCTCCGTCGACGGCGAGACCCACCAGCTTCCGGACCCGTTCGTCGTCATCGCCACCCAGAACCCCGTCGAACAGGAGGGGACCTTCGGGCTGCCGGAGGCCCAGCGCGATCGCTTCATCGTGAAGACGTCGATGGGCTACCCCGACTTCGACGGGGAGATGGAACTGATCAACCGCCGCGCGGGCCGGACCGAGTCGGTCCCCAGCGTCTCGGCGGTCGCCGACGAGGCGACGGTCCGTGACTTACAGGCCGTGCCCGAGACCGTCCGTGCCGAGCGCAACGTCCGGGAGTACCTCGTGAAACTCGGTCGGGCGACCCGCGAGCACCGCCACGTCTCCGTCGGCGTCTCCCCGCGTGGGATCCAGCACCTGTTCGAGGCGAGCCGTGCCTACGCGACCCTGCGGGGCCGAGAGTACGTGGTCCCCGACGACGTGAAGCGGATCGTCGACGACGTGTTCCCCCACCGACTGGTCCTGACCGCCGAGGCCGAGATCGAGGGCATCGACGCCGCCGACGTGCTCGAGGAGGTCAAGGGACAGGTACCCGTCCCGGCGATGGAGGCCTGAACGGACGGGCTACCGCCGATAGCCTGTGAGCAGGGAGCCGAGACCGAGGAGTGCCACCACGGCGCCGATGAAGCCCGCCGTCATCGGACTGTCCGCGGGTTGACGAACGAGGAACGCATCGCTCGGCGAGTCGGGATCGACGTACGCCGTCGCCGCCTTGCCGTCCTCGTAGTCCGCGAGTACTGCTTCAGCCGCCGAGCGGGTGTCGTAGTTCGGCGTCGACGCCGAGGCGAAGACGCTGTGACTGGTGTAGTTCTCGCCGCCGTAGCGGTAGGTGAACGTCGCCGTCGGGCGGTAGTCGACGCCGGAACTGCTGGCCCCGCCGACCGACTCGACGCCGGCCTCCTGTACGGTCGCGTTCACGGCGACGGAGTCGTCCAGTGCCGCCTGCTGTTGCTGGTAGTCGTACGCGCCGAACCCACCGACGGCGAGACCGACCACGAGCAACAGGGCGCCGCCACGGACCGGATCGACCTCCCGACCGCCTATTCGGACGGTGAAACCGTCGTCGCTCATCGCCGACAGTCCATGGCGCGCCGCCTGTAAACTGATCGAACCTATCGCGCCAACACCAGGCTGGCGAGGAACGCCACTCCGAGCGTGACGAACAGCACCAGCGCCGCGGTCGTCTCGGTCGCCAGCGACACCGACGTCGTCGACGAGACGGCCGCCAGTCCGGCCGCGGCGGTGACGCCGCCGATCAGGACCGCCGTCAGGACGCGGACGAACTGCACCGGCAGCGACGGCGCCCGGCGGCCCACGTCCCGGCCGAGTCCCACGCCGAAGCGGCCGATGTCCCAGACGACGACGGCGCCGACCATCACGCCAAGCGCGTGGCTCGCCGGCACGCTGAGTGCCGCGGCGAACCCACCGGCTGCGAGCAGCCCCGCGCCGGCGAGCGTGGTTGCGGTGTGGCGTCGGGGCACCACCCCGAACAGCATCCCGCCCCGCAGGAAGGCCAACGCGCCCGCACCCGTCGCCGTCCCCACGGCGACCAGCCCGAGCGCGACGACCTCCCCGGAGTAGTAGTCGACGACGGTGCCGGCCTGTTCGAGCACGAGGTCGGCGACCGGGCCGGGCAGCGAGCGCTCCAGTTCGCCCAACACCGTGTTCAGGATCAGTTCGTGGCCGAACCAGCCGGCGGCGAACGCCGTCCCGATGCCCGCGAGTACGGCGAATTTTCCGAGGTGTTCGCTGATCCCGGCACGGTGGAGCCGTCGGAGCACCCGTACGGCGAGGACGATACAGACGCTGACGACGAGCACGCGCACCGTCAGCCAACGGAGCCCCTCGGAGGTCGAGAGCCACGCGAGCAGGCCGTAGAGCCCCCCGGGAACGGTCGTCCATATCGCGGCGTAGGCCGGGCCCATCACGAGGCGGGCTCCGACCAGAACGATGCCGAGCACGACGCCGAATTTCGCCCACCCCAGCAGCCAACACAGGCGCTCGAACGCCGCTACCACGGCGTCGTCGTCGCCCGAGCGGTCGTCGAGTAGCTCAGCGACCGGAAGCGCCGTCAGCGCCCCCTGGAGCGCGAGCAGGGCGAGCGACGTGAGCAGCAGGAACACCCCGAACGGGGGCACCATCGTCGCTTCGGGGAACAGCGACGGAACCGTCTCCAGCGCCGGCAGGGCCGCGAACGGCTCCATCTCCTCGGCCTGTCGGATCGCGTTCCCGACGAAGCCGCCAGCCACCACGATCAGCGCCACCGCGGCGATCATCGTGCTCTTCGCGGCGGCGGCGACACCCTCGCCGTCGGCGGAGTCCCCGGGGATCGACGCCGCGCCGAACGCCGCGAGCACGATACTGAGTGCGACGAACACCGTCCCCTGTGGAACGATCCCGCCCAACTGTGCGATCAGCGCGTAGCCGACCCCGGCGAACAGCAGGCCGCCCGCGAGGGGTGCGAGCGTCACGCCGAGCAGCGTCCCGGCCATGCTGTAGCGGTCCCAGCCGAGCAGCCAGACCACGACGGCCATCCCGGCCGCACCGCCGGCGGCGATAGATAGCGAGTCGAGGGCGCCCAGCGCGTCCGCCAGTAGCCAGCAGCCGACCACGACGATCAGCGCCGCGAGCGCCGACCCCGCACGTGGGGGACGCCAGTTCCGTTCGGGAAGCGCCGTCACCGTCTCGGCGCCGGCGCCGTCGGCGGAATCAGTCGCCATCAGTGACCACCCCCGTCAACGGCGGCGGCGACAGCGGAGAGCGAACGGTCCGCGGGCCAGTCGATCACGCGGTCACAGACGCCGCGGGCCTCCCGCAGGCGAACGTCCCGTCGAGCGCCGCTCAGCCGCCCACCCGGCGTCCGATCGCCGGTCGGGTCCGGCGAGAGGAGCGTCGGCGTGTTCCCCACGACGGCCGCGCGCTTGGCGTAGGAGAGCGGCGCCCGATCCACCAGCGGCGAGACGACCAACAGTTCGGCCCGGTCGGGGAACTGGGCGATCAGCCCCGAGACGCCCTTGGGCTCGGTCGTCCGGCGTTCGGTGAGCGACTCCCCCGGCCCCCGTCCCGGCGTTCGTACGGCGGCGGCGTCGGCCGCGGCCGTGAAGGTGGCGTCGGCGGCCCGGCGCCCGGCCTCACTGGCGGCGTCCTCGATCCAGAGTGCGTCCCCGGCCGTTCGGACCGACACGTCCACGTCGGCGGCGTCGACGCCGAGAACGGCGAGCGAGACGCGGTGGCCGAGCGACCGGTAGCGCTCGACCGCCGCTTCAGCGGCGTAAGCGGCGTACTCGGCGCCGGTCGGGTGTGTCGGTGCGGAGGAGCGCCGCGTAGTCGGGCGCACGTCGAGCAACACGACCTCCCGGGCCGCCCGCTCCTGTCTGAACTCCGTGGTGACCAGTTCGCCGGATTTGGCGTACTGGCGCCAGTTGACACGGTTCCGCGCGTCACCCGGCCGGTACTCCCGGGTCGAGTGGAACTCCAGGCCCTCGCCGCCCTGGTCGCTCTGTGTGACACCGGTCCGGAGCCGTGTGGCCCGATCCAGCCCGGCGAGTGCGGCGGGGTCGGTACAGTCGATGGAGTCGGCACCGGCGACCGTCGCCGACAGCGTGGCGGCGTCCGTGCCCAGCAGCGAGCGAACGATCAGCCGCGCGTCGCCGAACCCGAAGTCCCCGCGCTTTGCGATCACGCTGTAAGAGAACGTCCCGGTCGAGCCGGGGCGTAGCGCCATCGACGCGCGGGGGGAGCCTTCGACCACCGCGAGTTCCTCGGGGACGCCGTCGACGACCCGGAGGTCGGTCAGTACCGTCTCGCCCGTGTTGGTGACCGAAACGGTCACTTCGACCGGATCGCCGGGCGTGAGTCGCCGCTCGTCGACGCGGCGCTCGACATCGACGGACAGTCCGGTGGGGAGCGTCGAGAGCGCGGCGTAGCCGACGTAGGCGAACGGCACCGCCGCTCCCGCGAGCAGCGTCGCCTCCCCGTAGAACACCCCCAAGCTGACCAGGAAGAAGCCGGCCACGAGCCAGACGCTCCAGGGGGCGACGCGCCGGACCCGGCGAAACATCCGCAGGGAACTCCCCGACTCGTTCGACGGGCCTGCAACGTCGTCCACCGGCTCAGCCGCGGTCTCGTCCTCGGTTTCGGGGGGCTGATCGTCGTCCGGTTCCGCCGTCTTCGGCCGTTGGGTTGCCTCACTCATCGGTTGTCACCCCATCCGTCTCCTCGTCCGCTTCGACCGGCATCCGCGTGGCCGCGTCGGGCGCCGCCGCGAGTTCGCCGACGGCGTCGATGCTGCGGACGACCCGCCGACGCCCCTCGCTGGCCCCGTCGAGCCAGCCCCGGAGGCGCGCCAGCAGCGGCACCGGCGCGTCCGATCCGAGGAACCCCGCGGCGAGTTCGTCGTCGGTCCACGCACCCTGCGCGATCCGGCGCTGGGCACGCTCCGGGGACTCGCCGGCGGTCTGGAGCGCCGCCACGGCCGTCTTCGATAGCCCGCGCCGCCGTGCCCGGGCGTCCTCCAGCGACTCGATGTCCTCGATCGAACGGTCGGCGCCGGCGCCGGTGACCGTCGCGGGATCGACGCTCACGGATTCGGGCGGCCGGTCGCCGTCCTCGACCAACACCGGTTCGGGGTCGCCGCCGCCCGACAGCTTCCGGATCATACCCACGAACAGCGACATCGCCGCCACGACGCCGACCACGACGAAGAGGGTCTGTTCGGTGTCGAACTCCTCGATCAGGTCGACCGCCGGTGCGAGCGCGGCCTCGGCGGGGCCGGTTACCCCGGGAGCGAACACCAGCGCCGCTGCCACGCCCAGCGCCGCCAACAGCGCGAGCGTGATCAGCGCCCGCCCGAGCCATCGGAGCGCGCTCACGCGGTCCCACCTCCGTTCGCGTCGTCGGGGGCCGGATCGGCGGCCCCGTCGTCGGCACCGCCACCCGAGGACGCGTCGAGGGCGTCGACGGCCGACTCGGCGGCGTCCCGCTGAGTAGCGGGGTCGGCCCCGCCGTAGGACACCTCCCGGTAGGCGTCACGCAGTCGCTCGACCGGGCCAGCGGGGAGGTTCGCGTCGTCGACGGCGAAGCGAGCCACTTCGCCGGGAGTCAGCGTCCGTACCCTGCCCAGCGGCAACAGCGAGAGGAACCGCTGCCACGCCCGGCGAACCCGCTCGCGGGCCGCGGCGGTCTCCGGATCCTCGTCGGCCGTCGCCGCCGTGTCCGACGCCTCGTCGGTTTCGGCGTCGTCTGGTCGGGGGTTTCGGACCCAGTCGAGGAGTCGCTCGGGCAGCGAACTGATCGCCGCAGCGACCGACACCGCCCACGCCGTGAGGGCGGCGACGATGGCCGACCCGACCTGTCCGGGCGTCTTGGTCCGCGCGTAGAGTTCGGCGGCGAGTTCCGTCAGTCGGTCGGCGGCGTTCCGGAGCGCGGTCACCGCGGCGTCGACGCCGCGACTCAGCGCGTCCGAGAGCGAGACGACGCTCATCAGGATCAGCTGATACCCCTGGCGGATGCTGTCGCCCATCCGGCCGAGCAGGCCCCGGGGCGTCACCCCGCGGTAGTACGCGACGCCGAAGACGGCGGCGATGGCCGCGAGGAGGGCGGCGAGCAGGCGGCCGAGCGTCCCGTAGAGACCGTCGATGGTGACGGAAGCACGTTGGCCGTGGGCCGTGACCGCGAGCGTGACCGAGTCAGCGGGCGGGAGTCGAGCAAGCGCGGTGCCGTTCGCCCCGGTCGTCCCGGCCACTTCGCCGTCGATGGAGACGGTGCCGTTCGACAGCGGCTGGTCGCCCAGCGTCGCGTTGAGCGTTACCGGCGCGAACGGAATCGTCGCCGGCCAGCCGACGCTGTAGTTCAGCGCCAGTTCCCGAATCGAGACCGTCTCGCTCCCGCTGACGCTCCCGCGGCTGATGGCGTACTCGTACTCGCCCGGGTCGCTCGGCAGCCTGACGGTCAACTGCCCGCGGTCGCCCGTGCGGCCGATCTGCTCGCCGTTGCGCGTGACGACGGCGTCGCGGACCGGCACGTCGTCGATAGTGGCGACCAGCGTCACTTCGGCGTCGCTCCGGACTGTCCCGACGAACGAGACGGTGGCGTTCGTGTTCAGGGTAAAACTCGTGTTCTCGTCGGTCTGGAAGGCGTAACCGTCGACGGCACGCGGCGCGTCACCTGGCGGCGGCAGGGTCGCGGCGGTGTCGGTTCGAACCGTCACGTCGAGCCGCTGTGTGTAGGGCACCTCGCCGACGACGGTGCCCTCGGCGTCGGTCCGTCCGATCGGGTCGCCGTTGAACAGCACCTGTGCGCCGGCGACCGGTTCGCCGCCGCGCGTGACCGTCACTTCGACGGTGGCGCCGGGGACGGCGGTTCGGTTGAGCGAGACCGAGATGGGCTGCTCCGTCGGCGACGGTGTCGGCGTGGGAGTCGCCGTCGCGGTCGGCGGTGCCTCGGTGCCGTTCTCCGTGGTCCCGTTCTGCTCGCCCGGAACCGCCGTGTTCGGTGTCGAAGTCGGCGTGGGCGTCGGCGTCGGGGACTCGGTCGGGGCCGGCGTCGGTGCAGGGGTCGGCGTCGGAGACTCGGTCGGTGTCGGGGTCGGCGTCTCCTCGAGCGCCGCCTCTTCGGTCTGCTCTCGCTCCGCGCTCGGCGTCGGGTCGAAGCGGACCCAGCCGACCTCGGGGAAGTACACTTCGACCCACGCGTGTGCGTGCATCCCGCGAACCGTGTACTCGTTCGGCCCAGTCTGCTCGCCGGGGGCGTAGCCGACGACGTACCGGGCGGGGACGCCCTGCGTCCGCAGCATCGTCGTCATCGCGGTGGCGAAGTACTCACAGTAGCCGGCGTCCATCTCGAAGACGAACTCGGAGGTGATCGTCCCGTTCTCCCGGTCGTGGCTCGCGTTCAGCGAGTACTCCTTGTTCGACTCCAGCCACTCCTCGATCAGAACGGCCGTCTCGTAGGGGTTCTCGGCATCGGCGGTCAGTTCCGCGGTGAAAGCGCCGACGCGTTCGGTGTCCCGGTTCGGCGGGAGGCTCGTGTAGACGCGCTCGACGTCGGCGGGGTACTGGTCGCCGGCCGCGCGGAGGGTCTCCGGGTCGTCCGGCGGCGCGACGGACTCGCCGACGTAGGTCGTGCCGGCGGGCACCTGTTCCCCGCTACTGATCGACCGTCCCGGCCCGAGTTCGAGGGGGTAGCCCGACAGCGAGACCGATTCGGGTTGCCAGACGGTCGGTAGCGCCGTCGCTGGCTGTGCGAGGGTCACTTGGTACCTGACCCGTTCGCCGGCGGCGCCCTCGATGGGCGCGGTGCCGTCGAAGTCGGCCGCCTCGCCGGTGCGCTCCCAGCCCTGCCCGGTGTAGCGGTCGAACGAACCGGTCCGCCAGTAGCTGGGTCGGTCGCTCTCGACGACGAAGTGCACCTCCTGGTTCAGGCTGCTGTAGGGGTTCGCCGCCTCGCTTCCCTGACTGCTCCCGGCGGAGAGTTGACTCAGCGAACTCAGCGCGCCCAACGCGCCGGCGGCGCTGGCGGGGATGCCCGCGCCTTGAGCGCCCGCGCTCAGCGGCTGGCCGAGGTCGAACTGCGCGGCTGGCGGCGACGCGTCGCCGACGAACAGCGGCAGCGCGATGCTCGCAAGCACCACCGCGGCGACACAGACCAGCGTCAGTACGACCCGCCACCACCGACGATCCGAGCCGAGGTCGACGGTTCCGTTGTCGTCGCTCACGTATCGTTCAGTACGATTGTCCGGGGTGACATGAATGATGCGGTGTGAATCACCCACATGGCTTGGCCGAAACACGGCGTCAGCGTCGCCGACGGCGGCGGTGTGTGGCACTTGGACACCGCCGCCGAGAACGTGTCAACGGAAGTCAATGGGGACTTTATCAGTTAGTCTTGAGTCCCCGAACCCATGTGGCAACTCGGTGAAGACGGGGAGCGACCGGAGTGGCGAGTCGTCGAGACTCCTTTCGACATCACGCTGTTCGACGTGGCACAGACGACGCAGGGGCTCTATGCGGTGGGCAGTGGGGGGCACCTGGTCGCGGACCGCGGCGAGGGCTGGGAGATCGTCTTCGACGACGGTCCGTCGACGCGGGACAACCAGATGCGAGCCATGGACGTGACCAGCGACGGCGAACGCGTCTGGATGCTCGGCTCGTCGGGGGCGATGGCGTGTTACGACGTGGAGGAGCGCAAGAAGTTCGACTACTCCTACCCCAACGAGATGACCTCGACGTGGGAGGGGATCGCCATCGCCGGCGAGCGGGGCAAGGAGAAGGGTCTCGCCGCCAACGGTTCGGGGGAGATCCTGCCGTTCACCATCGACGGCTTCGACGTGGACTGGGGCCAACTGGACAAGCCGGCGGGGAAGGGGTCGAAGATGGCCGCGCTCGCGGCCACCCCCGACGGCATCGGCTTCGGCGTCGACACCTCCGGCAACGCGTTCAAGACGACCGCCGAGGACGGCTGGAAGGACATCGGCATCGTCAACGCGCAGGTGAAGTTCTACGACATCTACGCCGGCACGAACCAGCGGGTCTACGTGGCCGCCGGTGACGGCCGGATCTACCGCTACGACGACTCCTACAACAACTGGACGCCCATCGGCGTCGCCGAGACCACCTCCCTGACCGCCATCGACGTCTACGATGAGGGGAGCCGCAAGCGCCAGATGGTCTGTATCGGCGCCAACGGGAACATCTACCAGCGAACCGGGAAGGAGCGCTGGGAGGAGATCCCCTCGCCGACCAAGAACGCGCTCAACGCCATCCGACTGGGCAGCGCGTTCGACGTGGCTGTCGGGAAGAACGGCACCGTGATCGAGCGCCCGCGCGGCACCACCCGATCGGCGGGGAAGTCCGCGGACGGCGACAACTTCGACGGCCGAGGCGAGACCTACCAAGGCGACGGCAACCAGATGGAGACGACCGACCGCCAACAGCGGGAAGACCGGATGAAGGACGGAATCGATCAGCAGCAGAAGCAGTTCGAGTAAACCGCCCGAACAACCCCGTTTCGCCCCTTGACCCGTCCGGAACACAAGAACGGGGGTGTGTTCTGCGGGTCGACCTCACGCGAGGGGGGTCGACACGGCGCCGGTGCCACAGTACTTGCGCCGCTACCTCGGGGCGGGTCACTCCCCTCTTCTCGGGGGCGCCGTACTTCGCTTCGTAGCGGTGTTTGCGGACGCGGAGTTCCCTGTCACGGGTCGGAACCGGTGGCGGGGACGGCAAGGAATCGTCGTGGCCGGAGAACGACTCGACATGGATACGTGGGCGAGGGCACTCGTCGCGACGGTCGGCGTCTTCGCGGTCGCCCTCGTGGCCTCGATTACGCTCTGAGCGGGCGAGCGGACCGAACGGACTCGATCAGGGCACACTTTTTACACCTTCTCCTGTGTTCGATGCGCTATGTGGCACCAGCAAACGGGGGCCGATCGGGCGCAGTGGCGGACCGCTGACACGCCGTTCGAGGTAGACCTCTACGACGGCGAACTCACGCCGAAGGGGGCCTACGCCATCGGTGAGGGTGGGACAATCGTCGCCGACACGGGGACCGGCTGGCACGTCGTCGTCGAGGGGGCGGCGCCGACAGCCGACGCGACCAGCGTTCGGGCGATGGACAGCACCTCCGCCGGGGAGCGACTCTGGATGGTCGGCACCGGCGGCAGCCTCGCCTGTTACGACGTGAGCAAGGGCGAACTGTTCGAGTACGACTACCCCGTCGAGATGGCCTCCGTCTGGGAGGGGATCGCCATCTCCGGCGACGCCGGCGAGGAGAAGGGCGTCGCGGCCGACGGCCGCGGCGGCATCCTCCCGTTCAGCGTCGACGGCCACGACGTGGACTGGGGGACCGTCGACCGCCCCGACGAGAACGAGCGCATCGACGCGCTGGCGGCCAGCCCCGACGGGATCGCCTACACCATCGACACCGGGGGGATCGCCTACAAGACGACCATCAAGGACGGCTGGTCGGCGACGGGAACCGTCAAACCCGACACCACGTTCCACGACCTCGACGCCTGGGAGAACGAGCGGGTCTACGTGAGCGCCGACGACGGCTGTCTCTACCGCTACGACAACGAGCCCGACGACTGGGCCCCGTTGGGTGTCACCGGCGGCACCGGCGTCGTCTCCATCGACCTCCACGACGAGGGGGACGGCTACCCCCAGATGTGTGCCCTCGGCGCCGACGGCGCGCTCTACGAGCGAACCGGCCCCGAGGAGTGGGAGCGTACGGCGCTCCCGACTGACGAGCCACTGATCGACCTCGCACTCGGGTCCCCCGACCTCGTCGTCGGCGCGAACGGGACGGTGCTCGTGCGCGAGCGCAACGAGGAGTTCCACGAGGAGGACCCGCAGTCGGCCGACGCCGAAACCGCCGACGGCGGCGACGTGGACCCAGCGGACGCCGACGACAGCGATACGGACGCCCCCGACCCGCCGGACGAACCCGACGCCTAACGGTCGTTCCAGCGCCGTTCTGCGAGGCTGTCGAGCAGTTCGCGGACATCAGCCCCGCCGGCGTCGACGGCCGCGGTCGCTTGGTGTGCGCCGACAGTCGTCACCGACGCCGTCACCGCCGACGCCCCCTGTCGCTCCAACAGCCACGCGTAGGCCGCGGCCTGTAGCTCGTAGCGTTCCGTGAGTTCCGGTTCCGGCGGGCGCAGGCCGACTTTGAGTTCGTCGATGTGCCAGCGGCCGTCACCGTCGACCGACACCACGTCCGCTCGGCCGCCGATCTCGACGGCCACCCCGCGGACCCTGACGACCGCGTCCAGCGGCTCCTCGACGAACCGACGGTCGCTGTTCACGAGCCGGTCGTACGCTTCTGTCGCCGCCAACTGCGGGCAGAGCGTTCCCGCGACGTAGCGTCGGAGCTCCTCGCGCTCTTCGGGAGCGACGCCGTTTGCGTGGGCGGCGACCGCACGGTCCAGCGCCGCGGGCAACGGCCCGCCACAGTCCGACAGCGTCGCCGCGTCGACGCCCGCCGAGAGCGCGAACGTGAAGAGGTCGTGTGCCACGTCGCCGACCACTTCCGGCCCCATGGTCTCGAAGCTGAGCGGCACGGTCACCCCGTCCTGCTCGGCGTGGAGGGGACGCCCGCTCAGGTGGGCGAGCACGCCTTCCTCGGGTGCGGCGGCGAGTTCGTAGACGGTGCTGGGGTTGACGAACCGCGGCGTCCAGCCCCGGTCCGGAAGCGGCGGCGGCCCGTCGTTGCCGTCGGCGTCGCCTGACTCCTCGGTCGCCGTCGGCGACGCTGCCGACGGTCGGTGGACAGCGACCGCCAGCGGGTCGTGCTGGCCGGGCGTGTCGACGGTGTACTCCCCGCTGCGCCCCTCGTGGAACTCGAACGCTTCCCGGAGGCTGTCGACCCAACGGTCGCGCGGGGTCGGTGCCGACCGACGACCCGGCAGCGGGAGCACGAGGTGGTCGCGCGCCCGCGAGAGGGCGACATAGAGGAGCCGCCAACGCTCGGCGCGCGCGTCGGCGACCGCGGTACGCAGCGGCGGCGGGCCGGCGAGCATCCCACCGTCGGTACTGCCCACCTCACGTTCGTCGGTCCCGTCGTCGATCCAGCGTTCGCTCGCCCAGCGGAGACCCGCGTCGCCGTCGCCCGGCGAGGCGTCGGGGTCGTACGGACCGTTCTCGAGGACGGTACCGCCCAGTGCCGGGTAGTCGTCGCCGAGGGCGACGTTCGCCGGCGGCGCGAGCGCGACGTGGCGACCGTGGGCGACCAACTGATCGAGGTAGGCGCCGTACCGTCCCAGTTCGGTACCGGGGTCGGCGAGCGCGACTACGTCGTCCTCGTCGCCTTTCGCGCCGTGGATCGTCCGGAACGTCACGTCGGCCTCGGCGGCGGTGGGGAGGCTCGGCCCAGTCCGGGGATTCCGCCGCGCGTGGTTCAACTCCGCGGAGAGCTCCGCGAGCGAGTAGGTCTCCTCGCCCTCCCAGTCGCCGACCGTACCGACCAACCGGTCCAGCACGGCGGCGTCCTCGACGGCGGTCGCGCTCTGGTCTAGCGGGTCGACGGCCAGCGAGAGCGTCTCGACCACGTCCGCCACCACGTCGGCGCCCGCACCCGCGAGGTGGTCGGCTCGGCGGTCCGCGAGTTCGGCGAGGCCGTCGACGAACGCGCCCTTCGCCCCCCGCATCGACCCGGAGTCGGCGACGGCGTGGATCGACCAGTCCGAACGCATCAGTCGGTCCACCAGCCCGTTGATCGGCACCGCGTCGTCGTTGGTCAGATCGAGCGTCGTGGACTGCTCGGTCGGCGCGAGGAGCCACTGTACGACCGCACAGACCGCCTCGACGAGCGGGTGCTCGAACAGCGAACGGCTGGTGTCCCGTACCGAGAGCCCGGCGTCGGCGAAGGCCTCGACGTAAGCACCCATGTGGGTCCGCTGGTGGAACAGCACCGTCACGCCCGGATCGTCGCCGAAGCGACCGTCCTCCAGTCCGGCCGCGATGCAGTCGGCCATCGCGGCGGCTTCGCCGATCCCCTCCTCCGGGTCGACCCACGTCGGCGAGCCGGGGTGACCGTGCTCCGGGAACGCGGCGACGTGGAGGCTCGGCCCGGGCGAGGGATCACGAACCGCCGAGAGCCGGTCGTAGCCGTCGATCCCCCGCCCCGCCGTGGCGTCGTCGACGGCACCGCGGGTCGGGTCCGTGAACACCGAGTCGAAGACGGTGTCGATGGCGGCGGCGACCGACGGCCGCGAGCGGTACGTCCGGGTCGCAGTTCGGCGTTCGTGGGTCTCCCAGTCGATCCCGAAGTAGCGACCCTCGGTCGCGGCCGTGTCGAACAGTCGCGGCTGGGCGTTGCGCCACGCGTAGATACACTGTTCGGGGTCACCCACCAGCAGCACCCGCGTCTCGGCATCGACTAGGGGTGCCAGCGCGTCGTGCTGGGCCCGCGAAACGTCCTGGGCCTCGTCGACGACGACCGTCGAGAGCCGGCCGGTCCAGCGCTCCCGGAGTCGGTCGCGGAACGGGCTCTCGTAGGCTGGCTCCGCGAAGAACGTCGCGATCCAGTGGGCCACGTCGACGTGCGCGACGACGCCGGCCCGCCGACAGGCCTCGTCGTAGGCGTCGAGGTAGGCCGGCAGCACCGTACAGAGCGCGTCAACGGCAGCCGCCCAGCCGGCCCGGCAGGCGCCGTCGGCGTCGACGACCGATTCGGGAGCGCCGTCCGGGTCGGCGTCCAAGCCCCGTTCGACCGCCTCGCGCTCCCCGGCGCCGAAGAACCGCTCCGTGTCTCGAAGCACGTCCCCGAAGGAGTCGGGCGCCCCCTCCGGGTAGCTCCCGGCGACGACAGTCTCCAGTCGCTCCCGGAGGTCGGGGACCGAGAGTCGGCGTTCCCGACAGGCTGTTCGGGCGCCGGCGAGCAGCGCGGCCGCGTCGTCGTCGTACCGCCCGCCGGGGTAGGCGTCGTCGAGCGCCGCCAGCGGCTCGGCCAACGACGGTTCGTTCCGCACAGCCGCCAGCGCGTCGCCGTGCACCTGTGCGAGGGCGGCGCCGTCGCCGGCGTCGGGGACGCCGTCGAAGCCCACCTCCTCGGCGACGGCCTCGAACACCGCGCCGAGCACGCTGTCTATCGTTCCCACGCGGTCACTGCCCCTGAGCGACCCACCCAGTTCGTCGGCGGCGTCGGGAGCCAGATCGACCGGCGCCTCCGGGTCGGCCGCGAACCCGCGCAGCGCCGCCTCGACGCCGGGGAGGATACTCGCCGCGTCGTCCCGGGAGAAGGAGGTGAGACAGAGCGTCTCCGTCGGGCTCTCGACGCCGTCGTGGACTTTGCGGGCGAGGTCCTCGGCGGCGACGGTGTCGGCGGTGACCGACTTGCCGGCGCCGGGGCCACAGTCCAGCACGAACAGTCCCGAGTCGGCCTCGAAGAAGGCGTCGCGGATCTCGGCCTGTGCACCCTCCAGTCGGCGGTAGCCGTTCGGGCTGTCGTCGCCGTCCGTCTCTGCCGTTGTGTCCTCGCCGCCCGACAGTTCTTCACTCATCGCGAACCACCCCCGCCGGCGGCGAGGGCGTCCGGGAGCGTCCCCCTCGTCAGGAGCGACTGCGTCGCCGACTCGTCGACGGAGTCGGCCGATACCCGGGAAAGCAACGGCGAACGCTCCATCGCCGTTCCCTCGCGGTCACGGCGGTATCGAGTGACGGCGAGGCTCTCGGTCGCGGCACCGAGCCCCGACGCGAGATGGTCGACCTCGCGGGCGGCGGTCCACCGGCCGGGGACCGCTAGCCGTCGAGCGGCGGCGCTGTCACCCTTGACGACCGCGCTCCGGAACGCCTCGGGGAACACGCTCTCGACCCGGCGCGGCCAGACGCCGTCGACCAGTCCCACGGCGACGACGTGGGGCACCTCGCGCAGCCACGCGTCGGTCGCGTCGATGGCGTCGACGGCGGCGGCGTTGGCGTGTTCGCGGCGGCCGGGGCGGGTGGTGACGACGCGCTCGGCGAGGTCGGCGACGGCCAGCCACGACCGCGGCACGTCGCCCGCAGCGAGCCACTCGTCGTACTTCGCGCGGGTGTCGGTCAGTAGCTCCTCGACCCGGGAGAGGGCCCGCGCGTAGCGCGAGGTCCGGCTGAGGTCGTCGCTGTCGGCCGCGAAGACGGCCGGCAGCGCGGTCTCACGCCCGGATTCGACCAGCGGCTCGAACGTCCGGTGGATATCGGGCGGCTCCGGGGCCGTGGGCTGCTCCCGAACCCAATCGAGGAACGTCCGGAGGGCCGCGGCGTCGGCGCCGGGGACCTGCCCGCTGTCGACGGCGTCGTCCAGTCGGTCTGCCCACCCGTCGACCGAGCGCTCGGTCGGATCGGGCGACTCGTCGGCGAGTCCGGCGCGAAGGGCGCCGACCCGGGCGGCGGAGAGTGGCCACGCTGTCGAGCCCTCTTCAGCGTCGCCCTGCGGTGGAACCCACTCGAAGGAAAGCGGTTCGAGGAGCCCCTCGACGTCGACCCCGTCGTTCCCGAGCAGTTCACAGACCGCCGCGAACTGGCGGTACGGCACCGTTCGCTCGGCGGGAAGCTGTGCCCAGACGGCGAGTGTCGCGCCGTGGCGACCCAGCGCCCGGCGCAGCGACCGCTCGTACTCGCCGGCGTCCCGGGCGACGATCAGCACGTCACTCGGTGAGACCCCGTTCCGGAGGTGGCCGGCGACGACGGCCGCGGCGACACGGGCCTCGCCTTCGGGCGTGTCGGCGACGAACTCCGCGGCGTCGAGGCCGGGCGCGACCGCGGTTTCGGTATCGTTCCGAGCCCCGGGGGTCCCGACTCCCCTTCCGGGTTCCACATCGAGTCGGTCGCTCAGCCGCTCGGCGATATCGGGGCCGGTCCCCGGTCGGAGCGAGACCGTCACCGTGACGCCCGCCGCTGCCGCGGCGTCGAGCAGGCCGAGCAACGGCGCGTCGACGGCACTCACGCCGGCGACCGAGAGCCGTTCGGCCGCGGGGAACGTCTCGCGCCAGCGCCCCGGGTCCTCCCGGAGCGCGTCGGCGGCCGCCGGGAGCAGCGTTTCGCGGGAGTGGATCGGGGCGACACGTTCGACGAGTCGGTCTTCGAGTGCTCGGACGCCGGCGACGACGTCCGCCGTGTCGCGTGCATCGACCCCCGGGAGACCGTCGGCGACCGTCGAGAGGTCGTCGAGTCGGTCGTCGGCCCAGCCGGTCAGTTCGCCGACGCGGCTGTGGGCGGCGGCGATCGTTTCGACGCGAGCCGGGAGGTCCCCGCCGAACGCCGCGCGGAGCCGCCTGTTCGACTCGGTCTTGCGCTGCAGGAGCGTTTCGAAGTGGTTGAGTCGGTCGATCCGGTCGATCGTGTCGACCGGCTCCCCGACGCCGTCGAGCAGGTCGTCGGCGATGGTCGTCGCGTCGGTCAGCCGGAGGCTGCTGCGCGGGGTGGCGTGCTCGGCCAGCCGGCGCTTGAGGTTGCGTCGGTGGAGGCGCTCGGGCGTCACGACCAGCTCCGTCGGCTGTGGGGCACGGCTGGCACGACCGAGGAGCGCGTCGGCGTCGCTCCCGTGAACGCCGCCGACGACCGCCCGGATCGAGCCGCCTTCGGTAGTGTCGGGCATGCGGGGTAGGTGACTCGACGGTGGGCCCGGATCGGTAAGAAGCCGAGGGACGGCGCGGACCCCGCCCTGGGTCGCGGCAACACCGTCCGGGATCGACCGGCGTATCGCCCACCCGTCCGGCGGTCCACCATGCACGTCACGGTTCTGAGCACGGGCGGGACGATAGCGAGCACCGGTGGGGAGAGCAAGACGCCGACGAAGGCCGGCGAGGAACTGATCGATGCGGTGCCGGGCCTCTCGGAGTTGGCGTCGTTCGCCGTCGAGCGCGTCGCCAGCGTCTCCGGCTTCGACGTGACGTGGGAGCGGGCCGCGGCGCTCCGAGAGGCGGCCGAGCGGGCGGCCGAGGACGCCGACGGGATCGTCGTCACCCACGGCACGGACACGATGGCCGAGTCGGCGTACCTCCTCGATCTGACGACGGCCCTCGACGTTCCCGTCGCGTTCACCGGCGCCCAGCGGCCGTTCGATCAGGTGGGAACCGACGGCCCGCCGAACCTCCTCTCGGCGGTCCGAACCGTCACCCACGAGCGCGTCGACGCGGGGACGTACCTCGTCTTCGACGACGAGGTCCACGCGGCCCGGGACGTTGTCAAGCGCCACACCAGCGCCCTCTCGACGTTCGACTCGCCCGAGCGCGGCCCCGTGGGGGAGTTCACCCCGCTCGGGCTTCGGCTGTTCCGCGAGCCGCGGAGCTACTCGGGGTCGGCCCCCGAAGTGGGCTCCGTCGAGGCCGAAATCCCGGTGGTGACCACGGGACTCGGCGCCAGCGGCGACACGCTGCGGCGGGTCGTCGGCGACGTCGCAGACCCCGCCGTCGATGGCGTCGTCGTCGCCGGGACCGGTCTCGGGAACACCACCGGTTCGCTCTGTGCGGCGATCGAGGAACTGCTGGCGGCCGGGGTTCCTGTCGTCGTCGCCTCGCGGTGCCACGAGGGCGCGACCGCGCCGCTGTACGGCGGCGACGGCGGCGGCACCACCCTCGACGAACTGGGCGTCCTCTGGGGCGGCGACCTCCCGGCGTGGAAGGCCCGGATCAAACTCGCGGTGGCGCTCGAACGCGGCGCGGGTGGAACGGGCGGTGACGACGCCGTCGACGCGGAGTTCTTCGAGGCGGGGCTGCGCGAACCGTCGGCGTGAGCGTCGCCGATTTGGCCCTGGAGCGCTAACTCGCCCCCGTGACTGACGACGAAGCGACGCGCGTGGTGCTCTCCTACACGCCCGCCGAGTCGCGGGTCGGCGACGAACTCCGGACGGAACGGTTCCGGGGCTATCTCCGGCGCGCCCACGCCGGCGCAGTCGCCGTCGGCGACCAGTGGGCGGAGTTCGTGAGCCGCGGCTGTGGCTCGACGCGGGACGTGACACTCCGCGTGGAGTCGGTGGAGGGCGGCGACGAAGTGGGCGAGCGGACGGGGTTCGCCTTCGAGATGCGGAGTTAGGCCTCGGGTGGCGCGTCGACGGTCGGTACCTCGACGCTGTCGAGGACGTCCTGAACCACCGTGGCCTTCCCGATCCCGTCGATCTGTGCCTCTGGGGTGAGAACCAGTCGGTGAGCCAGCGCGGGGCCGGCGACGGCTTTCACGTCGTCGGGGGTGAGGAACTCCCGGGAGCGAAGCGTCGCGTGGGCGCGGGCGATCTCGAAGAGCCGTTGGGTCCCCCGCGGGGAGACGCCGACCTCGACTCGCCGGTCCTCGCGAGTCGCCCGGGCCACGTCGGCGATGTAGTCGAGCAGGTCCGGGTTCGCGTGGACGGACTCGGGCACCTGCTGGAGCGCCTCGACCATGCCGTCGTCGAGCACGCGCTCGACGGTGGGGACCTGTTCGGTGCGGCCCGCACGCCGTCGGAGCAGTTCGATCTCCCCGTCGCGCTCGGGATACCCCATCGAGTCCTTCACTGCGAAGCGGTCGATCTGGGCCTCCGGCAGCGGGAACGTCCCCTCGCTCTCGACGGGGTTCTGGGTGGCGATGACGATGAACGGCTCCGGGAGGTCGCGGGTCTCGCCCTCGACGGTCACCTGTCCCTCGGCCATCGCCTCCAGCAGCGCGGCCTGCGTTTTGGGGGGTGCGCGGTTGATCTCGTCGGCCAGCACGACGTTGGCGAACACGGGACCGGGCTGGAACTCGAAGTCGCCCTCGTTCTCGTGGAACACGTTCGTCCCGGTGATGTCGGCGGGCAACAGGTCGGGCGTGAACTGGATACGGGAGAAGGAGAGCCCGAGCGCCGTCGAGACGCTCTGGGCGGTCAGGGTCTTGCCGGTCCCGGGGACGTCCTCGAGCAGGACGTGGCCGCGGGCGAGCACGCCGACGAGGACGGTCTCGAGGAACTCACGGCGGACGATCACGGCGCCTTCGATAGCGTCGAGCACTGCCTCGAGGTGGTCGCCGGCGTCGTGGGCGGAGGGTGTGTCGCTCATTCGTTCGTGGGTTCCCTCGCGGGGGTGAAAGTCCTTGCCTCGCGTTACCGCGCGTCGGCGTCGGCCGGCGGCGGCGACGGATCGTCGGCACCGGCGGCCCGTACGTCCCCGTCGTCGCCGACCAGGTCGAAACGCTCCAGCCCCGCACCGGCGACGGCGCCGAGGAGCGTGACCACGACGACACTCAGGGGCATCGAGAGCGCGACGACCAGGAACGGGGCGCTGACGACCGCGACGACGACGGCGGCGAGCGCTGTCAGGCCGAGGAGTGCGACGCCGACGGCGCCGGCGGCTCGGAGGCCGTCCCGGAGTTCGTCGTCGTCGACGGCCTGTCGGGCGATCCAGTAGCCCAGGGCGACCCCGGCCGCGGTCGGCGCGAGCGCTTCGACGGCCGAAGTGACGTAGAGGAGTGCCGACACCGTCTGCCCGACCGTGCCGAAAATCGGGAGGATGCCTGCCTCGGGGGCACCGGTCACCCACTGATCGACGAGGTAGCCCGGAACGATACGGAGGAGGAACGCGAGGACCAGCGCGGCGAGGGTCGTCGCAGCGACACGCTTTCGGTCCATCGCGTTCGTGTCGGTGCGCTGTCTCCTTAACGGTACGGGAGAAAACGGCCCCCTGCGGGCTTACGCTCCGGGTTCGGCGCCGCACTCGGGGCAGACGGTGCCCATCTCGCCGCCCTCGAAGGTGATCGCGAGCGACTCCTGGCCACATTCGGGACACGGGCCGGGAACGCGCACGTCGGTGCTGTCGGCCGGCGCGCCGAGCGCCAGCGCCTCGACGTCCTCGTCGCCCTCGTTGGAACCGGTCTGGTACTCGCCGGGGGCGAACCGGACGACTTCGCCGGCCCCGACCTCGACGGTCTCGGGTTCGCCGGTCGGCTCCTGGGTGACCTCGAAGGTGGCGGTTCCCGAGATGACGTAGAACGCCTCCTCCTGGTCGAGGTGGGTGTGCCGGCCGCCGGAGAACCCCTCGCCGGGTTCGAGGTGGTAGTGGTTGATGGCGAAGTCGCTCGTCCCGAGCGGCTCCGAGAGCCCGCGACGGTTCAGTTCGCCCTGCGTGTCGACGTCGTCGACGGTTACGTGTTCCATCGTTCCGTCAGTGTGTCGCTCCAGCGAAGAAAGTTGGGCTCCCGGTAGGCCCCACCGTCGGGGACCGGCAAACGGTCCGGACCGCACGGACACGCTACAAATTGTGAACTTTCTCAGCGGTTCGAAGTTCTCGGAAACTCCAGAACGCGGCCGCGGTCCACTCACGTCCCCTCAGTGAAGCGCTGTGTGAGGATGGTCTCGGCCACGTCCGTCAGGTGGACCTGCCCGAACACGGCGACGAGCAGCGCGCCGAGGGCGTTGAACATCGTGTCCCGAACCGTGTCGTCGAGGCCGTGCTGGGCTAGCGGCATCGTCACCCCCGTCGACGCCGACAGCGCGTCGAGGCCGAACTCGAACAGCTCCCAGACGACGCCGAAGGAGAGCACCACCACGAACAGGTAGACGAAGAGGAACTCCCGGGGGATGTTGATCTCGTCGCTGTGGAGGTCGATGGTCCGGGCGGTCGTGTAGCCGACGGCGGCGATCAGGGAGGCGGACATCGCGTGGGTGAGGTGATCCCACCAGCCGACCGTGCTGTAGAGGCCGGCCGAGCCGGCGCTGTGGAGGAACACCGCACTCGTGACCCAGAGCCCGAGCCACGGGTCGAGGGACACCTCGTAGTTGCGCTCGAACGTCGCCGGCAGCAACGTCACCAGCAGGCCGGCGCCGCCGTTCGTGACCGCTTTGGGTTCCCCCGCGAGCAGGCCGTAGGCGACGACCGAGAGCAGCAGGACCTGGAGGGTCCGCGTGATACGCCGTTGGTTCCGTGCCGACGGCCGCGGAAGCCTCATCGGCGAACCACCCGGCGGATCGCCCGCCACAGGATCCGGTCGCGGCGCCGGAAGTAGCCCTCGAACAGGACTCCGGCGACGAGCCCCGCGACGGTCACCGTGAGCCACTCCGCCATCAGCGCCTCGTTAGTCGTGAGGTAGTTCGTCCCGAACAGGCGGTCGGCGTTCCACCGGAACACCGTCCACGCGCCCACCGACGCCAGCGTCGTCAACACGACCAGCACCACCGCGAACCACTGGGTGACCTGCAGCGCGGTGAACGTGTGCAGTTCGACGATGACGATCAGCGCGAGCGCCGCCAGCGCCAGCGCGGTCACGAACGTCCCGACGCCGCGGCCGCCGACGGCCCGAGCGAGGATCGGCAACAGCGCGAGCACCAGCAGCTCCCAGGGGAGCATCACCCGCCACTCGCGGTACGCGGCCGGCGGCAGCAGGACGATGCCCCCGGCGACGGCCACGAGCAGCACCCACTGGTAGTCACGGTCGAGCGCGCTCTCGCCGAGGGTCAGCGCGAGCACGCCCACCAGCGCCCACGACAGCAGGGCGTTGGTCCGTCCGTCCCGGAACAGGCGTTCGAGGGCATCCCCGATTTCGGTCCCGCGGCCCGGGTCACTCATCACCGGCGTATACGTGGGCCAGCGCATTAATCCGGCGACGCGCTTATCCCGTTGTCCCACGTCGTCAGAAACAATGATGCTGCCAACACACGCGATCGCCGGCTTGGCGGTCGCCGCGCCGCTGCTCGTGCTGGCGCCCGAACAGGCGCCGGCGGCGCTCACCGGCGCGCTGATCGGCGGCGTACTCCCGGACCTCGACCTGTACGCGGGGCACCGGCGATCCCTGCACTACCCGACGGGCTACGCGCTGGCAGCGGTGCCGGCGGTCGGCGGGGCGTGGCTGCTCGGGACGCCCATCGCCGTCGGGCTGGCGTTCCTGCTCGTCGCGGCGGCGCTGCACTGTCGGATGGACCGCTACGGTGGCGGCCTCGAACTCCGACCGTGGATGGGGACCTCGGAGCGGGCGGTGTACGACCACGTACGCGGCCGCTGGCGCCGCCCGAAACGGTGGGTCCGCTACGACGGCGCCCCCGAGGACGTGCTGTTGCTGGGGACGCTCGCGGTGCCGCTGGCGGCGGTGCTCCCCAAGCCGTTCCACTGGGTCGCGGCCGCGGCGCTCCTGATCGGCGGGACCTACAGCCTGCTCCGACGCCGGCTGGCGTCGTTGGCGCCGACGGTGTTCGAGAACGTCCCCGAACCGGCAGCGGCGTACGTCCCTGACCGGTATCAACAGTAGTTCTCGGAACTGGGCGTCGCCGACGCCTCGCTCAGGCCCGCGGCCCGAGGTAGCCCCACGCCTGTAGCTTGTCGCCCTCGCCCTCCATCCAGCGCTCGCCGATGTCGTCGCGGTAGTACCGGTTCGGGATGGCGATGTCGCCGATACGCCCGTAACACTGCTCGCGAGCAGCGGCCATCGTTTCGCCCTTCCCGGTGACGACGAGCGGCATGCCGCTCTCGCCGGCGACCCGCCACTGGCCGTCGACACGTTTGGTGTCCTCCAGGTGGATCCCCGACCGGTCGGGTGTCTCGAACACGACCGCGGCGTTGCGGGAGTTCTCGTCGTAGGTCTCCTCGTCGTCGAACGGGAACGGCGGCAGGACGACCCGGACGGCGACTTGGAAGCCCCGGTGGACCTCGGGTTCGGGGTCGTTTCCGTGGGCGAGGTCGTGGAAGAACGCGGCCGTCGAGGACTCGATGGACTCCTCTTGGAGCGCGATCGTCGGGTACCCGAACCGGGGGGTGAACTCCAAGGGGTAGATCCCGGTGTCGTTGACGATGCAGTTGAGGTCGATGCTGCCGACGTACCCCTCCTCGGCGAGCCACCCCTCCAGTTTGCCAAGCGTCTCCTCGAACAGTTCGTTCCGGCCGGCCCAGAACATCGAGGTCCCCATCTCGCCGGTCGAGGGGCCGATGTTGCCCGGGAAGAGCTTCTTGTGCTCGAAGTTGAAGTTCACCCGGTCGACGAACCCGTCGCCGTCGAAGAAGCCACAGACGGCGACCTCGACGCCCTCGACCTTCCGCTGGAGTTGGAACCCCTTCATCCGGTGACCCCACGCCTTCTCGTAGGCTTTGAGCACGTCGGCCACGTCGCTGCCGTCGTCCTCGTCGCCGACGTAGAGCAGGCGCTTGACGTTCTGGACCTCCCCCAACGGCTTGATGACGTAGGGGGCGGGGTTCTCCTCGACGAACCGGATCCCCTCCTCGAAGCTCCGGAACTCCCGGTGGTCGATGGTGCTCACGCCGTTCTCCTCCAGCACTTCCATCGCGTAGCCGCGGTCCTCCTCCAGCCGGTCGGTGTTCCGCGTGCCGCCGACGACGGCGTGGCCCTCGGCGCGGAGTTCCTCTGCCCGCGCGCCGGTGCCGATGTCGTCACCCATCCAGATGTCGTCGAAGACGATCACGTCCGCCCAGTCGACCTCGGCCTCCCAGTCGTCGGTCTTCGGGACGAAGCCGTCGCCGATCTCCCGGTCGCTCTCGGCCTCGATGTAGTACTTCACGTCGTGGCCCTCCTCGTGGACCTGCCACGCGAGGTCCGTGATCAGCGCGGCGTCGGCGGAGACGAAGAGGAACCGTTTGGTGTCCATGCCGGTCGCTCGGTTGGCCCCGTCTTGGCTCTTTGGCCGGGAGGGATGGGATAAAGTGCGTGTGGTGGCACCAGTCCTCATGGAGTTCGCCGTCAACGTCCCGATCTGTGCGGGGAGTTCGGAGTACAGCACGCTCGCGTTCTGCGACGAGATATCGTGGGCCGACCAGCGCGACTACGCCGTCGATATCGAGGCCCTCGGCTTCGACGGGCTGGCGATCCCGGACCACATCATGGCCGGCGCCGGGCCGACGACGGAGGGGCTGTCGACGCTCGCCGGGCTCGCGGGCGCGACGGAAGACGTCTACCTCTACCCGAAGACGTTCAACGACCAACTGCGCCACGGCCCGCTGCTGGCGAAGGCGCTGGCGCAGTTGGACCACATCTCCGAGGGCCGGCTGAAGGTCGGCATGGGCGCCGGCTGGAAGCAGGACGAGGCCGAGGCGTTCGGCTACGAGTGGCCGAGCGCCCCCGAGCGCCTCCGCCGGATGGAGGAGACCGTCGAGGTCTGTAAGGAACTCTGGACCGGCGACGACGTTGACTACGACGGCGACTACTACGAACTCGACGGCGCCGACGGCCGGCCACACCCGATACAGGACCCCTACCCACCGATCATGATCGGCGGCGGCGGCGAGCAGTTCACGCTCCGCATCACCGCCAAACACGCCGACACGTGGAACTACTGGGGCGATCTGGAGATGCTCGAGGGCAAACTCGACGTGCTCCGCGAGCACTGCGAGACCTACGGCACCGACTACGACGCCATCGAGAAGTCGTGGTTCGCACGCTGCATCATCCGCGAGACGGAGGCGGAAGTCGAGGAGCTACTGGACGCCGTCCCCCGGTTCCGCCCGGAGAACCTCGACGACGACGAGTTCCACCTCGTCGGCACGCCCGAGCAGGTCGCCGCCGATATCGAACGCTACCGGGAGGCCGGCTTCGAGGAGTTCGTCGTCGAGTTCGTCGACTTCCCCGACACGACCGGGCCGGAGCTGTTCGCGGACGAAGTGATGGGACAGTTCTGAAAAACGGGGGCCGTGGGCCGATCAGCTTACGCCCGCTCCTCGATGTCGAGGACCTTCCCGGCCGCGATGGTCTGGCCCATGTCGCGGACGGCGAAGCTCCCCAGTTCGGGGATGTCGCTCGAACGCTCGATCGAGAGCGGCTTCTGCGGTCTGAACGTCACCACGGCGGCGTCGCCGGACTTGATGAAGTCGGGGTTCTCCTCGGCGACTTCGCCGGTCGAGGGGTCGATCTTCTGGTCGATGGACTCGATGGTTCCGGCGACCTGTGCAGTGTGGGCGTGGAGGACGGGCGTGTAGCCCGCCGTGATCACCGATGGGTGCTGCATGACGACCAACTGGGCTTGGAACGTCTCGGCGACCGTCGGCGGGTCGCTCGCCGGCCCGGCAACGTCGCCGCGACGGATGTCGTCTTTGCCGACGCCGCGGACGTTGAAGCCGACGTTATCGCCGGGCTGGGCGTTGGGCACCTCCTCGTGGTGCATCTCGATGGTTTTGACCTCGCCGCTCACGTCGCTGGGCTGGAACGAGACCATGTCGCCCACGTCGAGGGTCCCGGTCTCGATCCGGCCGACCGGGACGGTCCCGATGCCGGAGATGGTGTAGACGTCCTGAATCGGCAGTCGAAGCGGCGCGTCCGTCGGCGGCTGTGGCTCGGGGAGGTTGTTGAGCGCCTCCAGCAGGCTCGGGCCGTCGTACCACGACGTGTTCCCGGAGTGTTCCGAGATGTTGTCGCCCTCGAACGCCGACAGCGGGATGAACGACGCGTCCTCGGTGGAGAAGCGGACCTGCCCGAGCAGCTCCTTCACCTCGTCGACGACGCCGCGGTAGGTGTCCTCGCTGTAGTCGACGAGGTCCATCTTGTTCACCGCGACGATCAGTTCGTCGATGCCCAGCGTGCGGGCGAGGAACACGTGCTCGCGGGTCTGGGGCGCGACGCCGTCGTCGGCGGCGACGACGAGGACGGCGTGGTCGGCCTGCGAGGCGCCCGTGATCATGTTCTTGACGAAGTCACGGTGCCCCGGCGTGTCGACGATGGTGAAGTCGTACGTGTCCGTGTCGAACTCCTGGTGGGCGATGTCGATGGTCACCCCGCGCTCGCGCTCCTCGGCGAGGTTGTCCATCACGTAGGCGAACTCGAAGCCGCCCTTCCCCTTCTCCTCGGCCTCCTCACGGTGCTGCTCGATGACGTGCTCGGGCACGCTGCCGGTCTCGTACAGCAGTCGGCCGACGAGCGTGCTCTTGCCGTGGTCGACGTGACCGATGATGGCTAGGTTCTGGTGCGGTTTCTCACTCATGACGGCACTACTAGGTGATTCGGCGGCAAAAGCTGCCGACTCTCGGCGTGGTAGCCGCTTCCACGGTGGAAGCCGTGGCCTTCGACGGTCAAGGGCTGCGGAACCCACAATACTCCCGAACCCGTAGTGACTGACATGAGTGACCCGAACGGCCCGCCGACGGCAGTCGAGTACGAGTCCGTCGCCGAGCCCGAACTGTTCTCGCTGCTCGGGAAGGCACACACCATGGCCATCCTCCACGAGGTCCTCATCGAGGCCGACGGCCCGGTCCGCTTCGGCGAGCTACAGGCGGCCCTCGACGTG
Organism: Halolamina litorea; assembly: GCF_026616205.1. Classification (NCBI taxonomy): domain Archaea; kingdom Methanobacteriati; phylum Methanobacteriota; class Halobacteria; order Halobacteriales; family Haloferacaceae; genus Halolamina; species Halolamina litorea. The sequence goes on from NZ_JANHGR010000001.1 coordinate 1,230,696, forward strand.
TCCCCGAACACGCTCTCCCGGCGCCTCGGGGAACTCGACGACCTGGGCTTGCTCGACCGCACCCAGTACGACGAGATCCCGCCCCGCGTCGAGTACGAGCCGACGGCGCCGCTCGCCGACCTCGAACCGACGTTCCGGGAACTCGACCGGTGGATGCGGCAGTACGGCGACGGCGGGACCGACTGGACGGCCTGAGCCTCGCCCCCGGGCGAACACGTAAGTCCCCTGCAGCCAACCCCCGGGTATGACCGACGCAGCAATCGTGACTGGCGCGGCCAGCGGGATCGGACGCGCCACCGTTGACCTGTTCCGGGAGCGCTACGACCTCGTCGCCGGCATCGACGTCGACGAGACGATCACCGAGGTCGCCGCCGAGTTCGACGACGTCGAGGGGTACGTGGCCGACGTGCGCGACGGCGACCGGATCGCCGAGATCGTCGCCGAGATCGAGGCCGACGCCGACGTGGTCGCGGTAGTCAACAACGCCGCCATCTCGCGGTCCGTCTGGATCGGCGACCTCGACCCCGAGGAGTGGCACGAGGTCCTCGACATCAACCTCACCGGCCAGTACAACCTCGTTCGCGCTGCCGGCCCGCACATGTTCGAGCGCGGACACGGCGCCATCGTCAACGTCTCCTCGGGCGCGGGCAAGCAGGGCTCGGCCAGCGGCGGCGTCCACTACTCCGCCTCGAAAGCTGGCGTGTTCGGACTCACGAAGGGCCTGGCCAAACAGCTCAGCCCGCACGTCCGGGTGAACTGCGTCGTCCCCGGGCTGATGGACACGCCGCTGACGACCGACTCCGGGCTGTGGACCGAGGAGGGGATCGAGCAGTTCACCGATCAACTGCCGATCGACCGACTCGGCAAGCCCGAGGAGGCCGCCGACCTGATCGACTTCCTCTGCTCGGAGCGGGCCAGCTACATGACCGGCGCGGTCGTCGACGTCGACGGCGGCGCGTCGCTGGTCTGATCGCGAAAGAAGGGAGTTCGGCCGCGAGCGCGTTACTGTTCTTCGACGAACGCGTCGGCGGCCCGCTGTGCGTTCTGCAGTCGGTGCCGGAGGCGGTTGACCTCCCGTGCGAGCGTCGTTTCGGCGAACAGTTCGGTCCGATCGGTTCCTTCGACGGCCGCGGCGCGGCGGAGTTCCGGTAGCGGCTGGTGGGGAAGTGCGGGCTCCTGGTCGTAGTCCCGCCGAGTCATGTACAGCGCCGGCACCAGTTCGTTGCCCAGTTCGACCTGGAGGTCCTCGGCGGCGGCCGCGGCGTCGGTGCCGACGCCGTCGACGGCCTCGATAGCCTCGTAGGCCTCGTCGAGCGCGACCTCCAAGGCGTCGAGGTCCTCGTGGATGGCCGGGAAGCTGCTGTCGGTGTCAGACTCGATCCCGGCGACCTGCTCGCGCACGTCGGCGGCGGTCGCCCGGAAGTCGTGGGGGAGCGTCGGCGAGTCACAGATTCGGCTGGCCAGCGTGACCGCGATCTCGGTCTCCTCGGCCAGCACGTCGATGTCGACCTTGTCCCGGGTGTCGGCGGGGGTGTGCCACCACCAGCCCCCGCCGATGGGGCCGCCCTCGCCGCCGGGGTTCATCCGGGCGCCCGAGAGTAGCGAGGTGAGGCCGGCGCCCCAGAACGACTGGTCGGAGTTGCGGGCCGGCCGGTCGGAGCCGAGGAAGCCGGCGTCGGCCGTCTCGAGCATCGGCATGTCGCTGGCGGTGTCGAGGATGTCGAGGTGTTCCTCGTTGAGTTCGGCCATCTCCTGGTGCCAGAGGCCGTCGGCACCCTTCAGCCCGTTCAGGTCGAGGTGGTAGTAGGCGACGCCGTTCTCCCGGAGGTCGAGCCACTCCTGATCGGCCCACCACGTCGACCCGGCGTAGCGCCCGGTCGAGTGGGCCGGCCAGAAGCCGAACACCAACCCTCGCGCGGGCGGGTTCTCGGCGAAGACCCGGGCCAGTTCGAGCGTCGCCGCCATCGCCGTCGCGTTGTCGGTGATCCCCTCGTACCACGAGTCGACGTGGTTGCCGACGACCATGTAGCGATCACTCTCGGTCCCCTCGACCCGGCCGACAGGGCAGGGGAGCGTCGTGAGTTCGGTGGTGACCTGCGTGGTGACCGTGACGTCGACGGGGCCCTCCTCGTTGCGGTCGCGCAGCCAGTCGCCGGCGTCGTGTGTCACCTGTGCGACCGGCACGTCGGGGATCTCCTCCTCGTCGCCGAGCGTCGGCGTCCCCCAGACGGGGGTGACGATCATCTCGTGGAGGTGGTCGGGGTTCGAGGACTGGTAGAGCACCGCCTCGGCGCCGGCGTCCTCGAACAGTCCGATCGGTTCGGGCGTCGGCAGGCCGGTGGTGAACGCGACCTTCCCCTCCAGGTCAGCGGCGGCCACGTTCTCCTCGGTCACGTCCTCGATGCGGACGACCTCGCCGGAGACGCCGCTCGGGGGCGTGCTCGCGCCGAAGGAGGAGGTGATGGCCTCGTCGAACGTTTTCGCCGTCGGCGCCGTCACGTCCACCCGGGCGCTGCCCGGGACGCTGATGTACGCCTCGAACTCCAGTAGCTCGGCCTCACAGCCGTACTCCCGCAGGGTCTCGACGACGTACTCGCTGGCCTCCCACTCGTCGTCGGTGCCGGAGATCCGTTCGGTACCGTCGAAGGCGTCGACGTGCCGTTCCAGTTCGTCGGCGTCGACGAGGTCGCGTAGCTCCGTCTCGGTTTCTCTGTCGATCGGTTCGAGCATAGAGAGGGGGTGGAACGATGGAGCTATAGTTATTTGGGCACCAGCAGAATTCATGCAGTATGTTCACACGGATGGTGTGTACCGCCCGAAAAGTGGCCACGTCGACGGCCGCGTCGTCTGTATCGAGGACGGCGAAGTAGTCGACGTACGCGAGGAACCGCCGGCTGACGCCGAACCGCTCTACGAGGGAGAGGGCTACGCGCTGCCGGGCTTCGTCGACGCGCACACCCACGGGCCGATCCGACCGGGCGAGGGCGACCAGTTGAGTCAGATGCGCGCCGACCCCGCCGTGCAGGCGGTCAGGGCGGCGAACAACCTCGAAACCGACCTCCGGGCGGGCACGACGACCGTCCGCATGATGGGCTGTGAACACCGGCTGGACCTCCGGCTCCGGGAGTCCGAGCGCGCGGGCGAACTCGACGCGCCGCGGATCCTGCCCTGTGGCGGCCACCTCACGCCGACCAACGGGCACGGCGTCGCGCTGACGGCGACCGACGGGCCGGAGGCTTGCCGCCAGCGCGTGCGGGACATGCTCGCGGCCGGCGCCCACCACATCAAGTACTTCGCCACCGGCGGGGTCTCGTCGGGCTCGGGGAGCCTGGATCGGGCGCCGTACACCGACGAGGAGGTCGAAGCCATCATCGACGAGGCTCACCGACAGGGCGTCCACGTCGCCACCCACGCCCACGGCGGCGCCGGCGCGCGGCAAGCCATCGAGGCGGGCGTCGACACCGTCGAACACGCCGCCGCCTTCGGGCCGGCGCTGACGAACCTCCTCGCCGAGAGCGACGCCCACGCAGTCGGGACGTTCAGCATCCTCCACGACCCCGAGGGGATCGTCGGCGGCGACGCCGACGACCCGGACGTGATGGCTCGCGTCGAGGAGGCTCGCGCGAGCGAACGGGAGAGTTGGGAGCGCGTGCTCGCGGCCGACGTGCCCGTCGCCGTCGGCACCGACAGCATGCACGGCAACCTCGCCGACGAGGCCGCCCACCTCGTCGACTACGGCGCCAGTCCCGAGACGGCGATCAGAGCGATCACGAGCGAGGCCGCACGCGCGTCCCGGGCCGAGCGGGCCGGCACGCTGACACCGGGCGATCACGGCGACGTGGTCGTCGTCGCCGACCACCCGGCGGAGAACGTCGACACGCTCACCGAGCCGGTCGCGGTCGTGAAAAACGGCGAGCGCGTGGTCTGACGGGGCTGGACCGCGGCGGGTGCTGCTCCCGGCGGTCCGGACCCCTCAGTCGAACAGTTCGTCGGGGAGTTCGACGCCGATCCCGGGGCCGTCGGGTACGGCCATCTCGGGGCCGGTGTCGAGCGGTTCGGTCGCCGGGTCCTCGGTGACCATGTCCGGGATCAGCTCCGCACCGACCGAGAGCCGCGGGACCGTCGCACAGAGGTGCAGCGTGAGCGCGGCACCAAGCGAGGTGTCGAACGCGCTGATCGGCGTCACCGGCCGGCCGGCGTCGGCGGCCAGTTCGGCCATCGTGAGCCACTCCCGGATCGAGCCGGTCTTGGCCAGCTTCAGGCAGGCGCCGGACACCGCGGCCGGTTCGGCGGTGAGTTCGCGCACGTCCCCGAGGTCGTGGATCGACTCGTCGGCGAACACCGGGAGGCCGCTCTCCCGGCGGAGGTGGCGCAGGTCCGCCGTCGCGTCGGGCGCGACGGGCTGTTCGACGTACTCGACGTACTCGGCGTGCTCGACGGCGCCGAGGGCGCGCATGGCGCGCTCGGCGGTCTCCCACCCCGTGTTGGCGTCGATGCGGACCGAGAAGTCCTCGGGCCGACCCTCGGCGGCCAGCCGTTCGGTCACGGCGTTGATCCGGCGGGCGTCGGTGGTCGGGTCGCCGTTGGCCTTCAGCTTGAACCGCGTGTAGCCGCCGTCGAGCCCCGCTTCGACGCGGTCGACGGCGTCGTCGGGCGGGACGCCGCCGACCACGCTGACGGTCGGCACGGTTCGTCGGCGCGTCGGCCCCAGCAGGTCCCGGAGCGGGACGCCCCGTTTCCGGGCTTTGAGGTCGAGGACGGCGGACTCGACGGCGACGGCGGCGCCGGGATGCCCCGGCAGGTGGTCACGGGCCGCGGCGAGCGCGGCCAGCGCGGCGTCGGGTGGTTCGTCGACGACCGCGGGAGCGTAGTGCTCGCGGGCGGCGACGGCCATCGTGGCTGCGGTCTCGCCGGTGAACGTGCGGAGGGCCGCTCCCTCGCCGTAGCCGACGGTCTCGCCGTCGCTCACGCGGACGTAGCAGTGGTCGGTCGGCAGGTCGCCGTAGCTGGTCGGGAACGACTCGGCGAGCGGAACCTCGCGGGTCGTCACGTCGACGGTGGTGAGTGGCTGCATGGGTCTGTGGAAAAATCGGGGCCTCCCGGGTGGAGGTGGTTAGACGTCGAAGAACGGTGCGAGCGCTTCCTTCGTCGGTTTGGACGTGGCGTAGGAGCCGCCGACCATCCCGACTAGGCACATCAGCACGCCCGGCACGACCGGGTCGATCTGGGCGAGTGTCCCGGTGATGACGCCGCCGTCGACCGAGAAGTGCCAGATCAGGACCGTCACGAAGCCCAGCAACATCCCGATGAACGTCCCGGGGGTGTTGATGCGGTCCCAGTGCAAGCCCAGCAGCAGCGGCATCGAGAACGTCGCCCCGATGATCGCCGACTGCAACAGGACGATGAACTGCACCAGCCCGCCGAGCGCCTCGCCGTAGAGCGCGAGGAAGAACGGCACGATGCCGACGAAGATCACCGCGAGCCGGTTGGCCCAGAGCTTGCGGTTCTCGCTCGCTTCGGGGTTGATCAGTTCGGCGTAGATGTCGTGGGCGATGGCGCCCGCCGAGACGATCATGATCGAGTCGACCGTCGAGAGCATCGCCGACAGGATGGCGCCGATGACGAGCGCGCCGAGGATCGGCCCCAGCACGTCGATGCTCATGATCACGCTCGCCAGGTCGGGCGTGGTGAGCTGCGGGTAAAGGACGGCCATGCTCATCCCGATCAGCGCGACGCCCGTGGCGATCAGGATCTGGAAGATCAGCGTGGTGCTGATCGCGTAGCGGACCGTCTGCTCGTCGCGCATCGAGTAGATGCGGACGATCTCGTAGGGAGCGCCCAGCATCCCGAAGCCGAACGCCAGCGCGATGGTACCGACTTCGAGGGGCGTGAACGCCCAGCCGATCAGCGCGGGGTTGGTCGAGGTCAGCAGGAGTTCGAGTTCGCTGATTCCGCCGACGTTGCCGAGCAGGACCGGGATCGCGATGATCGCGCCGACGGTCATGATGATGATCTGCACGAAGTCCGAGAGTGCGCTCGCGCGCATCCCGCCGAAGGCCGTGTAGGCGATGATGATGGCGACCATGATCGCCATCCCCACCGTGTTCGAGACGCCGAAGATGGACTGGAAGATCAGCCCGGCACCGGTGTACTGGGCGCTGATGTACACCGTGTAGGCGACGACGATCAACAGCGCCGAGAACGCCCGCATGCGGTCCCCGCCCGCGCCGTCGTCGCCGTATCGAACCGCGATGAAGTCGGGGACGGTAATCTCGCCGAAGCGTCGCATCTGCGGCGCGACGAACACCAGCGAGGTCAGCCAGCCGAGCCAGAGCCCGATCCAGATGTAGATGAAGCTCACGCCCGTGAGGTAGTGGATCCCGATGGTGCCGACGAACGTCCCGGCACTCATCTGTGTCGCTGACAGCGTCGCCGCCCCGACGGCGGGACCGATCTCACGGTTGGCGACGAGGAAGTCGTCCTCGTCTTTGGTCGTGAGGTAGCCGTACACCCCGATCCCGAAGATGATCAGGAAGTAGACTACGAGGGTGAGGATGAACGCCCACCCGACGGTGCCGATAACCGCCATCAGGCACCACCTCCGCGTTCGAGGTCCTCACTGCCGATTTCCTGCTCCGATACCTCGCCGCCCTTGTGTCGCGCCCACAGCAACGCCGCCGTCACGAAGATGATCCCGATGATGACGAACGGTGCGAGCATTGTGATGAGTGATGCCATTGTCTTGTTTCACGCAGTCCTTCGGTCGATCGCCAGTCCACCGACGACGACGCCGGTGATCAACACGACTCCGAGTATCGAGTAGAGGAAGTCCTCACTCAGGAGACCCGGTCCGGAGGACCCGTACTCAGCCGCGACGAACCCCGGAACGTGCAGGAGTTCGTAGGTCGCCGTGTTCCCGTCGACCGTGGTCGGACTCGGGAACGCCCCGCCCGCAACCGTCTGGCCGTCAGGGAGCGTCAGCGTGATGCCCACGGCGTCGCCCTCGCCAGCCGTCGGGTACTCCGGCACCCAGAGGGCCGCACGCACGTCACCGGCGGGCCCGGCCACGTCGTACTCCATCGTGACCGTCACGGTGTCGCCGTCGGAGACGTCCTCGACGGGGACCGAGACCTCCCAGTGGCGGTCCTGTTCGGTGATGGAGGCCTCGACGCTCTCACCGTTGACCGTCGCGGTGATGTCGCCGATATCGCGGTTGGGAAGCTGCCAGATCGTGCCGCTGATCGCCGACAGTGCCTGGTCACCGCTGCCGGTCGATGCCACGTCGAACTCGTACTCGGCAGTTACTGTGCTCGTCTCCCCGCCGTCGACGGTGATCGACGTGTCGGCCAACGTCACCGATGGGGCGGCGGCCTGCGCGGCGACGGTGCTCGGGGCGAGCAGGAGGCCCGCTACGAGCAGCACCGCCGCGAGTTTCGCCGTTCGTGATGGTCTACTGGCGTATGGAATCATGTGTAGCGTGAGTAAGTCGTCATTATGGTATTCGGTACACTGTCGCATACTACTGACTTGGTAAATAGGTTTTGGTCACTCCCCATATGTGTCATCTAAACTAACTTACCCACAACCGCCGAGAACAGGTTACTCGGGGTCCCTACCCACAAAACCAACCGAGCGATTGTGAGGTACAACTAGTTCTCCGGAAACGATACGTTTCCGCAGCCGGCGAGTGTGTATGGTACTCGTCCTCGCGGGAACCGCCCGATTCAGGGCTGAATGACTACTTTCCCGATCACGTCCCGGTCCTCGATGGCGGCGTGACCCTCGGCGATCTCCTCGAGGGGGAGCACCCGGTCGATGCGCGGTTCGAGTTCGCCCGCGGCGACCAGCGAGAGCACGTCGCGGAAGTCCTGTCGGTTCCCCATCGGCGCCCCCCGGATCTGGCGGTGGTGCTGGTAGAGCGAGCGGATGTCGATGTCCGGGTCGGGGCCGGAGGTGGCGCCACAGACGACCATCCGACCGCCCATCGCCAGCGAGTCGATCGACTGCTGCCACGTCTGCTGGCCGACGTGCTCGGCGACGAGGTCGACGCCGCGGCCGTTGGTGAGGTCCATCACCGCCTCGTCGAAGGCGACTTCGGTGTAGTCGATCACCTCGTCGGCGTGCTCGGCGACGACCGCCGCCTTCTCGTCGCTGGAGGTCGTCGCGTAGACGGTCGCGCCGAGTCGCTCGGATATCTTCATCGCGGCGTTGCCGACGCCGCCGCTGGCGCCGAGGATCAGCGCCGACTCCGCGGGTCGGAGTTCGCCGGCGGTGACGATCATCCGCCACGCCGTCGTGAACGTCACCGGGACCGCCGCGGCCGTGACGAAATCGAGCGACTCGGGCTTGGGTTCGAGACACCACTCGGGGACGACCACGTACTCCGCGAGGCCGCCGGGGCGGTCCTCGCCGATGATCTCGTAGTCGTGGCACATCGTGTGCTCACCGGCCATACAGAACTCACACTCCCCACAGGAGACGCCGGGGTAGACGACGACCTCCTCGCCGACCCACGAGTCGTCGGCCGCCTCGCCGACGGTGTCGACGACGCCGGCGATGTCACAGCCCGAGCGTTTGGGGAAGTCACCTTCGTCGCCGGGGTGGCCAGTGCGCGCGAACACGTCCAGGTGGTTGAGCGACACCGCCTCGACGGCGACGCGGACCTCGTCCGGCCCGGGTTCGGGGTCCTCGACCTCGACCACGTCGAGGGCGTCTTCGGGCGCACCGTACTGTGTGATGTGGGCAGTTCGCATACCTCGCCGTAGGTGAGCGGCCTCAAAAACCCGTGGGTCGGGGCGAAGGAGGGAGTGACGGACCGCCGACGGCTTTTTGTCCCGTCGGGGAATACTGTTGGGTATGCGAGAACGGATTCAGAAGACGCTTCGACGTGCACAGTTCGCCGCCGCCGGCGCCGCCATCGGTGGCGGTCTCGGTGGGTTGGTCGGTCGGAACGCCGCGAGTACGGGCGCCGGCTTCGGCGCGCTGATCGGCGCGACGGTCGCCGAGAAGATGGGACCGGTCGACGCGATGAAGAAACGACTCGACCGCGGCGACGACGCCGAGATCGCCGCCGAGTAACGCGGTCGTCGCTTTTCCGGAGCTCTCAGTCGTCGGCCGGTGCCGCGCCGCCCGAGGAGACGCCCGTCCCCGGTCCGATCTCGATATCGAGTTCGGCGAGTTTCTCGTCGGGGACGACGCCGTCGACCCAGCCGCGGTGCTCGTAGTACTCCTCCTTCATGGCGTCGAGTTCACAGAGTTCGCCCTCGATCCCGCCGCCGGCCGGGACCGCGTCCTCGTCGCCCTTCACGAACCGCCCCGGCAGCGAGTCGTCGTCGCCGTCGAAGCCGGCGAGGTTGTTGTAGTAGCGTTCGAGGTTGTAGACGCGCTCGCCGGCCTGCATCAACTCCTCCTCGCCGACCGAGCGGCCGGTCATGCCGTTGTACTGGTCGATGTACTCCTCGACGCCTTCCGCGAACGCGTTGAACTTGCAGATGTCGAAGGAGTCAGAGATGGCGTGGAGGTCCTGGAACGTCGCCGTGAGTTCGCCCTTCCCTCGCCACTCGGTGGGGTCGACCTTCTCGGGGATCCCGAGAATCTCCGCGGCCGGGGTGTACCCGCGGAGGTGGCAGCCGCCGCGGTTGGAGGTGGCGTAGGCGATGCCCATCCCCTTCAGTCCGCGTGGGTCGTAGGCGGCGATGGACTGGCCCTTCACGTCGAGGCGGCAGTCGTGGGCGTCGAGGGTCTCGGCGGCCCGTTTCTGGCCCTCCGCGAGCACGTCCGCGAGGTCGGTCTCGCGGTGGGCGACCTTCCCGAGCATCTCGACCATCTCCTCGACGTCGCCCCACTCGAGGGTCTCGTCGAACTCCTCGAGGTAGCCCTTCTCGGCGGCCTCCATCGCGAACGCGAGCATGTTCCCGCCGTCGATGGTGTCGATGCCGTAGTCGTTACAGCGATCCATCATCATCGCGATCTTGTCCCGGTCGTCGTTCATCGAGTTCGGGCCGAGCGCCCACGCCGACTCGTACTCGTAGGACTCCATCCGGACGTTCAGGTCCTGGCCCTTGTGCTGGACGTCGACCTCGACTTCCTTCTTACAGGCGACCGGGCAGGAGTGACAGGTCGGGTCGTTGATCAGGATGTTCTGCTCGACGCTCTCGCCCGAGACCTTCTCGGAGTCGATGTTCGGCTCGCTCGGGTCGTTCTCGGCCTCGGTGCTCGTCGACGTGAAGCGGCCGTTCCGTGTGGGCAGGCCGTCCATCTCCTCGGCGAGGTTCATCAGGACGTTCGTCCCGTACACCGAGAGGCCGCCCTCGTTGGGAGCGGTCACGTCGGACTCCTGGATCGCCCGCATCGCGGCCTTGTGGCCCGTCATGAACGTCTCGCGGTCGGCGGGCTTGGGCATGTCCGTGCTCGCCTTGATCACGATTGCCTTGAGGTTCTTCGACCCCATCACTGCGCCCGTGCCGCCGCGGCCCGAGGCCCGGTCGTCCTCGTTGAGGATGCAGGCGTAGCGGACCTGGTTCTCGCCGCCGGGGCCGATGGCCATCGTCGAGAGGTTCTTCCCGTACTCGCCCTCCACCTCGCTGTCCAGTTCGTCCATCGTGTCGTGGACGCCGTAGCCCCAGATGTGGCTCGCGTCCCGGAGTTCGACCTCGCCGTCCTCGACGACGGCGTAGACGGGGTGTTCGGCCTTCCCCTCGAACAGCAGGCCGTCGAAGCCTGCCCACTTCAGCCGGGCGCCGCTCCAGCCGCCGTGGTGAGAGTCGGTCACCGTGTCGGTCAGCGGTGACTTCGTGACGACGGCGATGCGGCCGCTCATTGGTGTCTGGGTCCCGGTCAGCGGCCCGTTCATGAACGCGAGGAGGTTCTCCTCGCTCAGCGGCTCCACGTCCGGCCCGTTGTCGAACACGTACTTCACGCCGAGGCCGCGCGCGCCGATGTACTTGTGCGCGTCGTCGTCGTCGATGCTCTCGTAAGCGGTCTCGCCGGCGGTCAGGTCCACCCGCGCGACGCGGTCGTTGAATCCTCCGAGGTCAGTCATAGGTAATGCTCGTCCGTTACATAGGGCTCGTTTGCTGTTAGTTGTTCACATGGAGGGGTAACCACTAACGATTACCCCCGTGCCGACGACTCCCCGTAGAGTCGGCGAGAACCCCGTCGATGTCGGGCGGTTTCCGTCGCCGGGAGCTTTATGCGAGTCGGTGTGCCATATCCGACCATGGAGCCGGTCTCACTCGGCGTACCCGAACCGATCCTCGACTCGCTGCCCGGCGACGACGACGGCCGTGCCGACATGCGTGAGGCCGTCGCCGGCTGGGAGCGTCGGCTCAACGCCGCCATCGAGACCGCCGACGACGACGCCGAGGCGGCGGGTGCGGCCGCCGACGCCGTCGAGCGCTTCGAGTCGCGGATGGAGCGGTTCGACGAGTTCGTCCCCGAACTCCGGGCGTGGGGCCAGTCGCCGATCTACGCGATCGCGTGGCGGAACCTCTACGCCGAACTGATCGCCCAACTGTACGACCACGACGGCCTCGCCGAGGCGCTGGACCGCGAGCGCAACCAACGGCTCGTCGAGGACGGCATCCGGTTCGGGGGCCGATGAACGTCGAACTGCGCTTTTTCGCGACGTTCCGGAGCGCGGTCGGGCAGAAAGTCGTCGAGCGGGAGTACCCCGAGGGGACGACCATCGGCGACGTGCTTCGGGACCTGGAGGCCGAGTACGAGGGGCTCGCCGGCCAACTCATCGAGGGCGGCGACCTGCGCCCCCACATCAACGTCCTCAAGAGCGGTCGCGAGGCGCTGCACCTCGACGGGATGGCCACCGAACTGGAGGACGGCGACCGCCTCAGCGTCTTCCCGCCGGTGGCCGGCGGCTGATGCGCCGGCAGAAGGAGTTCCGCGGGATCTCGGTCCGCCTCGCGCGTAACTACCTCGAGAGCCTCGGCGGCGAGGCCGTCGGCGACGACGCCGTCGAGGGCGACGGCTGGCGGGCAAGCCTCTCGGCGGAGAAAGTCGGGATCGGTCCCACGCTCGAACTCACGGAGGTCACGGTGGTGTTCGAGGCCGACGACGCCTTCGGCAAGGAGCGCTTCGAGACGCTGATCGCGGACTTCTCGCGGAAAGCGATGCGGGCCGGGGGCTGAGGTCGGCTCACCCCGGGAGGCTGTCGAGCACCCGCCCGGAGAAGGCCGTCTCGCTCAACTCCCCCGCTTCCAGTGCTTCGAGCCAGTCGGCCTCGGCACGCCACGTGCCCAACTCCCGGCCGTCGAGGTCGGTGACCGTCGCCTCGATGTCCCGGACGGGCCAGTCGCGCTCGTCGTGCAGCGCGCGGAAGACGTTCACCACGTCGCCGACCTGTTGGTGGGGGATCTCACCGTGTTGCTCGGCGGCGGCGGACTCGTAGGCGAGTCGGTAGGCCCCGTCCACGACGGCGACCGAGCGGAGGTAGCAGCCGTGGTTCGTGAGCCGTGATTCGAGTGCGAACGCGCGGTCGTCGTCCATCGGAGGGTAGTGGACGCCGCGGGGCATAGGCGTTGTCCCGTCGTCACGGATTCCTGCCAAGATTTAACACGGCCCGCACGAACTCTGCGCGCATGTCCCCCGACGTTGCCGCCGTCCGCGACGACTACCCCGTCCTCGACAGATCGGTCAACGGACAGCCGCTGACGTACCTCGACAACGCCGCGACCACCCACACCCCACGGCAGGTGTACGAGACCTTCGAGTCCTTCTACGCCGGCTACAACGCGAACGTCCACCGCGGTATCCACGAACTCAGCCACGAGGCGTCGGTGGCCTACGAGGCCGCCCACGACCGCGTCGCCGAGTTCGTCGGCGCCGACGGCCGCGAGGAGATGGTGTTCACCCGGAACACCACCGAGAGCATCAACCTCGTCGCCCACGGGCTTGCCCTCCCCGAGTTCGGCCCCGGCGACGCCATCGTCACCACGGAGATGGAGCACCACGCCTCGCTGGTCACGTGGCAGCAGGTCGCGAAACGAACCGGCGCCGACCTGCGCTTCGTTCGGGTGACCGAGGACGGGAACCTCGACGTCGAGCACGCGAAGTCCCTCATCGACGCCGACACGGAACTGGTGTCGATTCCGCACGTCTCGAACGTGCTCGGGACGGTCAACCCCGTCCGGACGTTCGCGGACCTCGCTGACGACGCCGGCGCGGTGCTACTCGTCGACGGCGCCCAGTCGGCGCCGACGCGGCCGGTCGACGTGGACGCGATGGGCGCGGACTTCTTCGCGTTCTCGGGCCACAAGATGGCCGGGCCCACGGGTATCGGCGGGCTCTACGGTCGGACGGGGCTGCTGGAGGAGATGGAGCCGTTCCTCTACGGCGGCGAGATGATCCGCCACGTCACCTTCGACCGATCGACGTGGAACGGCCTGCCCTGGAAGTTCGAGGCGGGTACGCCGCCGATCGCGGAGGGGATCGCCCTCGGCGCCGCCGTCGACTATCTCGACGACCTCGGGATGGACTGGGTTCGCGACCACGAGAACCGCCTCGCCCAGTACGCACTTGAACGGCTCTCGGCCCGCGAGGACGTGACGACCTACGGCCCCGGCCTGGGCGAGGAGCGCACCGGTCTCGTCTCGTTCAACGTCGACGGCGTCCACGGCCACGACCTCTCCTCGATCCTGAACGACCGCGGGATCGCCGTCCGCGCGGGCGACCACTGCACGCAGCCACTCCACGACCGGCTGGAGATCCCCGGCTCGGTCCGGGCGTCGTTCTACGTCTACAACACCGAGGCGGAGATCGATCGGCTCCTCGACGCCATCGAGGACGCCCGGGCCAAACGCGAGGCCTACCTCGCCTCCGACCGCTACAGCGACCGGCTGTACGACCACCACCTCCACCCCCGGAACGGCGGCGGCCTCGAGGACCCCGCGCTGGTGAAGTCCTCCGAGGAGACCGCCTGCGGCGACGATGGGGAGTTCCACGTCGACATCGCCCCCGACGGCACCATCGAGCGCCTCGCCTTCGAGAGCCAGTCCTGTGCGGTCAGTCGGGCGGTGGCGAGCCTCATCACCGAGTACCTGGAGGGGCGGACCGTCGCCGAGGCCGCCGAGATGGAGGGCGAGGTGGCGTCGATGCTCGACGGCCAGTTTCCCGACCTGCGCCGGGACTGCGTGGTCGGGCCGGAGGACGTGATCAGGGAGGCGGCACAGGAGTACTTAGCGGGCGACGACGAGGCCGAGGGCTCGACATCGGCGGCCTGACCCGGCCTACTCGATACCTTCGATCGGCTCGGGCTCCCGACGGTAGCGACCGTAGAGGGACGACAGGAGCGCCCCAAGCCCGAGCAGCAGGACGATGAACTCCGCCAGCCCGCCGACGATCGGGATCAGCCCGATCACCAGGAAGCCCAACACCCCGGCGAACAGCGCGACCCAGCGGCTCTCGGACTCGGTCACCGAGAGCGCCCAGCGGCCGACCGCGTACTGTCCGTAGACGCTCCCGACCCAGAGCGAGAGGGCGAACAGGACGATCCCGACCAGCGCGAACGGGATGCCGACGATGGTGATGAGCGCGATCACGAGCAGGATCGGCACCCCGACGAGCGCCACGAGGCCGATGACTCCGGCACTCGCCGCGCCGTCGATAGTGCGGTCGGCGACGGTCTCCGAGAACCGCGGGAACGCCAACAGGAGGACGATCCCCAGCACCAGATCGGCGAAGAAGCTGTACACATCGTCGACCCACGACGGCACCGAGATGCTGACGAACCCGTCGGTGGCCCCGCCGAGGCTGGGGTCCCTCACGACGCCGCCGGCGACCGTCGCGCCGGGGCCCCGCTCGAACGTCTCGGCGTCGTACCGGAACTCGCCGCCCACGTCGGCGTTCGGCCCGATCCGTACGGAGGTCCCGGCCGCTTGCACGTCGCCCTCGACCGCGCCGTCGACGGTGACGGCGCCGGCGCCGACGTCGAGGTTCCCGACCACGGTGCCGGTGTCCGTCAGGTCGAACGAGCCGGCGCCGACCTGCACGTCGCCCTCGACGGTGCCGGCGACGATCACCGTGCCGGCGGCGGCCTGCACGTTCCCCTCGACGGTCCCGGTCTCGGTGATCCGGATCGTCCCCGCGGCGCCGGATACGTCGCCGGTGACGGTCCCGCGAACGACGATGGTGCCGGCGACGCCCTCGAGGCCGTCGACGGTCTCACCCTCCGCGACGACGATGGTGTCGCCGAACTGCCCGGTCTGGGCGGCGGCGACGCCGCTCACGAGCGAGAGCAGCACGACGAATACCGCAGCGATGGACGCGATACGACGCGTTCGGTGGCTTGCGCGGGGGAGCATCTTACCGAGAGGATATGCACCATGACATATTGGTACTTTGTGATTACGCGCCACCGGCGACCCAGCGGCGCCGCGGTCGGTAGGTCGTGTCGGTACGGTCTCCTGCGGTAGTAGGCCGCGTTTTCAGACGCCGTTGTTCGGTGGGGGTTCGACTTCGACGACCCCCAGGCCGTGTTCGAGGAACTGCGCGAGGTCTGTCCGATAATGCACGGGACGACCTACGACGCCCTCGGCCCGGATCGGCCCCGACGACGGTGGCGACGCCGCGGACGACTGCCCGATCGGGACCGGGCCTGGCTCCTTCCTCGGGCGGTCGCGCCGATGTCCGAGCCGACCGTGTCGACGATCACCTCGGGGTCGTACTCGTCGGTGTCTTTGTCGAACACCCGCTCGTCGTCGGCGCGGCACCCCATTGGAGAGTGAATCTCTGTCGGGAGGGGGACTCTGAGAACCGAAACTACGGAAAACGGGACTAAAGCGTCGCCACTCCAGTTCGGAGTACCCTTCGCATACCGCGAGAATACGGATGGACTCGCGGGGATTTGAACCCCGGGCCTTCCCCGTGCCAGGGGGATGATCTACCACTGATCTACGAGCCCGCGAACGCATCCTTCCGTACCGCCGTCCGGTTATTAAGGGCTTCGATGCGGCCGCGCCTCCGGGAAACGTTGTCACCGTCGCTGTCGCGGATGGAAAGCCATTAAGCCCCTCGCCGGCCACGCTCCGGTGGGAACAGCACGGCCGCAAATCTGACTCGCTCGGGCCGCCCGAGCTCTGAGATTGCGGAAGTGTACCGACGAGCAGTCGGTCTTTTCGCGGTCAGTGCCGTTCCAACTCAACCAATGGCACGAATGCACACCCGTCGCCGCGGGTCGTCCGGTTCGGACAGCCCCGTGGCAGAGGAGCCGCCGGAGTGGAGCGACGTCGACGCCGAGGACGTGGAGTCCCGCGTCGTCGAACTCGCAGAGCAGGGTCACGATCCGTCTCAGATCGGCCTGAAACTGCGCGACGAGGGCGTGAAGGGCACGCCCGTCCCGGACGTCAAGCTGGCGACCGGGAAGAAAGTCACCGAGATCCTCGAGGAGAACGACGCCGACGCCGACCTCCCCGAGGACCTCCGGAACCTGCTTTCGCGGGCCGTCCGCCTGCGCAAGCACATGGACCGTAACCCGCAGGACGCCCAGAACAAGCGCGCCCTGCAGAACACGGAGTCGAAGATCCGTCGCCTCGTCTCCTACTACCGTGGCGACGAGCTCGACGCCGACTTCGAGTACGACTACGAGACCGCAGAGGAACTGCTCGAGTAGATGTCGAGTGCGCGCACGGCCGAGGAGCCACTCGCCGACACCCTGTCGACGGCACCCTTCGTTCGGGTCGCCGCCGCCAGCGACGGTGACAGCCTCGCGGCTGCCGGTCTCCTCGCCCGCGCGTGCGCCGAACGCGCCACCCCGTTCCACCTCCGCCTCGACGACGAGGCGGCCGCCGACACCGAGGACGCCGTCACCGTCACCGTCGGACCGACCGGCGTCGACGGCGACGCGACCCTCGACAGACCGGCGAGTCCGACCGCGTTCGCGGTCGCTCGACGGCTCGGCGTCGATCCCGACCCGACCCTCGCCCTCGCCGGCACGGTCGCCGCGGGCGAGACGGTCCGGGCCGCCGACGCGGCACTCGACGCCGCACGCGAGGCAGGCCTGCTCGACCGGGAGCCCGGACTGTCGGTCCCGAGCGACGAGCTGGCGGCCGACCTCGCGGCGTCGACGCTGCTGCACGGCCCGGCTTCCGGGGACGGCGAGGCGGCGGCTGACGTGGTCGCCGAACTCGACCCGGCCGACGAGGAGTTCGGCCGCCGACTCGCCTCGCTGGTCACCCTCGACGCGGTGACCGCCGACGGGGCGACCGAGCGCGCCGCCGAGCGGATCGAACGCGCGCTCCGGCCGTACCGAACGCCAGATGCGCCCTTCGCCACGCTCGGCGGCTACGCCGACGTGCTGGACGCGACCGCCCGAACGGCTCCCGGCACCGGCATCGCGCTGGTGCTCGGCGAGCAGTCCGAAACGGGCGTCGACGCCGCGCTGGAGGCGTGGCGTGCGTACGGCGACTCAGTCCACCGAGCGCTGCGTACCGCCGAAACCGCCCGGCACCGCGGTGTCTGGGTCCTCAGCCTCGAGGACGCCGACCCGGCGGTCCTGCCGGCGGTCGCCCGCCTCGCGCGGGACTTCCGCTCGCCCGAACCGGTCGCGCTGACCCTGACTGGGGGCGCCGCGGCCGCCGCGGGCGAGTCGGGAACCGGCGACGCCGTCGTCGCCGCCGCCGAGGCGGTCGACGGCACGGGCCTCGGCACCGAGTTCACGGGACGAGCGCGTTTCGACACTGACACCGAACAGTTCACGACGACGTTCAGGGAGGCACTATGAGCGAGGCCTGCGAGGAGCAGCGCCACGAGGCGACGCTCTCGACGACCCACGACGATCCGGGGGTCGTCGCGGCCGCGCTCGCTCCCGACAACACCGATGCGATGACGACGGCCGTCGACGGCGACGCGGTCCGGACCACCATCGCCCGAGAGGGTGCCGGTGGGCTGGCCGCCTCCGTCGACGACTACCTCGTCAACCTCACCGTCGCCGACGCCGTCTCCGAGACGGCGCGCGACACCGACAACTCATGAGCGAGAAATCCACCACGATCGAAGGCAAGCGATGGTACACCGTGCTCGCGCCCGAGCAGTTCGACCGGGCCGAACTCGGTGAGACCGTTGCGGAGGAACCGAACCAGGTCGTCGGCCGCACCATCGAGACCACGCAGGGCGAGATGGAGGGCGACCAGGGACAGAACAACAACAAGCTCACGTTCAAGATCAACGACGTGGGTAGCGACGCCGCCTACACCGAGTTCATCAAGTACGAACTCACGCGGGACTACCTGCGCTCGCTGGTCCGCCGCGGCGCCTCGAAGGTCGCCGCCAACGTCACGCTGCTGACGACGGACGACTACCGCGTCCAGATGCAGCCCGTGGCGCTGACGACCCAGAAGGCAGACCGCTCCCAGGAGCAGGCGATCCGATCGGTGATGGTCGACATCGTCGAGAACGCCGCCGAGGAGCGTAGCTTCGAGCAGCTCGTCGACAGCGTCGTCGAAGGCCGAGTCTCCTCGGCCATCTACGGCGAAGCAAAGGAGATCTACCCGCTGCGACGCGTCGAGGTCCAGAAGCTCACCCTCGAGGCCCGACCCGCCGAGGTCGCCGCCGAGGAGGAGGCTTCCGTGGACGTCGACGAGAGCGCCGAATAGGCGCTCTCGTCTGCCCACGAGAGCTTCGCTCTCGTGAACGTCGACGAGGACGAAGTCGACCTCGAATAAGGCTCCGCAGCGATTCACGCGCTTTTCGTCTTTTTCAGCCAGCCAGCGACGGCGCCGGCGTTCGCTCGCAGGCTTCGACTACTCCTCGGGCGTCGGCGACGGCGTCGGCGTGCGGTCCTCGACGATCACTGTCCCCTGCATCCCGCCGGTCTCGTGGGGCACACAGAAGTACTCGTACTCCCCGGGGATCTCGAAGGTGTGCGTGAACGTCTCGCCGTTGCTGATCGCGCCGCCGGAACTGTTGGCCCACGCGTCCCGGGCGGCCTTCTCGTCGTCGTACCCCCCGGAGGCGAAGAAGGCGGCGCCGTCGGGCAGTGAGGCCTCGTAGGCGGTCACCGTGTGGTCACGGGTGCCCGTGTTCTCCCAGACGACCTCCTCCCCTTTCGCAACGGTGATCGTCCCCGGGTCGAACGAGTTCGGGGTCATCCCCACGTCGTAGCTGCGCTGCCCTTCCGAGAGCCCCAGACAGCCACTGAGACTCAGTGCAGCGCCCGTTCCGACGGCGACGAGGTAGCGTCGTCGATCCATGGTTCGGCGTTGGGTACGGAGCGATATAGGCAGCGTGATTCCGCCACGTTTCGGCCCCTCGACAGCCGGGCCACGACGCCGTCGGCGACCGGATGTAAACACGTAAACCGGGGCCGGACGACGGTCCGGCCATGCGCTCGCGGTTCCTCGGTCGCCTCGGCCCAGCGGACGCCGTCACCATCGGGAACGCCGGGCTGGGCTTCCTCGCGGTCGTCGCCGCCTCCATCGACATCGGTCTCGCCGCACGGGTGGTGTTGCTCGGCGCCATCGCGGACGGCCTCGACGGCGTGGTCGCCCGCAAGTATGGCGGGACGGAGGCCGGGCCGTACCTCGACTCGCTTGCCGACGTGGCCACCTTCGGCGTCGCCCCCGCGTTCCTCGTCGCCGTCGTCGCTCGGCGGGAGTGGGGGACCCCGGCCTCGCTGCTCTCGGGTATCTCCACCGACGGCCTGCTCGCGCTGGCCGGCGTGCTCGTGCCGGCGCTCTACGTCGCCGCCGCGGTCACCCGACTCGGTATCTACACCGCCTACCAGACCGACAGCGACGAGACCGTCGGCGTCCCGACGACGCTGGCGGCCACCATCTTCGGCGCGACCGTACTCACGGGCTACCGGAGCACGGAGACGGTCCTCGTCGGCTTCCACGACGCCGGCTTCCTGCTCGCCCTCGCGGCCGTCCTCACCCCGCTGATGGTCTGGGACATCACCTACCCCGACCTCCACGCACAGGACGCCCTCGTCATGGGCGTCGTACAGGCTGGTGCGGTGTTGCTCCCGGGGCTCTACGGCCGCGGGTTCGCGTTCGGCCTGCTCTACCTCGCGCTCGCGTACCTCATCCTCGGGCCGGTGCTCTACTGGCGCCGCTGAGTCCGACCCCGCCGGATAGGGAGCCGGCTCTCCGTTGAGTGTCGCCCCAGCCCGTGCGCGGACCCTCCACCACGCTCGGTTCCTCGCGAGCGCCGGCGCGAGCGTCGCCGTGTCGCTGGTCGAACTCTGTTGGCTCGGAACTGGTACTTCCTCCGACGGCGTGACTACTCGAACAGTACCGACTCACAGCGTGCCACGAACTGCGAGAGGTTCCGGGCGACGTCGGTTTCGAGCGTGGCGACGACGCCCGACTGTGGTCCCTCGTTGAAGTGGACCAGCACCGCCTCGGCGTGGAGCGATATCGAGGCACGCTGGGTGCCGAGTTCTGGGTAGTCAGGCTCCCGAACCAGCGGTTCGTGGCTACGTGCCCGATCGGCCAGCGCGGGCACGGCGGCTTGGAGGTCCTCGGTCGCCAGGTCGGGGCGCACGTAGAGCGCGGTCCAGTCGCGCTCGTCGTACTGGAAGGCCGCCCGGAAGTTACGGTCGACGTAGTCGCTGATGAGGCGAACGAGCCGTGCATAGCGGTCGTGCATACTCTGTGCTCGGCGGTGGGCGGTTTAACGGCGCCGACCGTCACCGACGGCTGCGCGGGAAAACGGGGGCGTCAGGTCAGGCTTCGACGGCCGCGGCGTCGAGGGCCTCGCGGGCTTTCTTCGCCTCGGCCTGTAGCGTGTAGGCTTTGGCGTCGTCGTACTCGGCGGCGGCTTCGAGCGCCTCGCGGGTGCCGATCTGGCGGAGCGCCCACGCGGCGGCGGTCCGGACGGTCCGGTCCTCGTCCTCGGCGATGGTGTCGGCGAGCGGATCGATCGCGCGGGTATCCCCGATCAGGCCGAGCGCGCGGGCGGCCAGCGGCCGGACGTTGTCGTCGTCCATCTCCAGTTTGTTCGCCAGCGGCTGGGTCGCCTCCTCGCTACCGATCTCACCCAGCGCGCGGAACGTCACCTTCTGGAGCTGCGGGTCGGAGTCGGTATCGACGTACTCGATCAGGGTGTCGACGGCCTCGGTGGCGTCTGGACCCATCTTCCCCAGCGCCTCGATGCCGGGCTTGTCACGCTTTTGGGCGCGGGCGTGCATCTCCTCGAACGCCTCGGCGTCGCCCATCCGGATCAGCGCCTCCATGCAGTGGCGCTCCATGAACTCCGAACCCAGCGCGTCGAGCGCGCGGAGGATCTGGTCGACGTTCCCCTGCTGTTCGTGCTCTTTGAGCGCGGCCCACTCGACGGGGTAGTCCTTGTAGTGGCCGAGCACGTCGTAGAACCCCTCGGCCATCAGCTGTTCGTTGGTCTGGAGGTCGTCCCACTCCTCGGCCTCGTCGAGGCCCGTTTCGAGCGCCTCGGTGGCCTCGACCAGCGAGGCGATGGTCTCGGCGTCGGCGTCTGCGTCGAGGTCCGCGGCCTCGACGGCGTCGGCGACGGCGTCGAGTTCGTGGGCGAGCGCTTCGGGGGACTCGTCGTCGGCGGACCCGAACTCCGTGTCGAGGGCGTCGCCGGCGGCGTCGAGGTAGTCGTCGACGGCTTCCTGCGTCTCGGGGGTCCCTGCGGCGGTCCAGCGGGTCTCGGTCAGGGTCGTCTGGAGTCCTTCGAGGTCGTCGACCACGTCCGCGGCGTAGGGGCCGCGCTGTTCCTCGATTTCCGCGCGGAGTTCGTCGACCCGGGACTCGACGGCCTCGGCGGGGGACTCCTCGTCGTCGTCCTCCGGTTCCCCGAACTCGGCGGCCTCGAGCGCCTCGGCGACGGCGTCGACGGTCGCTTCGACGTCGTCGAGGTCCGCCTCGGTCTCGGCGGCCTCGAGCGCCTCGCTCGCCTCGTCGAGGCGGGACTCCATCTCTTCGGCCGAGAGCTGGAGTGCGTCACCCGTCGGCTCCTCGTCGTCAGTCATACCTTTCACTGGGGCCGAAACTGATTAAGGCGTTTCCCTTCCGCGGCAGCGTTACCGGCCCGTTTCCAGCCCCGGATCGGTCACCGCGCCGTCGGCGGCCGAGCCGAACAGCGCGCCGTACTTCGCGAGCACGCCCCGGCCGTAGGCGGGCTCGGGCTGCTCGCGCTCGGCCAGCCGGCGGTCGAGTTCGTCGCCGTCGAGGTCGACTGCGAGCGTCCGGTCGGGGATGTCGATGGTGATGTGGTCGCCGTCCTCGACGGCCGCCAGCGGGCCGCCGACGAACGACTCGGGGGCGACGTGGCCGATCATCGGCCCGCGGGTCGCCCCGGAGAAGCGCCCGTCGGTGACCATCGCCACGTCGTCCTCGTGGCCCTGCCCGACGACGGCAGCGGTGACGCCGAGCATCTCGCGCATCCCCGGGCCGCCGCGGGGCCCTTCGTTGCGGATCACGATCACGTCACCAGACTGGAGGTCGCCCTCCTGCACGTATTGCATCGCGCCCTCCTCGCTCTCGAACACCCGGGCGGGACCCTCGTGGTGGAACTGGTCCTCGCCGGTGACTTTCAGCACGGCGCCGTCGGGTGCGAGGTTCCCCTGTAGGATCTTGATCGCGCCCTCCTCGTGGAACGGGTCCTCGACCGGCCGGAGGAAGTCGTGCTCGTCGAGTTCGTCGTCGTCGGGGAGGTCCAACTGCGACAGCTCCTCAGCGACCGTACGGCCCGTTATCGTCGCCGCGTCGCCGTCGAACAGGCCCGCCTCGACGAGACGGCGGATCACGACCGGAACGCCGCCGGCGTCGTGGAGGTCCTTCATCACCCGCGTGCCGCCGGGCTGGAGGTTGGCGATCTTGGGCGTCCGGCGGCTGATCTCGTCGAAGTCCTCGATCGAGAGGTCGACCCCGGCCTCCGCAGCCAGCGCGAGCAGGTGGAGCACGGCGTTCGTGGAGCCGCCCATCGCGACCTGCAGCGCGATGGCGTTCTCGAAGGAGGCCCGGCTGAGTACGTCGGAGGGTTTGCGGTCGTGTTCGACGGTGTCGAGGGCGAGTTCGCCCGCACGCTCGGCGACGGCGATCCGGCCCTCGCTCTCGGCGGGCGGCGACGCGCTGCCCAGCGGGGCGAGTCCGAGCGCCTCGCCGATTGAGGCCATGGTGTTGGCGGTGAACATCCCGCCACAGGAGCCCGCGCCCGGACAGGCGTTGCGCTCCAGTTCGTCCAACTCCTCGCGGCTCATCTCCCCCTGCGCGTAGGTGCCAACGCCCTCGAAGACGTTCTGGACGGTGACCTCGCGGCCCTCGTGCTGGCCCGGGAGGATCGAGCCGCCGTAGAGGAAGACGCTCGGAAGGTCCGTCCGGATGGCGGCCATCAGCATCCCCGGGAGGTTCTTGTCGCAGCCGGCGACGGTAACCAGCGCGTCGAGGCGTTCGCCGAACGCGACGAGTTCGACGGAGTCGGCGATCACCTCCCGCGAGATCAGCGACGCGCGCATCCCCTCGGTCCCCATCGAGATGGCGTCCGAGATGGTGATCGTCCCGAACTCGATGGGCATCCCGCCGGCCGCGTCCACGCCGTCGATGGCGCCGTCGGCGACGTCGTCGAGGTGGACGTTACACGGCGTCACGTCGGCCGCGGGGTTGGCGACCCCGACCATCGGCGACGCGAGGTCGTCGTCGTCGAACCCCATCGCACGAAACATCGCGCGGTGGGGTGCCCGCTCGGCTCCCTCGGTCACTTCCCGGCTCCGCAGGTCCGGGGACTTCCCCCCGTTCGGGGCGTCCGCCGCTCCCTCTGTGTCCTGTCGACTCATACCACTTCCCGCGTCCGGGAGCACTTAACTCCGTTCCGACCGCGGGGTGTGTGACCGTATCGTATCGTGACGTGGGTTATTAATCGTGATGGTCTGAGCCGACACGTTTAACACCTGCTACCCTGTACCGTGGTGTACAATGTCTCACGACAACGAGGGCACGTCGGTATCCCCGGCGGATCGAGTTCTCCCAGGGCACGCTGAAAACTGATTCCGAGTTCGCCACGGCTCGGATCTTCGACACCACCCTGCGAGACGGTGAACAGTCGCCCCGTACTTCGTTCTCCTACGACGACAAACGCGAGATAGCCGCGGCGCTCGATACGGCGGGCGTCGACGCCATCGAGGCTGGCTTCCCGGTGAACTCCGACGCGGAGTTCGCCGCGGTCCGGGACATCGCGTCGGCGGCCGACACGACGGTGTGTGGGCTCGCCCGCGTCGTCGAGAAGGACGTCGAGGCCGCAATCGACGCCGGCGTCGATCTGGTCCACGTGTTCGCGTCGACCAGCGACGTCCAGATCGAGGACTCGATGCACGCCAGCCGCGAGGCCGTGATCGAGCGCTCGGTCCGGAGCGTCGAGCGCGCCGCCGAGTCCGGGGCCGAGGTGATGTTTTCCCCGATGGACGCCACCCGAACCGACCCCGACTACCTCGCCGAGGTGGTCGAGGCGGTATCGGCGGTCGGCGTCGATTGGATCAACGTCCCCGACACCTGCGGGGTCGCCACACCCGGGCGGTTCGCGGACCTGATCCGCACCGTTCGGGAACACACCGACGCGCGGATCGACGTGCATACGCACGACGACTTCGGGCTGGCGAGCGCGAACGCGCTGGCCGGGTTCGAGGCCGGCGCCGACCGGGCGCAGGTCTCAGTCGGCGGCATCGGCGAGCGCGCCGGCAACGCCGCCTTCGAGCAGGTCGTCATGGCCGCCGAGAGCGTCTACGGCGCAGACACCGGGGTCGACACCACGAAGATCACCGAACTGGCACGGATCGTCGAGGCACGCAGCGGCGTGCCGACGGCGCCGAACGCGCCGGTCGTCGGCGACAACGCGTTCGCCCACGAGTCCGGCATCCACGCCGCCGGCGTCATCGAGAACTCGGCGACGTTCGAGCCGGGCGTCATGACCCCGGAGATGGTCGGGGCCGAGCGCGAACTGGTGTTGGGCAAACACACCGGCACCCACTCGGTCCGCGAACGCCTGCGGCAGGCGGGCTACGACCCGACCGACGAGGAGGTCCGCGCGGTCACCCGCGAGGTGAAAGACCGCGGTGCCGCCGGCGACGAGATCACCGAGGACACCCTCACGACCGTCGCCGAGGCCAACGACGTGGCCCGAGAACCCGAACGTATCACGGAGGAACCGGCCCGATGATCGCCGCCGAGGACGCCAGCCGCCAGCCACAGCGCTCCCGACCGTGTCACGCTGCAGCATGCCGTGAAAAGAGTTATCACGGGCGACGCCGTGGCTCAGTTCATGACGCGTCGACGCTACACCGGTTCGCCCGGCGTCAGCGTCTCGCTCGTGATTGTAGGGGCTGCCTGACCCCTACCACCCCCTCTCCTCACCCGACTGTCGCATCACCCGACAACCGAGCCTGCAGCAACAGTTCCACATGAGCGAGCGAGCACATCCGGCGCCACCTGAGGAGGGGACGGAGCCGGAACGCCACGACCGAACCGAACTGAGCGACGAACAGCCGACAGAGCCGGCGCCGCCGGCGACCGGTGCCGACGCCGCAATCGCCGCCCTCACGGCGGCCGGCGTCGAGCACGTCTTCGGCGTCCAGGGCGGAGCAATCATGCCCGTCTACGACGCGCTGGCGGAAGCCGACGACGGGCCGACGCATCTGACGATGGCCCACGAGCAAGCCGCGGCTCACGCCGCGGACGCCTACGGGCAGGTCACCGGCGAGCCGGGAGTCTGTATGGCCACCTCCGGCCCGGGCGCGACGAACCTCATCACCGGCATCGCCGACGCCGACATGGACTCGGACCCCGTCGTCGCGCTGACCGGACAGGTCCCGACCGAGTTCCTCGGCAACGACGCGTTCCAGGAGACCGACACCGTCGGCGTCACCCGACCGATCACGAAGGAGAACTACTTCGCGGGCGACGCCGACCGGATCGGCGCGACCGTCAGCGAGGCCGTCGAACTGGCCGGCGCCGGACGACCCGGGCCGACGCTGGTGGACCTGCCGAAGGACGCCAGCACGACCGAAACCGCGGCCGGCCCGGAACCGGGCCGGCTGCCGACGTACTACGACGTGCCAGACCGCGCCGACGAGTCGGCAATCGAGGCCGCCGCCGCGGCGTTCGAGGCGGCCGAGCGGCCGCTGGTACTGGCCGGCGGCGGCGTGGTGAAGGCGGAGGCAAGCGAGGAACTCCGGGCGTTCGTCAATGAAGCGGACGTGCCCGTGGTGACGACGATGCCGGGCATCGGCACCGTCCCCGAGGACGACGAGCGCTGCCTCTCGTGGGCGGGAATGCACGGCACCGGCGCCGCCAACATGGCGGTGTCCCACACCGACTGCCTGTTCGCGGTCGGCACGCGTTTCGACGACCGGCTGACCGGGGGCGTCGAGACGTTCGCGCCCGACGCGACGGTGATCCACGCCGACATCGACGCCGCGGAGATATCCAAGAACGTCGAGGCCGACCACGCGCTGGTCGGCGACGCCGCCGCCGTCATCGAGCAGATGCACGACGCGATGGCGACTGGGTCGAGCGACGGGAGCGAGACCGACACCGGCAGTGACCGCCACGCGGCGTGGCGCGAGCAGTGTCGCGAGTGGCAGGACGACTACCCGATGACGTACGCGGCGCCGGAGGACGAGCCGCTCAAACCGCAGTTCGTCGTCGAGGCCGCCGACGCGGCGACGCCGGACGACGCCGTCGTCACCGCCGGCGTCGGCCAGCACCAGATGTGGGCCGCCCAGTACTGGACGTTCCGCCACCCCCGGAGTTGGGTCGCCAGCCACGGGCTGGGAACGATGGGCTACGGCCTGCCGGCCGCCATCGGTGCCAAGCTCGCCGCGCCCGACCGGGAGGTGGTCTGTTTCGAGGGCGACGGCTCGTTCCTGATGACGCTGCAGGAGCTCTCTGTCGCGGCCCGCGAGAACCTCGACGTGACCGTGATCGTACTCAACAACGAGGCGATCGGGATGGTCCGGCAGTGGCAGGACGCCTTCTTCGAGGGGCGCCACACCGCCTCGGAGTACGGCTGGGTGCCCGAGTTCGCCGCCATCGCCGAGGCGTTCGGCGCGAAGGGGTTCACCCTGGAGACGTACGACGAGGTGGCGGACACCCTCGAAGCGGCGTTCGCCCACGACGGGCCGTCGGTCGTCGACGCCCGGATCGACCCTCGGGAGAACGTCTACCCGATGGTCGAGAGCGGCGGCGACAACAGCGGGTTCGCGCTGGCGGAGGACCAGCTATGAGCGACGACGCCGACGCCGGCTGGGACGACCGACCGACGCAGGCCGACCGGGGCGCGCAACGGGAGGGGCTGGCAGGGCCGGAACCGACCGACCGACCCCGGCCCAGCGGGCGCCGATCGAAACAGGGGGTCCGGATCGACCCCGAGGCGGAGGCCAGCCACCCGGCCCGCCGGACCACCATCTCCGCTCTCGTGAAACACGAGCCGGGGGTGCTGGCCGAGGTCGCGGGGCTGGTCAGCCGGCGGCAGTTCGACATCGACTCCCTGACCGTCGGGCCGACGACGAACCCAGAGACCGCCCGGATGACCCTGACCATCGAGGAGCCCGAGCCGGGGGTCCGGCAGGTCGAGAAGCAGTTGGAGAAGCTCGTGCCGGTGATCTCGGTCCGCGAACTGGGCCGGGACGCCGTCCGGCGGGAGCTGGCGGTGCTGAAGGTCCACGACGACCGGCCCGCCGCCGTCGAGTCCGTCGTCGAGATGTTCGACGGCGAAGTGCTCGACGCCCAGCCGGGGACGGTGACCGTCGAGGTCACCGGCAGTTCGAGCGAGGTCGACCGGGCCGTCGAGGCGTTCCAGCGCTTCGGTGTCCGGGAGCTCACCCGCACGGGCACGGGGGCGCTGGCCCGCGGGACCGAGTGGACGACCGACGCCGAGGCCGACCGCTACGAGCGACAGGCGAGTTCCACGACCGGGACGACGAACAGCGCGACTGACCGACGGACCACGACGACGGCGCCTGAAACGCCGACCGACGATGACTGAGAACACCATCTACCACGACGACGACGCGGCGCACAGCAACATCGAGGAGAAGACGGTCGCGGTGCTCGGCTACGGGAGCCAGGGCCACGCCCACGCCCAGAACCTCGCCGAGAGCGGCGTCGACGTGATCGTCGGCCTGCGCGAGGACTCGGCCTCCCGCCGGGCGGCCCGCGAGGACGGACTCACCGTCGGGACGCCCCGGGAGGCCGCGGCGGCCGCCGACATCGTCTCGGTGCTCGTGCCGGACAACGTCCAGCCGGCCGTGTACGAACAGATCGCGCCCGAACTCGACCCGGGCGACACGCTCCAGTTCGCCCACGGGTTCAACATCCACTACGACCAGATCGAGCCGCCAGAGGACGTGGACGTGACGATGGTCGCACCGAAGGGGCCGGGCCACATCGTCCGCCGGCAGTACGCCGCGGGCGAGGGGACGCCCGGCCTGCTCGCCGTGTACCGCGACGCGACCGGTGACGCCCACGACGAGGCGCTGGCCTACGCCGCCGCCATCGGCTGCACCCGGGCGGGCGTCATCGAGACGACGTTCCGCGAGGAGACCGAGACCGACCTGTTCGGCGAACAGGCGGTGCTCTGTGGCGGCGTCACCGAACTCGTGAAGGCGGGCTACGAGACCCTGACCGACGCGGGCTACAGCCGCGAGATGGCCTACTTCGAGTGTCTGAACGAACTCAAACTGATCGTCGACCTGCTCTACGAGGGCGGGATGGGCGAGATGTGGGACTCCGTCTCCGACACCGCCGAGTACGGCGGGCTGACCCGGGGCGAGGTAGTGGTCGATGACCACACCCGCGAGCGGATGGAGACCGTCCTCGAGGAGGTCCAGAACGGGGAGTTCGCCCGCGAGTGGATCACCGAGAACCAGGCCGGCCGGCCGTCCTACGGCCAGCGCCGCGCCGCCGAGAAGGCCCACGACATCGAGGACGTGGGGGAGGAACTCCGCGCGCTGTTCGCGTGGAGCGAGGGGAACCGAGAGCCAGCCAACGCGCCCGCTGACGACTGAACCAATGACCCGACACACCGACGCAGACGACCGATCGAACCGACGACGAACCGACCGAAGCGAGACCGAGGCCCGAACGATGGGCGAGGTTAGCCACACCAACCCCGAGACCGGCGAGACTTTCGGCGACTCCCAAGTGTACCAGCGCGGCCGCGTCGCCGTCGTCGACGGCGGTTCCGCGGGGTCGAAGGCCAAAGACGCCGAGGAGGACGCCGACGAGGAACCGATGGGCGAGGTCGACCACACGCCCCGCGAGGACGCCCCGAGCACGAACGAGGTGTACACGCGGGGCGACGAGGGGGCCGCCGAGGAAGAGGAGGAGGCAGGCGAGGACGCCGTATGAGCGAGGGGACGCTCTACGACGCGGTCTGGGACCGCCACCGCGTCCGTCGGCTCCCCAGCGGACAGGATCAGCTGTTCGTCGGCCTCCACCTCATCCACGAGGTCACGAGTCCGCAGGCGTTCGGGATGCTGGAGGAGCGCGGCCTCGACATCGCCTACCCCGAGCGCACGCACGCGACGGCGGACCATATCGTTCCAACTGCCGACCGCGAGCGTCCCTACGGCGACGACGCGGCGGAGGCGATGATGAGCGAACTGGAGGAGAACGTCGCCGAGGCCGGGCTGACGTTCGACCACCCCGACACCGGCCGGCAGGGGATCGTTCACGTCGTCGGCCCGGAGCAGGGGCTGACCCAGCCCGGAATGACCGTCGTCTGTGGGGACTCCCACACGGCGACCCACGGCGCCTTCGGCGCGCTGGCGTTCGGGATCGGGACCTCCCAGATCCGGGACGTGTTCGCCACCGGCACCGTCGCCATGGAGAAGCAGGCGGTGCGCCGGATCGAGGTGACGGGCGAACTCGGGGAGGGGGTCTCCGCGAAGGACCTGATCCTCACGATCATCGGCGAACTCGGCACCGACGGCGGCGTCGGCTACGTCTACGAGTACGGCGGCCCGGCGGTCGAGTCGCTCTCGATGGAGGGGCGGATGACCGTCTGCAACATGTCGATCGAGGGCGGCGCCCGCGCGGGCTACGTCGAACCCGACGAGACCACCTACGAGTGGCTCCGCGACACCGACGCGTTCGAGAGCGACCCCGAGACGTTCGCCGAACTGAAGGAGTACTGGGAGGCGATCCGATCGGGCGACGACGCGACCTACGACGACGTGGTGACCATCGACGCCTCGGCTATCGAGCCGACCGTGACGTGGGGAACGACGCCGGGCCAGACGGCGGGGATCTCCGAGCCGGTGCCCGAACCGGCCGACCTCCCTCCCGAGGACCGCGCCGTCGCCGAGCGCGCACAGGCCCACATGGGCGTCGACCCCGGCGAGCCGATGGCCGGCTTCCCGATCGACGTGGCGTTCCTCGGCTCGTGTACGAACGCGCGGCTCTCGGACCTGCGCGCGGCCGCCGATATCGTCGAGGGCCGCGAGGTCGCCGACGACGTCCGCGGGCTCGTCGTTCCGGGCAGCCAGCGCGTGAAAGCCGCCGCCGAAGCCGAGGGGCTGGACGACGTGTTCCGCGAGGCCGGCTTCGAGTGGCGCGGCGCGGGCTGTTCGATGTGTCTCGGGATGAACGACGACCAACTCGTCGGCGACGAGGTCTGTGCCTCCTCCTCGAACCGGAACTTCGTCGGTCGGCAGGGGAGCGCCGACGGTCGGACGGTGCTGATGAGCCCCGAGATGGTCGCCGCCGCGGCGGTGACGGGGGAACTGACCGACGTGCGCGAACTCGACGCCGCCCCGGAGGTGGCCCGATGAGCGGCATATCGGACGACGACGGCCACGACGGTGGCGGTGACGCCGTCGACGCCCCCGCGGTCGAGACGGTCCACGGGACGGGTGTCCCCGTCCGCGGCAACGACATCGACACCGACCAGATCATCCCCGCACGCTTCCTCAAGGTGCTCACTTTCGAGGGGCTGGGGGAGTTCGCCTTCTTCGACCAACGCTACGAGACCGCCGGCCCGGACGGCGAGGGCGGACAAGTCGCCGAGAACCCGACGGACCACCCGTTCAACGACGACCGGTTCCGGGACGCCTCGGTGCTCGTGGTGAACGCGAACTTCGGCTGTGGCTCCTCGCGGGAACACGCGCCCCAGGCGCTGATGCGCTGGGGTATCGACGCCGTCGTCGGCGAGTCGTTCGCGGAGATCTTCGCGGGCAACTGCCTCGCGCTGGGGATCCCGACGGTCACTGCCGACGCCGAGTCGATCGAGACGCTACAGGACCACGTTGAAGCCCACCCCGACGCCGAAATCACCGTCGACGTGGCCGAGGAGACGGTCGCGTACGACGACACCGAGATCGACGCCGACGTGGACCCGGCCCAGCGCCAGTCCCTCGTCGCCGGCCAGTGGGACACCACCGCGCTGCTGGGATCGAACCCCGAGGAGGTGGCCGCCACCGCCGAGTCCCTCCCCTACACCGATCCATGACCGACGAAATCGCGATTATTCCGGGCGACGGGATCGGACGGGAGGTCGTCCCCGCGGCCGTTCGTGTGCTCGAAGCGACCGAGCCGTCGTTCGCCTTCACCGAGGCCGAGGCCGGTGACGCCGTCGCCGAGCGGGAGGGAACGCCGCTCCCCGACTCGACCGTCGAAACCGTCGAAGCGGCCGACGCGACGCTGTTCGGCGCCGCCGGCGAGACGGCCGCCGACGTGATCCTCCCCCTACGGGAGGCCGTCGGCAGCTTCGCCAATGTCCGGCCGGCCCGGGCGTACCCCGGCGTCGACGCGCTCCGGCCCGAGACCGACCTCGTGTTCGTCCGGGAGAACACCGAGGGCGTCTACTCGGGCATCGAGAGCGACCTCGGCGAGGGCGTGACGACGCTTACCCGAGTCGTCACCGAGTCGGCCTCCCGGCGGATCGCGGAGTTCGGCTTCGCCTACGCCGACGAGCACGACGCCGACGTGACCGTCACCCACAAGGCGAACGTGATGCGGACCACCGACGGGCGCTTCCTCGACGCCGTCGACGCCGTCGCTGCCGAGCGCGGCGCCGACTACGACACCGAACTGATGGACGCGCTGGCGACGAAGCTGTTGCTCGATCCGACCCAGTACGACGTGGTCCTCTGTCCCAACCTCGCGGGCGACGTGCTCTCGGACCTCGCCGCGGGGCTGGTCGGCGGGCTGGGCCTGCTCCCCTCGGCGAACGTCGGCGCCGACAACGCGCTGTTCGAGCCGGTCCACGGCACTGCGCCGGACATCGCCGGTGAGGGCGTCGCCAACCCTGCCGCAGCGATCCTGAGCGCGGCGATGTTGCTCACACACCTGGGCTACGAGGACGAGGGCGCCCGCGTGCGCTCGGCAGTCGAACGAACGCTCGAGGAGGGACCGCGAACGCCGGATCTCGGCGGGACGGCGACGACCGACGAGGTCGCCGCCGCCGTGGTCTCCCGGCTCTAAGCCGTCGCGTCTTCCAGCTTCTTCACTCGCGTGGCCAGCGTCAGGAACGTCGCCGTGAGCGTCAGCACCACCGCGCCGACAGCCGCGAGACTGTGAATCCCTGTCGGGTGGGTGAGGAACCCGTCGGCACCGATCGTCTGTCCGGGGATCAGCGTGTGGTGGGGCGTCCCGATGACGGGGACGAAGTAGTCGACCACGTCGTTGACCCCGTACCAGAGCACGGCGACGGCCACCGCTCGCACCGGGAAGTCGGAAACCCGGTGGAGAACGAACGCCTGCACCACCATGGCGAGGTGGCTGAACAGGAGGAAGAGGTACATCGGCAGGGGGTTGACGGCGCGGAAGGCGTCCGAAAAGGTCAGCAGCACGTACGGCGTCCAGAGGCCGAGCTTCCAGCAGCCGAAGAAGGCCAGCGAGTTCAGGTACTCGCTGTTCCGGCCGAGCGCCCACACGCCGAACGCCAGCGCGATGAACAGCGTCGCGACGGGGCTGTCGGGGATCAACGGCCAGAGAAGCGCGGGTTCGGCGGCGAACTGCCCGGTGATCAAGGGGTCAGAGAGCGGCAGCGGGTGGAAGCCGTAGTACCAGAAGCCGAAGGCGGTGCCGACGAGGTTGGTGAGGACGACGATCCAGACCGCCCGCAGGCCGAAGTCCTCGACGGCCCGCGGGAGCGGTGCCAGCCAGCGCGGGAGCGCGTCGCGGTCGGGGAGGCGTGATCGGGGGAGTAGCCCCGGCAGGGTCATGGGTGTGGGAGTGGGCGGGTGCGCCATAGGGCTGCCGGTGCCGGGCGTGAGCTATCGGACCGGGGGCGCTACCCGTGATCGGAAAGCGACCCTCCATCGGCCCGTCGAACGGCCACCAAATAGCCCGCGACGAGGACCGCAGCGACGGCGACGGTGCCGAGGACGCTGGCGAGCGGAACGGACACCAGCGGGTCGAGTCCGCCCCCAACGGTGCCGACGACGCCGGCCGAGACGGAGAGCGCCAACACGGCAGCCCACATCCCGGCGATGGCGTACCCGAGTTCGTCGAGGTGGTGGGTTTCGACCGCGTGGACGAGCGACGCCCCACCAGCGAGAACTGGCACAGCGATCAGCGGGTGGGTCGGGGACGGGACGAGGAGGCTGCCGCCGAGGAGGACGGCGAGTCCGTAGACGACGGTAGCGAGGAAGCGTCGGAGGGTGGAAACCACACTCGGGGGATGCACTCGGACCCACTTGAACACCCCGCTGGGCGCTTCCGGCCGGACGGGCCGAAGCCACCTCTCTTAAGACCCGTCCGGCGCTAGTACGAGTATGGACGAAGTGGACGATATCGAGGACCTCAAGCGGGGCACCGACCTCGTGAAGCGCGGCTTCGCGAAGATGCAGAAAGGCGGCGTCATCATGGACGTGGTGAACCGCGAACAGGCCCGGATCGCCGAGGACGCCGGTGCCGTCGCGGTGATGCACCTCGAAGCCGTCCCGGCGGACATCCGCAAGCGCGGCGGCGTCGCCCGGATGGCCGATCCCGGCGAGATCGCCGAGATCACCGACGAGGTGTCGATCCCCGTCATGGGCAAGGTCCGGATCGGCCACCACACCGAAGCCGAGATCATGGAGGCCGCCGGCGCGGACATGGTCGACGAGAGCGAGGTGCTCAGCCCCGCCGAGGAGAAGTACCACATCGACAAGCGCGACTTCACCGCGCCCTTTGTCTGTGGCGCACGGAACCTCGGCGAGGCGCTCCGGCGCATCGACGAGGGCGCGGCGATGATCCGAACCAAGGGCGAGGCGGGCACGGGCGACGTGAACCAAGCCGTCCACCACCAGCGGAACATCAAGAGCGCGATCCGCAAGCTCTCGGGGATGAACTACGAGGAGCGGGAGATGTGGGCTCGCGAGAACGAGGCCCCCCGCGAACTCGTCCACGAGACCGCGGACCTCGGCCGGCTGCCGGTCGTGAACTTCGCGGCCGGCGGGATCGCGACGCCCGCCGACGCCGCGCTGATGATGTACCACGGCTGTGACGGCATCTTCGTCGGCTCCGGGATCTTCGGCGCGGAGAACCCCGAGAAGATGGGCGAGGCCATCGTGGAAGCGGTGAACAACTGGGACGACCCCGAGGCGCTTCTGGAGATCGCCTCCGACGTGGGCGGCGGCATGAAGGGCGACGAGAACGCCAGCCTGCCCGAGGAGGAGAAACTGCAGGGCCGCGGGAACTGAGCACCGGCGGACGGTTTTTCCACACGAGCGACGAACGGCCGGGCGATGCCCTCCAACGCCATCCGACTCGGCTTCCTCGCGGCCATCGCCGCCGGGACGCTCCTCGTCGCGTCCACACTCGCCGAGGTCCCACAGCTACGTCTCGCGGGTACGGCCATCCCTACACAGTTCGTCGTCGGCGTCGTCGCCGGGGGCGTGACTCTCGTTGTCGCCGTCTCGATGTACCGCGGTGGCGACCGGCGCTCGGCGCTCCAGTTCGGGCTGCTCGGTGTCGGGGTCCCACTCGCGCTGACTGACTGGCGAGGGCTCGCGACCATCGGCGCCCTGCTCACGCTGCTGAGCGTTCCGGTCGCGTGGCGGGTCGACAGTCGAGTCCGGGAACGGGTCGGCGACACACGCTGACCCCGCCGCCCCCGGACTATTTGTTCCTCTCCCGAGTTAGCCGGACATGGCTGACCTCGGGGCGTACATCATTCCCGTCGGACTCCTGTTGGAGATGGCGGGGGCGTTCATGATGGCGACCCCGGACGTGCTCGCGGGTCGGTTTTTCGTCACGCCGCCGAACCTCCCCGTTCTCAGACAGGGCGTTCGCGCGACCGAACTCGAGGAGGGGCGGCGCCAACTGCTCGACACCGGCCGGATCGACAGACAGGACTCACACTTCGAGCAGGTGATGAACGTCGTCGAGGAGCGCTGGGACGGCGAGTTCTCGGCGGTGCCACAGTCGTTCGTCTTCGACGACCACCCCGGCGAGCAGGACCCGATGCTGTGTGTCCTCTACGTCGCGGACCCGCCGGCGATGTACGCGGACGTGAGCCTCCGGACTCGCCTCGACGCCGACGCCTTCGACTGGATCGCTGACGAGTCGACGCTGTACGAGTGGCTCGGGGAGGAAGTCACCGCGGCGCGCCGGCAGACGGAGTTCTTCCGCGGCGCCGGCGCCGGCGTGCTCGCACTCGGGGCCAGTCTGCAGGCCTCGCCGTACGTGCTGGAGATCCTCCGGGGCCTTCACCTGCGGCTCTCGGACCTGTTGAGCGTGGTGCCGGGCTGAGCCCGGCTGAAACGGCCGGGCTACAGTTCGACGCCCGGCGGGATCAGGCTCTCCTCGCGGAGGAACTCCCCGTCCGCGTCGTAGACGAGGAACGTCCCCTTCTCGTAGCTGACCAGTTCCTCGCCGTCGACCGACAGCACGGCGCGGTAGCCGCCGTCCTCGTCGTTCTCGCCGAACTCGCGGGCGGCGTCGATGAACCGCAACACGTCGTCGGCGGTCTCGTTGAGTTCGAGGACGTACTCGCCGGTCACCCGGTTGGTCACGGAGACGACGCCGGGGGCGGGCCCCTCGCCCGCGAGGGGTTCTTGCAGCCGGAACGCCACGTCGACGTCCTCGCCGGCGAGCAGGTCGCCGTCGGCGTCGCTGAGGCGCTCCCGGAGCATCTCTTCCGGGCCGCTGAACTCGATCTCGACCAGCGGCTGGGCGGGGGCGCCTCCCGCCTCCGCCCAATCGACGTTCGTCACGTCAAGTTCGAAGTAGTCGCGCCTCATTCGATGGCCGATAGTTAGCGATGAGCACCTAAAACCGTGACGCCCGTGTGTGGTCTCGACCGCGCCGATGGCGAGCCGGCGGACCGGCCTCCCGGGACGCACGTTGCCCGCCGAAAATTCCCGCCCGGACTGGCGTTCGGCCGGGGCGCACACATTTAAGTCCGCCCCACCGGTAGCCCAGACAACTACGGCATGTCGGGGGAGCTTATCGACGGGTCCGACTTCGGAGACACGCTATCGGACCTCAGGCGCCGGATCTCCCGAACCGTGGAGATGCTTCGGGGCTCCGAACTCGAGACCCGGCCGTTCCGCCCCGGCGAGGACGGCCCCCTCGCCGTCTTCGAGGTACCCGAGGGCCACGAGGAGGTCGACCGCTACTGGGTCAACGCCCCCTACGCCTACGTCGTCATCACCCACGACCCCGACGCCAGCGAGCACATGTACCACGCCGTCGAACCGGACCTCGACGAGTTCGAGACGCTGTTGCTGCGCCGTGTCGTCGAGGACATCCGCGACCCGCTGCTCTACCGCGCCTCCCAGACCGACGCCGACGAGGAGACCCTCCGGGAGGAGCTCTCGGGGCTGCTCGAACAGTACGGCGTCGAGGCGGACATGGGGACGTTCCACTCCCTGCTCTACTACCTCGTCCGGGACTTCCGCGGGTTCGGGAAGGTCGACCCGCTGCTCAACGACAACCACATCGAGGACATCTCGTGTGACGGCTACGACCTCCCAATCTTCGTCTACCACGACGACTACACCGACATCGAGACGAACGTCGTCTTCGAGGCCGAGGCCCTCGACAACTACGTCATCCGGCTGGCCCAGCAGTCCGGCCGCCACATCTCCGTCGGCGACCCCATCGTGGAGACAACGCTCCCCGACGGCTCGCGTGCGGAACTCGCCCTCGGCGAGGAGGTCACCCCCCGCGGGTCGGCGTTCACCATCCGACAGTACGCCGAGGAGCCGTTCACACCCATCGACCTGATCAACTACGAGACGTTCACTATCGGCGAGATGGCGTACTTCTGGCTCTGCATCGAGCACAACAAGTCGCTCATCTTCGCCGGCGGGACGGCGTCGGGGAAGACCACCTCGATGAACGCCGTCTCCATGTTCATCCCGCCGCGGGCGAAGGTGCTCACCATCGAGGACACCCGCGAACTCTCGCTGTACCACGACAACTGGCTCTCCTCGGTCACCCGGGAACGACTCGACGAGGGGACCGACATCGACATGTACGACCTGCTGCGCTCGGCGCTGCGCCACCGGCCGGAGTACATCGTCGTCGGCGAGGTCCGCGGGGAGGAGGCCGTGACGCTGTTTCAGGCGATGAACACCGGCCACACGACGTTCTCGACGATGCACGCCGACTCCATCCAGACGGTCATCAACCGCTTGGAGAACGAGCCGATCAACGTCCCGCGGGCGATGGTCCAGAGCCTCGACATGATCTCCATTCAGGTGCTGACCCGGAAGGGCGAGGAGCGCGTCCGCCGCGCCAAGACCATCGGCGAGATCGGGGGCATCGACCAGCGTACCGGCGAACTCGACTACTCCGCGTCGTTCCGGTGGGAGGCCGACACCGACACCGTCCGTCGACAGGACTCGTCGCTACTCGACGAGATACAGGACGAGCGAGGGTGGAGTCGGTCGGAACTGCTCGAAGAGGTCCGCAACCGCGAGCGGTTCCTCGAGTTCCTCCAGAAGCGCGGTATCACCGACTACCGGGCGTTCACGGCGCTGATCAACGAGTACTACGCCCACCCCGAGCGGGTGATGGAGCGCGTCGAGGCCGCCGACGTCGACCTCTCGGCGGGTGACGACCTCGCCGACGCGGTGGAGTGATGCTCTGGGTTCTGCCGCTCCTACTCGCCGTCGCGGTCGTGCTCCCGTTGGCGCTCGAGCAGGTGAGTCGCCCGACCCGACTGCTCGTCTCCCGGGCCGCGCTCTCGCTGTTCGGGGAGTACGTCGCCAACGAGAGCCCGCGGAAACAGGACCAGCAGTCCCGACTGCGGGCGGCCCACGTCGAGACGACCCACCGTGTCTACGCCGCACGGACGCTGCTGTACAGCCTCCTGCTGGGAGTCAGCGGTAGCATCTTCGGCGTCTACGGCGCCGCCGCGCTCCTGTTCGTGCTCCAGGTCAGCGGCGAGGCGGTCCGAGCACAGCTACCGGCCGCGCTGGGGTTCCTCTCGGACCTCACTCAGGTGACCGAACTTGCGCTCACGGAGCTGTTCACGCTAGTGTTCGTCTTCAGCGCGACCGTCGGCACCGCGCTGGCGTTCGGCGTCTACTACTTCCGGTGGGCGATGCTGGACGAGCGCGCCGACACGCGAGCGACGGCGATCGAGGCCACCCTCCCCCGAACGATCGCCTTCGTCTACGCGCTCTCGCGGTCGGGGATGGCGTTCCCGGCGATCCTGGACACCCTGACACGGAACCGAGAGGTGTACGGGGAGGCCGCCGTCGAAATCGGCGTCGCGGTCCGGGACATGAACACGTTCGGCACCGACGTGCTGAGCGCGCTCGACCGCATGGCCAGTCGGACACCCAGCGAGAGCCTGGAGGAGTTCGGCGAGAACCTCGCGTCGGTTCTGGGGTCGGGCCAGTCGCTCTCGAACTTCCTCAAGGGCCAGTACGACCGCTATCAGGAGGAGGCGGAGGCCCAGCAGCGCCAGTACCTCGACTTGCTGTCGACGTTCGCCGAGGCGTACGTCACGGTGTTCGTCGCCGGCCCGCTGTTTTTCATCACCATCCTCGTCGTGATCGGGCTGGTGTTGCAGGACACGCTGGCGCTGTTGCGGGTCGTGGTCTACCTCGGCATCCCGCTGGCGAGCGTGGCCTTCATCGCCTACATCAACAGCACCACTAAGACGATCAGCGGCACACTGGGCGGCGAACGCGACGAGATCCCGTCGATCGAAATCAGCGGCGTCACCGACGTCGACGACCCGGTCACTGACGGCGGCGTCGAGGCGTCGACGGTCGACGACGGCTGGGGGGCCAGCCGCGAGCGCCTCGCCGCCTACGACCGCTTCGAGTCGGTGCTCGGCTGGCTCCGGAGCCCCGGCGAACTCGTCCTGCGGAACCCCGAGTACAGCTTCGTCCTCACCGTCCCGGTCGGCTTGGTTTGGGTCGGCCTCCGGAGTGGTTCGATCCCGATCGCCCCGCTCGCGGCGCTGCGAACAATCGACACGCCGCTCGTCGAGGCGACGCTGTTCGGAACCGGCGTGTTCGCGCTCCTGTACGAGATCCACAAACGACGGGTACGGGCGATCGAGAAGGTGATCCCGGACTTCATCGACCGGCTGGCGAGCATCAACGACGCCGGCGTCAGCATCGTCCAGAGCATGGAGCGACTCACCCGGTCCGACCTCGACGCCATGACCCCCGAACTCCAGCGTGCCTGGCAGGACGTCCGCTGGGGCGCCGACGTGCGGGCGGCGTTCCGCCGGATGGAGCGCCGGATCGACTCGCCGATGATGACCCGGGCGACGGTGCTGATCACGAACGCGATGGCCGCCAGCGGCGAGATCGCCCCCGTTCTGGAGATCGCCGCCGACGAGGCCCGGGCGAGCCGTCGGCTCCAACGCGAGCGACGACAGGAGATGCTGACGTACATGATGGTGATCTACATCTCCTTTTTCGTCTTCATCGGGATCGTGTTCGCGCTCTCCTCGTCGTTCATCCCGGCGATCGACAACGCGGAGCTCGGCGGCGTCGGGAGCGGCGGCGTCCCCGGCGGGGTCACGGGCGGCGTGTTCAGCGGCCTCGGGACCGTCGATACGGCCGCCTACACGCTGTTGTTCTTCCACGCCGCCGTGATGCAGGCGGTCTTCTCGGGGCTCGTCGCGGGCCAACTGGGCGAGGGATCGCTCTCCGACGGCGCCAAACACGTCGTCGTCCTGTTGACCCTGACCGTCATCGCGTTCGTCTTCCTGTAGCCACCCCTCGATCCAGCCATGACCCACGCCGGCCACACCTACGACCGCATCGCCGCGCACTTCTCGAAGACCCGCGAGTACGCCTGGCCCGAGATCGAGTCGTTCCTCGAGGGGCGCTCGGGTGACCTCGCACTCGACCTGGGCTGCGGGAACGGCCGTCACGCCGAGACCCTCGCGTCCCACGCCGACCGCGTCGTCGGCGTCGACGCAAGCACGGGGCTGCTCGCCGAAGCCGCGAGCCGCGCCGCCGAACGCGGGTTCGACCCGGACCTCGTCGCCGGCGACGCCGCGGCGATCCCGCTGCGGACCGACACCGTCGACCTCGCGGTCTACGTCGCCACGCTCCACCACCTGCGGCCCCGCGAGCGGCGACTGGCCAGCCTGAACGAACTGTCTCGCACCCTCGTGCCGGGCGGCCGTGCGCTCGTGAGCGCGTGGAGCACCGAACACTCGACGTTCGACGACGAGGATACCGACGGCTCGGGACTGGACACGGAGGTGGACTGGACCCTGCCCGGCGGCGAGACGGTGGGGCGGTTCTACCACGTCTACGACCCCGAGGAGTTCGAACGCGACCTGGAAGACAGCGATCTGGAGCTACTGGAGTGGGAGCTTTCGAGCGGGAACTGTTACGCGGTGGTCTCGGCCTGATCGGCGTCGACGGAGCGACGGGAGCCCACCGCCGCCGTCGGGCTTTTGGCCCGCTCGCGCCTACGCCCGGGTAATGGATGCCGCCATCGTGACCGTCGGCGACGAACTGCTCACCGGCGACACCGAGAACACCAACGCGACGTGGCTCTGTGGGACCCTCGACGACCGCGGCGTCGACGTGGAACGGGTCACCACCGTCCCGGACCGCGTGAGCGACATCGCCCGCGTCGTCAACGAGTACCACGCCGAGTACGACGCCGTGCTGGTCACCGGCGGCCTCGGCCCGACCCACGACGACGTCACGATGGACGCCGTCGCCGCCGCATTCGGCCGCGAGGTAGCGCCGAACGAGGAGGCTCTCGCGTGGCTGGAGGCGGAAGGCGGCTACGCGGCAGACGACCTGGCGACCGGCACAGCCGAACTCCCCGTCGACGCGCGGCCGCTCCACAACACCGAGGGTGTTGCGCCGGGCGCCGTCGTGGAGTCCTGTTACGTGTTCCCCGGCGTGCCCGACGAGATGCACGCGATGTTCGCCGGCGTCGCCGAGGAGTTCGAGGGCGAGCGCACCTACGTCGAGAGCGTCGAGACCAGCGAGCCAGAGAGCGCGCTGCTCGACCGGCTCTCGGAGGTACAGGAGCGCTTCGAGGTCAGCGTCGGCTCCTACCCGGGGGAGTCGGTGACGCTGAAAGTGACCGCGACCGAGCCCAGCGAGGCCCGCCGCGCGGCCGAGTGGCTCGACGAGCGCGTCGAAGCTTGACTAGCGGTAGAACGCCATCGTCCACGCCACGACGAACGCGACCGACAACAGGAGTGCGACGCCGCCGGTCAGCGCGGGATCGAGCGAGACACCCTCGACGGAGGTCTGAAGCATAGCCCGCGATTGGACCGACCGGCGCTTAGCTTTGGTGGTCTTCTTCGTGCCCCCGTCACGGTCACACGCCGTCGACGGCGCCGCCCCGGACCGTGTCGCCGTCTCCGGACCCGTTTTCCCACCGCCCCGCCAACGGCCCGTATGCACGTTGGCTTCGTCCTCAACCCCATCGCGGGTATGGGTGGCCGCGTCGGCCTGAAAGGGACCGACGGGAAGGTCGCGGAGGCCCGCGAACGCGGCGCCGAACCCCGCGCCCCACAGCGCGCCGAACGCGCGCTCGCCGAACTCGCCGAGCGACTGCCCGACGCCGAGATCTCCACGTGGGGCGACCCGATGGGCGAGTCGGCGGTCCGTGCGGCGGGCTACGAACCCGACGTACTCGGCGAACCCGATGCCGACGAAACGAGGTCGGCCGACACCCGCGCCGCCGTCGACGCCTTCCTCGACGCCGGCGTCGATCTGGTGCTGTTCGTCGGCGGCGACGGCACCGCCGCGGACGTGGCCGAAGCCCTCGAAGGGACCGACACGCCGATGCTCGGGATCCCGGCGGGCGTGAAGGTCTACTCCTCGGTGTTCGCCGTCTCGCCGGAGGACGCCGCCTACATCCTCGCGAGCTACGAGCGCACCGAGCGCCGGGAGGTCATGGACATCAACGAGGACGAATACCGCGAGGGCGAGGTCAACCCCGAACTCCGGGCGGTCGCGCGGGTGCCCGTCGCCGAGGCGATGCAGTCCTCCAAACAGCTCGGCGGCGGCACCGTCGAGGCGCTCGCGGCGGGCGTCGCCGACGACATCCGCGCCGAACCGGAGCGGACCTACGTTCTCGGCCCGGGCTCGACGGTCGGGACGATCAAGGACGAACTGGGCTTCGCGGGCTCGCCGATCGGCGTCGACGTGTGGCGCGACGGCGAGGTGGTCGCCAAGGACGCCACCGAAGCGGAGATCCTCGACGCGCTTGGCGACGACAACGTCATCGTCGTCTCCCCCATCGGCGGCCAAGGGTTCGTCTTCGGCCGCGGGAACCCACAACTCTCGCCCGACGTGATCCGGCAGTGTGACGTGACCATCGTCGCC
Organism: Halolamina litorea; assembly: GCF_026616205.1. Classification (NCBI taxonomy): domain Archaea; kingdom Methanobacteriati; phylum Methanobacteriota; class Halobacteria; order Halobacteriales; family Haloferacaceae; genus Halolamina; species Halolamina litorea. The sequence goes on from NZ_JANHGR010000001.1 coordinate 1,273,372, forward strand.
TCGCGGGCGAAACTGGACGGTGTAAGCGTGCTCCGGGCCGACACGGACGACCCGGAACTGGACGAGGAGCTACAGGGTTGGTGGAAGGTCCGCGTCGGGAAGTTCGAGACGCGGATGATGAAGCTGGTATAGCGCGGAACCTATCCGCGCCCGAACACTTACTTACTGACCGACAGTCTCTCGTGCATGGATTGGCAGCCACTCGCACGCGGTGTCCTCCTCTACGGCGTCGCCGCCGCCGCGGGGCTCACGGTCACGCTGGTAGCGCTGGTGACGGGCAGCGAGCCCGCGCTGTTCGCGCTGATGCTCGGCGGGTTCGTCTGCCTGCTCTTCGGCTTCGGCGTACGGGACGTGCGACCCAACCACGTCGGCCCCGGTGCCGGCGACGACGTACCGCGTGTCAACGCCCGGTTCCGGCGACAACTGCCGACGGACCTGATCCTGGCCTGCTACGGCGTCGGCCTCGCCGTGCTCTCGTTCGGCGGGATGACGGTGGTCGCCGGTTAGAACAGCGCGTCGCTTTCATCCAGCAGTTCGGCGGGCCCGCCGATCTCCCAGACTTCCGTCTCGACGCCCGTCTCGGCGACTTTCTCCTCGACCACGTCGGCGTACTCCGCGGTCGTGTTGACGTACACCGAGGCGCCGGTGTCCGTCGAGAAGTAGACCGGGACGCCGGTCTCGCGCAGTTCGCGGACGGCGTTGAACACGGCGATGGTCTCGGGCTTCCAGTAGACCCAGCCAGAGGGCCCGGTCATCGTCGTCGCCGTCAGCGAGAGCGAGTCGTGTTCCGCGGTGCCGAAGATGCGGTGGAAGCTCCCCTCGCGGAGCGCGTCGCGCATCTCGACGAGCTGGTCCTGCACGTGCGCGAGCCGTGCGTCGAACATGTGGCTCGCCTCTGCTTCCTTGTGGGCCTCCTCGGTCTCCTTGTAGGCGGGGACGAGCGCGGTGACGATCCGGAGGTCCTCCTCGGGGTCGAACCCGTCCTCGCCCTCGCCCGTCGGGAGGCGGTGGGACCGGCAGTCCTTGTCGTTCAGCCCGGCCGAGAGGTCGGAGTAGGCGCCCGTGACCGCGCGGGCCGCCGACGACGAGCCGCGGCGGGCGATCGTCGAGATCTCGGGCCGGGTGAGGTCCATCCCGGCGGCTTCGCTGGCGGCCATCGCCAGCGCTGCGAAGCCCGAGGAGGAGGAGCCGAAGCCGACGTTCGAGGGGAAGGAGTTCTCGCTCTCCATTCGGACCGCGTGGTCGATGCCCGCGAGGTCGCGGACGTGATCGAGCACGTGGCGGATGCGTTCGGCGCCGCGGCCGTCGACGCCCTCGCCGTCGATGATGTAGGTGTCGTCGCCGGCATCGGGGAGGAACTCGACGGTCGTCGTCGTGTTCGAGGGGGCGGTACAGACGCTGATCGAGTCGTGGTAGGGGAGGCGAAGCTCCGTGTCGCGCATCCCGTGGTACTTCACGAGGCCCTGAATGGGGTGGGCCCGCGCGGTGGCTTTGTGGGACATCTCTGTCGGGATTGCTCGGCGCCTCGGGTTAGACGTGTCGGTGCGGGTCCGCGTCGATGCTGTCGTCGCCCTCGGCGTCGACGGCCCGGCGCTCCGGGAGTCGCCGCCGGCTTGATGAACGCCCGGACGGGAGGGACCGTATGGTCGATCCCATCGTCATCGGCGGTGCCGTGGCGACGCTCGTGTTGCTCGCGTGTAGCGCCTTCTTCTCCAGTTCCGAGATCGCGATCTTCTCGCTGCCGGTGGAGTCCGACACCGCCGACGAGGGTGGGAACGAACACGTTCTCGCGGCGCTCCGTTCGGACCCCCACCGGCTGCTGGTGACGCTACTGGTGGGGAACAACGTGGTCAACGTCGCGATATCGAGCATCATTACGGTGATCGTCGCCCGAGCGCTCGACCCGGGTGCCGCCGTCGTCGCGGCGACCGTGCTCACGAGTACGCTCGTGCTGGTCTTCGGCGAGATCGTCCCGAAGGCTTACGGGCTGAGCAACGCCGCCGAGTGGTCGCTCACGGTCGCGCCCGCCATCTCGCTCGTCGAACGGCTGCTCTCGCCGCTGATCACGGTGTTCGACTGGGTGAGCCGCGTGATCAGCGGGTTCATCGACGGCGAGGAGGACATCGAGCGCCCCTACATCGAGTAGGAACCGGCCGCCAACGGCCGGCGGCTCGGCGTCCTACAGGCGGTCGGAGCCGGAGCCGGCCCACTCGAACCGGCTCGTCTCGAACGGCGTGTCGTCGATCCGGGTGGTGCCGTTCTGCCGGCGGTCCCGCTCCGAGAAGTGCCGGAACAGGATCGAGGAGACGAACACCGACGACGCCGCGAGCACGATCAGGGAGTTGTAGAGGTTCGGCTCGATGATCCCGCGGTTGAGGCCGATGGCGGCCGCCGCGACCGACATCGCGAGCTGTCCGGGCATCACGGAGGCCAGCAGCTTCGTCGTCTGGCCCTCAAGGCCGAGGGCCATCCCACCGACGACGCCGCCGATGATCTTCGAGCCGATCCCGATGAACAGCACGCCGCCGAGCATCAGCATGTTGTAGGGGGTGACCTCCGGGATCGCCGCCTGCATCCCCACGTAGAAGAAGAACACCGGCGTCACCAAGTCAGCGACCGGCTTCATGTTCTTCTCGATGTCGAAGCCGCTACGGTCCTCCGTCGATTGGGCGATGATCAGCCCGGCGAAGAACGCCCCGAGGATTGCGTGGACGCCGATGTACTCGAAGGCGAACGCCAGCGCCAGCGCGAAGAAGATCGAGAACTTCACCGGGTTGGTCTTGATCGACTCCGGGATGATCCGCCCGATGTAGTCGACGAGGAACACCGGGACGACGATGAAGAAGAACAACAGCGCGCCGGTGACGATGATCGTCCCACGGACGCGGTTGTCGGAGGTCAGCGTGATCCCGTAGGCGAGTGCGACGACCGAGAGAATGTCACAGAGAACCGTGACCGCGAGGATCAGTTGGCCGCGCTCGGTGTCGAGGTAGCCGAAGTCCTCGAGCAGCGGGTAGACGAGCCCGAGCGAGGTCGTCGAGAGCGTGACGCCGATCAAGAACGAGGCGAAGAAGTTCAGCCCGAGCACCTGGCCGAAGCCGAAGCCGGCGAGGAACGGGAGCAGGAACGTCAGTATCGCCATGAACCCGACCGTCTTGGGTCGCTCCAGCACCGGCTCGGGGTCCAACTCGAGCCCCGCTTCGAACATGATCACGAGCAAGCCGAACGCCGCGAGCGTCGTGAAGAACTCCCAGCCGGCGATGCTCTCGTCGACGACGCCGAACACCGATCCGAAGACGATCCCGGCGATGATCTCCACCAACAGGATCGGGATGTCGTAGTTCTCGAGGAACTTGAACAGATAGCTCGTCCCGTACACCAACAGGAGGACGAGGACGAAGTGAAACTCCAGTGCCATCGGATACCGGGATCACTCAGAGGATCGCCTTAAGAGTGTGACCCGGGCGTCACGTCGTCGAAGTCGACGACTCCCGGAGGTGTGGCGGCTCTCACGGACAGTTCGTGAACGAACGAGTGAGAAAACGACGGATTCAGGGAGCGATCGGCGGTCTCAGAAGACGCCGACGTTGAGCGCCAGCGGCCACTCGGTGCCACCGAGCGCGAGGAACGCGAGCGACCCGCCGAGCAGGGCGGCGTTCTTCAGGAAGTGGGTCATCTCACCCTGGGTGTCCTCGGCGTTCCAGAAGTCGTGGATCGTCGGCGTCGCCACGAGGAAGAAGGTGACGAGCGCACCCGCCGCGATCACGGGGTAGACGCCGGCGGCGATGCCGAGGCCGCCGAGGATCAGCATGACGCCGGAAGCGATCACGCCGAACTCCGGCGCGGGGATCCCCTTCGCGGCGGCGTAGCCGGACATCCCCTCGATGTCCATGAAGTGGTTCAGGCCCATGAACGCGAGCACGAGGCCGAACACGAGTCGGGTCAGGAGGAAGATGGTGCCGGCGGCGCCGTCGAGGGTCACGGTCTGGAGCAGGCTCATCGGCGACCCCCCGTGGCGGCGGTCGTGGACGATTCGGTGAGTGTGTCTGGTTGCGTCACGATACTACCCAGGGGAAGGATCTACTTCAACGCTCGCGAACCCCCGAGTCACCGGGTTACGACGGTGTTACTGGCCGATCGCCTCCATCGAGACCGGGGCGTCGGGACCGGGTCGTCGAGGCCGGGCCGACCCGAACCCCGCCGCTTAAACCGGGTGGGACGCTACGGTGCGGTCAATGAAGTTCTGCGACGAGTGCGGATCGATGATGAAAGCCGAAGACGACCAGTGGGTCTGTGGCAGCTGTGGCGCCACCGAGTCCCGGAACGAGGCCGAGGAGTCCGGCATGACCACCGAACAGGAACAGGAGGAGAGCGAGATCGTCGACATGTCCGACGTCGGTGAGGAGGCGATGGGACCGACCACGAAGGTCCGCTGTCCGGAGTGTGGCCACGACCGTGCCAGCTACGAGATGAAGCAGATCCGCTCGGCCGACGAGTCCGAGACGCGCTTTTTCACCTGTACGGAGTGCGGCCACAAGTGGCGCGAGGACGACCACTGAGACCGTAGAAAACCCCTTTTCGGCAGTTCGGCTCCCGACCGGTGACGACTACTCCTTTCTCGCGAACGTGAGGTAGCCCGTGTGGCCGACGCCGGCCGTCGACGGCCGGGTGCCGCGGTCGCCCACGTCCATCCGGCGCTGGATCGTCTCGAACGTCCGGATGTCGGTCATCCCGTCGCGGGCGGCCTCGACGGTCTCCCGGACTGACTCCACGAACGGCGAGTAAACCGCGACGAACCCGCCGGTGGTCAGGAGTTCCGGGGCGCGCTCGACGACGACCGGCGAGTCACCGGTGTCGAGCGTGAGCACGTCGAAGGGTTCCTCCTCGACCAGTTCGTCGAGGTGTTCGGTCACGTCGCCCGTTCTGACGTCGACGCGGTCGGCGACCCCGCCCAGTTCCATGTTGCTGCGAGCGACCTCCGCGAACTCGGCGTCGGTCTCGTAGGTCGTGACATCGGCGCCGGCGCGGGCGAGGTAGGCGGTCAGCACGCCAGTCCCGGTGCCGGCGTCGAGGACCCGGTCGCCGCCGCCGGCGCCGGTGTGGCCCATCACCAACCCGGCGTCGCGGGGCATCATCGGCGCGCCGGTGCGCTCGAAGTGCTCGAACAGGTCCGGGCCCCGAAGCTTCCGGACGGTGAAGGGCTCGCCGAGGTGGGTCTCCAGTTCGTCGCCGTGGCTCACGTCCTCCGGCACGTCGAGCACACCGAGGTCGGTCTGGAGTTCCTCGCCCGGACGGCGTACGTACTCACGGTCGCCGTGAACCAGCAGAAACGCACCCACCGGCTTACTCCAGCTCCGAGACGGCCGCCGCGAGGTCACCGTCGTTCTCCTCGAGGGTCTTCCGGGCCGTGGACTCGGTGACGCCCGCTCGCTGAGCGACGATCTCCACGTCGGCGTCCGGGATGCCGCTGTCGTCTCCCTCGTCTGCCTCCTCGATCGCTTCGGCGTCGCCCGTCTCCCGGACGGACGGCTCGCCGACGATCTGGTAGGTCTCCTGGCCCTGTGCGTCCATCTTGGTGACCTGCGCGCCGTCGAAGTAGAGCTCCTCGTCGCCGGTCCGGATGATCACTTCCTCGGCGTCGAGCTCCTCGACGTCGATGCCCATCTGCTTCATCATCTGCTGCATCTTGCGCGGGTTCAGTCCGCCGCCTCCAAACATGGGTAAGAGTCGGTGGTCAGGCGTCAAAAGCGTGGCGAAGAGGCCGCTGAGCGGTGGCATCGACCACCGAGTCCCTCAGTCGGCGTCGACGGCCGTCGGGACCCGCTCGTCGACGGTCTCGGCGCGGACCCGATCGAGCAGGCTCTCGGGGTCGTTGGGAAGGAAGACGACCGCGCTACTGCTGGGATCGCGCCTCCCAACCGCCCGAGTCGATCACGCCGAACAGCTTCCCCCAGTCCTCGTCCGCCTCGCTCTCCGGCAGCGCGTCGCGGAGCTGTCTGAGGTCCGACTGGGGTACCAGCGAGGCGACGAGGTCCATGACGACCTGCGAGTGGTAGGCCGCCTCCTGCCCCTCGACGCCCTCGATTTCGCTCACGCGGTCGACGAACTCGGACCAGTCGAACCGCTGACCGTGGTCGTGGACCGCGCCGGTCATGTACCACTTGATCTCCATCGGGAGCGACGCGGCGAGGTCCTCCGCGTTCCCCTCAGGGATGCGCTGGCCGAGCGTCATCAGCGTTGCCCGCGTCGCCCGCACCGCCTCGCCGGTTCCGGGCAGTTCGAGTCGGTGCTGTATCTCGCCGGTGAACTCGTCGAAGTTCATCGTTCCGGGCAGTTGGTGACGGACTCGCAAAGTTAGCTGCCGGCTACGCTGGGTAGGCATCGACGGCGTCGACGCCGAGAAACTGCCTCGGGCAGCCGGTCCCGGCGACGGTGTTCGCCGGCGAAGGTGGCTTTAGGTTCCCGCCGCTCCTCGACCGCGTATGTACCTCGCCGACCACACGTGGCCCGACATCGCGACCGCCGACGCCGGCCCCGTGGCGTTCGTCCCGCTCGGGTCGACAGAACAGCACGGCCCGCACCTCCCGCTCTCGACCGACCACGTGATCGCACAGGGGTTGGCCCGTGCGGCCGCCGAGCGAACCGGGTTCGTCTGTACGCCGCCGGTGAACATCGGCGTCAGCGACCACCACCGACAGTTCCACGGCACGATGTGGGTCTCGCCCGCCTCGTTCCGGGACTACGTGGAGGACTTCACTCGGAACCTCACCTACCACGGTATCGACCGCGTGGTGTTCGTCAACGCCCACGGCGGCAACAAACAGCACCTCCGGGAAGTTGGCCGGCGCCTGCGCGCCGACGGGACCGCGTTCGCGACGCCGTGGATGTGGGACGAGTCGATCCCGGAGTTGGTCGACGAGGTCTTCGAGACCAACGGTCCCCACGCCGGCCCGAAGGAGACCTCGATGCTGCTGCACCTCGACCCGGAGACGGTCAAGGCCGAGGAGTTCGAGAACGCCCGCGACGGCGGCCTGACCGACCTCGGCAGCGCGGGCCACACCCGCCACGGCGCGCGGGTCCACTACGACACGGTCGAGAACTCCGGCAACGGCGCCTTCGGCGACCCGACCGACGCCAGCGCCGAGAAAGGCGAGCGCATCTTCGAGGCCGCCTGTGACGAACTGGTCCAGTTGGGTGAGTGGCTCGCCGACCAGCGGTTCGAGCACCTCATGCCCCGCGAACACGTCGGCGCCCCGACTGGTACGAAACAATAAACTGCCGACAGGACAATCCCGGAACAACGTGTTCCGACCCCGAACGGTCCTTCTGGTCACCCTCCTCCTGTTCGCGCCGGCGGCCTCGGCCACCGCGGCGGCCGTCGACGCCCGCCCAGTCCCGGCCATCGACGGCGGCTTCTCCGACGACACGGTCACGAACGGGCAGAGCGGATCGACGACGACACTCGATATCGACACCGACGCGAACACCGTCAGAATCACGGCGACGCGGGACGGTCAGCCCGTACCGGCTGACACCCTCGTGGGAATCCTCGGCGGCGACGGCCTCGTCGGCACCCGTGACCGGGAAGCTGAGTACACGGTTCCCGGAGACGGCGCGTCGTTCCGTGCGGAGTTCGCCGAGAAACGTCCCGGCGTGTACAACCTCACCGTCCGCGGGGACGACGGTGAGACGGCGACGGCTTCGGTGACGGTCTTCTCCGTCGGCTACACCTTCACGGTCGCGAACTCGGCGACGGGGCGCGGTGGGATCGCCGAGATCACGATCGACACGCCCGGCCCCGAGGATCACGGGACGCTGGTCGTCGGCAGCGGGGACGCCGGCTACCGAGCGACGGTCGCGTTCGCCGACGGCGGCGACGACCGCGTGACGGTTCGCTTCAACACCTTCGCGGCGGGGAACGACTCCCTGAACGTCGTCGACGCGGGGAACGCGAGCGACCAGGTCCGCGTGGTGAACCAGTCCGAACGACCGACCTTGCTCGCGCCAGGGGTCTACCGACTCACGGTGTGGTCGGGGAACGACTCGGAGACGGTTCCGGAGCGAGCAAGCTTCAGCACACTCACTATCGGCGAGCGTGGGGAGCCGCCGGCCCAGAACGTCTCCCTCGCCGCCGCTCCCGCGTCGCTCCCCCGTTCGGCGGCGAGCGACGTTGCCGGTCCGACGGGGCCGGACGACGCAGTCGCCATGTCCGACTGGACGGTCCTCGACCTCCGCGGGCCAGCGGTCGAAGGGATCGTCGACGCCTACGGCGGCCTCGGTGCGGCCGCGGCGTCGTCGGCGCTCCGCCTCGAGGTCGAGCAGACCAACCCGACCCCGAGTTGTGCTCGGCGGGAGTTGGTACTCGGCGAGACGGACCCGACACTGGACGCGAACCGATCGACGCTGCTCCTCCGCGCGTCGACCACCGAGTTCGACGCCGACGGCGCCCCGAACGGTGCCTGTCAGGCGGAACCCAGAGCCGGCGACCGCTATGCGGTCCGGTTCGCGGTGACCGACGACCGACTCGTCGACGCGCCGAACGAGACCGTCCGCGAGTTCGGCTTCGTCGAGGGGGGCGCGAGTCTCAGTCCGGCGGATCGGACGGTCACCCCGGGCGAGAACGTCACGCTCTCGGGGAACACCACCTACGCTCCCGGGACGACGTTCCGCGTCGCCGTGTCGTCGGTCGAGAACGCGACTCCGGGGTTCGAGCGGCGGACCACCGCGAGGGTTGGGTCGGACGGGCGCTGGAGCGCGACGTTCGACCTGAGCGCGCGGGCACCGGGCGAACGGGTCGTCGTTCGGTCGATCCGGTTCAACGGCGCCCTCCACGCGAACGCGAGCGTCGTCGCCCGGTCGACGACGACGCCGACGCCCACGGTCACCCTGACGCCGACAGCTAACCCGACAGCGACTCCCCCACTCTCGCCCTCACCGACTACCTCGCCGACCGCTAGCCGGACGACACCGGAGACACCGTCGGTCGCTGAAACGCCGACGCGAACCCGTGTCCCGGGGCTCGGTGTCCACGCGGCGCTGCTGGCGCTGATCGGTGGTGGACTGGCGTCGAGAGAAAGGTGAGGAGGCGCGTGTCAGATCAGACCAGCGGCTGGGCGAGGTAGCCGCCGAGGAAGAGCAGGACGACCGAGAACGCCGCGGCCGCACGGACGAGCGTCTCGTTCTCGCGGCCGGCAGTCTGAATGCGACCCGTGTCGAGTTCGCTCTGGATCCGGCCCATCGAGACCTCCATCAGGGCGGTCACGACCAACCAGAGGGCGAGCATGCCGAGGACGGCGTGACCCATCGGGTCGCTGAACAGTCGCCCGTCGCCGTACCTCGTCCCCGCCATGTGCCCGCCGGTGGCGACGAAGACGAGCGCGCCGATCCGGGTGAGCCACTGGAGCCCCGTCGTGATCGACATCGTCGGCGCGGCGCCGATGTTGCCGTCGACGAGCAGCGGGTGGATCCGCCACGCGTAGAAGATCGTCGCCCCGGTCCAGAGCCCGGCGAACAGCACGTGCAGCATGCTGAACGTCGTATCGATGAGTGCCATATCGGAGCCTCGGTCGGACCCCCGATAAAGGCGGGTGACTCCGGTACCGAAGTGCGACCGACGGCGCCGCCGGAGCGTCCCGGCGGCCGCCGCCATCCCCTCCACGTTTAAGTCCGAACCGCTCCGATTCGGGGCTATGTTCGACGAGGCGGACCTCGCCGAGATTCGCGAGGGGAAAGAGGAGTGGGAGGCCGAGACCTACGGCCCCACCGTCGATCGGTTCGGCGAGCGCGAAGAGACGTTCACGACCGACACCGGCGGCCAGGAGGTGGACGCGCTCTACACTCCCGACGACGTGGCCGACCTCGACTACGACGAGGACCTCGGCTTCCCCGGCGAGGAGCCCTACACCCGCGGGGTCTACTCGACGATGCACCGTGGCCGACTCTGGACGATGCGCCAGTACGCCGGCATGGGAACCGCCAGCGAGACCAACGAACGCTTCCACTACCTGCTCGATCAGGGTCAGACCGGCCTCTCGATGGCGTTCGACCTGCCCACGCAGATGGGCCACGACTCCGACGCCGCGATGGCCGAAGGGGAGGTCGGGCGCTCGGGGGTCGCCATCGACTCCATCGAGGACATGAAGACCGTCTTCGAGGGTATCCCGCTGGACGAGGTGTCGACCTCGATGACGATCAACGCCCCCGCGAGCGTGCTGCTCGCGCTCTACATCGCCGTCGGCGACGAGCAGGGCGTCGACCGCGAGGAGCTCCGTGGGACCATCCAGAACGACGTGCTGAAGGAGTACGCCGCGCGCAACACCTACATCTACCCGCCCGAGTCGTCGATGCGACTCATCACGGACATCTTCGAGTTCTGTGCCGACGAGGTGCCGAACTTCAACACCATCTCCATCTCGGGGTACCACATCCGCGAGGCCGGCTCCACGGCCGCACAGGAGGTCGCGTTCACGCTCGGCAACGGGATCGAGTACGTCGAGGCGGCCATCGACGCCGGCCTCGACGTGGACGAGTTCGCCCCGCAACTCTCCTTTTTCTTCAACGCCCACAACAACGTCTTCGAGGAGGCCGCGAAGTTCCGCGCGGCCCGACGGATGTGGGCGAAGATCATGGAAGAGCGATTCGACGCCGAGAACCCCAAGTCCAAACAGCTGAAGTTCCACACCCAGACCGGCGGCTCAACCCTCACGGCCCAGCAGATCGAGAACAACGTCGTCCGCGTCGCGTATCAGGCGATGGCGGCGGTACTGGGCGGCACCCAGAGCCTCCACACCAACGGGAAAGACGAGGCGCTCGCGCTGCCCACCGAGAAATCCGTCCGAACGGCCCTGCGGACCCAGCAGATCCTCGCCCACGAGTCCGGCGCCGCAGACACCATCGACCCGCTCGCGGGGAGCTACTACGTCGAGAGCCTGACCGACGGGATCGAGGAGGACGCCTTCGACATCCTCGACGACGTCGACGAGCGCGGCGGGATGCGCGGCGCCATCGAGGACCAGTGGGTCCAGCGACAGATTCAGGAGGTCGCCTTCGAGCGACAGGAGGAGATCGAGGACGGCGAGCGGATCATCGTCGGCGTCAACGAGTTCGAGGTCGAGGACGCCGAACCCGAGATGGAGTTGGAGTCCATCTCCGAGGAGGACGAGCAGCGACAAGTCGACGGACTGGAAGCGCTGCGGGCGGAGCGCGACGACGACGCCGTCGACGCCGCGCTGACGGAACTCCGCGACGCGGCCGAGGGCGAGGAGAACGTCATGCCGTACATCGTCGACGCCGTGAAGGCGAAGGCGACGGTCGGCGAGGTCTGTAACGTCTTCCGCGACGTCTTCGGCGAGTACCAGCAGGGCGTCTCTGTCTGATCAGGTCCCACTTCCACCGCGGTCCCTGAGTTCGCCGAACAGGCCGAACAGACCGCTGAGTACGAACGCGGCGGCCAGTATCCGCCACTCGCCGTCGAGGTACTGCAGGACCCCGATGGCCGCGATAGCGGCCGACAGGAGCGGCCGGTAGAGCCGGTGGTCCTCCACGCCGGAGACGGCGAACGACAGCAGTAGCGGTACGACGAGTAGCCACAGGGCGACGTCGTACACTGTCGGGGAGCCGAGCCAGACGAACTCGACGTACGTGGCGACGACGATGACCACGAGAACCCCGGCCAACAACTTCGGTCGGATGCGTTCGCTGCGTTCGGACACGGGCGGCTTACTCCAGTTTCACCGCTGTCCCGTAGGCCAGCATCTCCGCGCCCGTGCCGGCGATCTCGGAGGTCTCGAAGCGCATCGACACCACCGCGTCGGCGCCCAACTCCTCGGCCTCGGCGATCATCCGTTCCTCGGCCTGCTCGCGGGAGTCAGACAGGAGTTCCGTGTACGCCTTCATCTCGCCGCCGACGATGTTCCGCAAACTCTGGGTGAAGTCCCGGCCGACGTTCCGGGCGCGGACCGTGTTGCCCCGGACAGTCCCGAGGGTCTCGGCGATCTCCTCGCCAGCGATCGAGTCGGTAGTGGAGGTCTGCATGACCGTATGTGGGCGCGACGACAGCATAATCGTGTCGGCAGCCGGACCACGGGAACCGCCGTTCCGGGAGCGAAAGTGCGGGGGCGGAACGGCCTACGTTTTTCCCCACCGCGACCCCACGGGCGCTATGGAGTTCGATCACGCCGGCGTCGCCACCGAGGACGCCGCCGAGACCGCCGCGCTGTTTTCCGACCTGCTGGACGCCGAGATCGTCCACGAGGAGACCGACGAGGAGCGGGGCATGCGCTTCGTCTTCGTCGACCTGGGCAACGGCTACGTCGAGGTGATCGAACCCCTCGACGACGAGAGTACAATCGCGGACTACGTCGACGCGAACGGCCCGGGCCTGCACCACGTCGCCTTCGCCACCGACGACGCCGCCGCGGCGCTCGACCGCGCTCGCGACCTCGGTATCGAGGCCATCGACGACGAGCCACGGCCCGGCGCGTGGGGCCACGATATCGCCTTCTTACACCCCAGAGACACCGCTGGCGTGCTCGTGGAGTTCGTCGAGCACTGACAGCGGCGACGGTCGTCGTCGGTGCCAAGAGGCAAGTACCCGCGGCCCTCTTCAGCGAGCATGCAAGACTGGCTGGCCCACCGGGCGCGGACGACGCCCGACCGGGAGGCCCTCGTCAACGCGAGTTCGGGCAATTCGTGGACCTACGCGACGCTCGACGAGACGGTCGAGGAGATGGCCGGGCGCCTCTCGGCGCTCGGCGTCGCCGCGGGCGACCACCTCGGAGCGGTCTTAGAAACCGGCGTCGAGGAGGTCTGCCTGATCCACGCCGCCATGCGTCTGGGTGCCGTGTTGGTGCCGCTGCCACCGGAGTTCACGCCGCCGGAGTTGGCCGAGCGCTTCGAGCGGGCCGACGTGGACGCGGTCGTCTGTGACGCCACCACCGAGTCACAGGTCCGCGGCGGGGCCGAACGGATCGATCCGTGGCTCGACGTGTTCACCATCGACGACGCTGACTGGAGCGACGCGACGCCCATCGCCGATGCCCGGGCGACGGAGTTCACCCCCGCTGATTGGGAGCGCCCCGACACCCAACTGCTGCTCTTTACCTCCGGCACGACTGGCGACGCGAAGGCCGTCCGGCTGACGATGGGGAACCTCCTCGCGAGCGCCGTCGCCAGCGCGTTCCGCTTGGGGGTCGACCCCGAGGACCGCTGGCTGGTCCCGCTCTCGCTACACCACATGGGCGGAATCGCGCCGGTGCTCCGCTCGACGCTGTACGGCACCACCGTCATCGTCCGTGAGAGCTTCGACCCCGGCGGCACCGTCGACGACATCCGGGATCACGAGGCGACCTGCGTCTCGCTCGTCCCGACGATGCTGCGCCGGATGCTCTCGGCGCGGGGGACCCTGCCCGACAGCCTGCGGTTCGCGCTGGTCGGCGGCGCCCCCTGTCCGTCGGAACTGATCGAGCGCTGTCGGGACTACTCGGTGCCGATCTGTCCGACCTACGGGATGACCGAGACGGCCTCACAGGTCGCCACGGCGACCCACACGGAGGCGTACGAACACCCGGAATCGGTCGGCCGGCCGTTGTTCTGGACCGACGTGACCGTCGTCGACGGCGCCGGCACCCCCGTCGAGCAGGGAGCGACCGGGGAGTTGGTCGTCAGCGGGCCGACCGTGACGCCAGGCTACTACGACGATCCGGCGACGACCGGGGAGGCGATGGGCCCCTACGGGCTCCACACCGGCGACGTGGGGCGGTTCGACGACCGCGGCCGGCTGTACGTGCTGAACCGCCTCGACGACCGCATCCTCAGCGGCGGCGAGAACGTCGACCCCGGCGAGGTCGTCGACGCCATCCGGGAGCACCCCGGCGTCGAGGACGCCGCCGTCGTCGGCCTCGAGGACGAGGAGTGGGGCGAGCGGGTCGCCGCACTGATCGTCCCGACCGGGGAGGGGATCGACGTGGCGGCACTGGAGACGTTCCTGCGTGACCGCCTCGCGGGGTTCAAACTCCCGAGAACGATCGGAACCGCCGAGGAACTCCCGCGGACCGTCTCGGGGACCGTCGAGCGTGAGACGGTCAGAGCACTGCTGACCGACGAGGCGACCGAATCGATCGAGCGCGAGCAGCCCAACGCCCGCGCCGTCGCCGACGCGGACAGCGTCCGCGCGGTGGCTCGGGAGGACGATGATTCGGGGGGCGACACCGGGGAAGCAGGCGCCGTGGAGGACGAGACGGGACGCAGTCCGATTTCGGGGACCGACGACATCGACGACGATTCCGTTGCCGCCGCCACCGGGGAGGATGAACGGCCCGACTCGATCCTCGACGCCGGGAAGGATGACCGGCCGACGTTCGACCGCGAACCGGCTACGGAAGCGCAGTCGACCGACGAGGAGACGGACTCCGCGCGGGCGTTGCTCGACTCGTCGGACGAGTCCGGGGACGACCCCGAGGGCGACGACGGGCGGAGGGTCGACGTGGAGTCGTCGGACGACCCCGACTCGACCGCGCCGATCAACGACGCCGCCGAGCGAAACGACACCGACGAGGGATCGGATCGCACGGACTCGGGCGAAGATGGATCGACCGACCCGGACGACGAGCGGCGGGGTGGGTCCGCACTCTCCCCGCGGGAACTGAGCCGGGAGTACTCGACGCCCGGCAGCGGCCGGCTGACCGGCTTCGGTGACAGTCGTGCCGGCGACGACGAACCTGAAGGTGATGAAGGGGATGAAGGAGCCGAAGCGGACGATTCGGACGACTCGGATGGCTCGGACGACTTGGACGGCTCGGGCGGTTTGGGCGGGTCGGAGTCGACCGACGGCGATTCCGAGGCAGCGGTTGACGCGAGCGAAACCGAGCAAGACGACGGTACTGGCGACGACGCGGCCGACCCGGACGACGAGACCGGTCGTTCTACGGAGTCCGGCGGCGACGAGGACCCCGACGCCGACGGGGGGTAGCGAAAAACGGCTCTCCACGGCGGAGAAGTTCTGGGTGGCTTTTTGATGTCGGCGAGCAAGCCCCGGGGTATGGACCTACTCGACGAGGGGATCGTCCCCGAGCACGCGCGCGAGGCGAAAGCGGAAGCCAGAGCGTTCGCGGAAGCCGAGATCGAACCCGTCGCCGCCGAGAAGTTCGAAGCCGGGGAGTACCCGTGGGACGTGCTCGAAGCCGCGATGGAGGCGGGGCTGGTCGCCGCCGACCTGCCCGAGGAACTGGGCGGGCGGGGCTGGGACCTCGAACAGCTGCTCGCCGTCGCCGAGGAGTTCTACCGCGCCGACGCCGGCATCGGGCTGACGCTCATGCTCGCCTCCTTCGGCTGTGAACTCGTCGAACAGTACGGCACCGAGGAGCAGCACGAGGAGTACCTCCGTCCGGTCGCCCAGAACGACCAGATCTCCGGGCTCGCGGTCTCGGAGCCCGACACCGGGAGCGACCTCGCGGGGATGACCACCACCGCCGACAAGGACGGCGACGAGTACGTCCTGAACGGCGAGAAGTACTGGGTCGGCAACGCCGTCGAGGCCGACTGGCTCACCGTTTACGCCAAGACCGGCGACCGCGACGACCGCTACGCGAACTACTCGCTGTTCATCGTCCCGACCGACACCGAGGGCTACGAGGCCGAACACATCCCCGAGAAGATGGGGATGCGCGCGTCCAAGCAGGGCCACATCGTCTTCGACGACTGCCGGATCCCCGAGGAGAACCTCGTCGGCGCCGAGGGCGGCGGCTTCTACGCGCTCGCGGACTTCTTCAACCACGGCCGCGTCGTCGTCGCGGGCCACGGGCTGGGCATCGCCGCCGCCGCCATCGAGGAGGCCGAGGCGTTCGTCCACGACCGCGAGGGGTTCGGCCGCTCCATCAACGAGTTCCAGGCGGTACAGCACATCCTTGCGGACATGCAGACGGAGTTCCAAGCCGCCCGCTCGCTGACCTGGCGCGCCGCAGAGCAGGTCGCCAACCACGACGGCGCCGGCTACTGGGCGGCGATGGCGAAGACGAAGGCGACCGAGACCGCCGTCGACGTGGCCGAGCGCGGGATGCAGCTCCACGGCGGCCGCTCCATCTTCACGGACCGGCGGATCGCGCGAGCCTACCGCGACGCCCGCATCCCCGTGATCTACGAGGGCGCCAACGAGATCCAGCGCAACCTGATCTACCGACAGACGCCGCGATAGCCAGTCGCGGTACACGACCGGCGGCAGCCTCCGGGCTGTCGCTCGGAGCTACGCCGCGGCTGTGTGTAGCCAACCACGGCGCGCGACCCGCCCCGGCCCCGTGCCGGGGCGTCGGAGCGAACGCCGTAGTTTCGAGATAGCCAATCACGTCGACGACTCCCGGGGTCTATTTGCACCCCGTCGGCGTCGACACCGCCCGAAGCGGCCGTCCCCCCGAACGCGCCGAATCCTCTCCAGTTCGGACAGGTGACGAGCAAGTTTTTGCTCGATTACTGACGGATTAGCCGCGTGATTCCTGCAAAAATTTATCAAAGGTTCACAAGGCTCGGCCGTTGGAGTGGCCAGTGATGCCCGACAGCGCCACGATCGATTCGGTCCGGAGCACCGTGTCGACAGCCACCGCCCGCGTCGCCGCCGCCCTGACGACGCTGGCGGTCGTCGTCGGCCTCGTGGGCTGGTCGGCGTTCTGGTCGAACCTCGCGCGGCTGAACTACGCCCAAGGCGACCTCCTCTCGGCGCTGTTCACCGCGGCGACCCTCGTCGCGCCGGGAATCTGGGCGCTCGTCTGGTACGTCGGCGAGTCGGCGGGCGCCGACGTGCCGGCGCCGACGGTCGGCCCGAGCGTCTCGGTCGACTGACGACGCCGAACAGCGTTCTTGCCCGGTCTATCGGTGACCGTCCCCTGACTCGCTACTCCGTTACTGCCCTCCCGTTCTCCGTTGCAGACAACGTCCGCTCGAACCCCAGTAGCCCCAGCGCGAGCAGGCCACAGATCCCCGCGAGCGCGGGCCAGAGCCACGCTGCCAGCCCGTAGTCGAAGAAGAGCCCGCCGGCGAAGGAGCCGACGCCCATCCCGCCGCGCTTGGCGACTTCGAGCACGGAGAGTTGGGCGCCGCGCTCGCCGTCGCTCCCCAGCGCGCTCATCAGCGAGGTCGATAACGGCGAGTGCAGCACCTCGCCGATCGTCCGACTGACGAGGTGGGCGCCGACGAGGGCGACGCCGACGGCGAGCAGCGCGTGCCGGCCCGCGGGTGCGGGGCCGAAGTCGAACAGGTAGACCGCCCAGACCGCGAGCATCGACGCCGCCCAGAAGCCCGTCGAGAGGGTCAGCCCGCGAGTGCGGCGCCAGCCCGAGACGGCGGCGACCAGCGGGATCTGGAGGACGACGAGCGTCAGCGGATTGAGGACGTAGAGCGTGCCTATTTCGGCCGAGGAGAGCCCCAACTGCGTCTCGGCGACGATTGGGACCGTGGTCTGCATCTGGGCATACAGCACTGCGAAGCCGCCGTTGAGCGCTGCGAGGGCGAGCACGCGGCGCTTGGTGATCGCGTTCCCCCAGTCGCCGACGGAGTCCCGGAACGCCACGCCGGGCTGGCCGGCGTGGATCCGCGGGACCAGCAGCAGGAGGACGACGGCGACCAGCGCCGAGGTGACGCCGTCGGCGACGAACACCGCGACCTCCACCCACTCGTACAGCACGCCACCGACGACGAACCCCGTGCCGAAGCCGACGTTGTTGCCGACTTTCAGCAGGGAGTAGGCGCGATCACGTTCGCCGCCGTCGGTGAGGTCGGCGACGTACGCCTGCCCGGCGGGCGTGTAGAGCCCGTTCGTCGCCCCCGAGAGCGCCGAGACGCCGACGAACGCGCCGGCGAGGTCCAGCGGCGTCCCGGCCGCGATCGCGGGGACGAACGCGTAGCCCGCGAGCGTGAGCCCGTTACCGGCCATCGCCGCCACCATCACCGGCTTGCGGCCGATCCGGTCCGCCAGGTAGCCACCGACCGTGGTGGCGACGGCGGTGGCGACGTTCCGCACGAGGAGGCCGAAGCCGACCAGCGAGAGCGCGATACCCACTTCGAGGTGGAAATGGATCGTGGCGAACGGGTAGACGAGTCCGGCGCCGAAGACGTTGAGTAGCTGTCCGGCGGCGACGATGTAGACCGCACGGTCGAACCCGCGGACGGCGTCGAGCGAGGGGCGGCGCACGGGGAGGCGTCGGCAGGCCGGGCTTTATCCCTGAGGGTTGCGGCGAGCGATGAGCACCGCGGCGGGGTGGGCGGGCCTGCCGGCGCCGCGGCGTTCAAACCCGGGCGGCGCCGAGAGGGGGACGATGGTACTCGACTCGCTGACGTTGTTCCCCGAAGGGATCGCCCACTACCTGCTCGGGGGGCTCCTCATCGGCGCGGCGACGGCCGTGATCTATCTCGGCACGGGGATCGCTGCGGGCGCGAGCACGTTCCTCGAATCGACGCTCTCGTACGTCTCGAACCGCGAGCGCTTCCAGCAGTTCCGCTTCGTCCAGTCCCGGGACTGGCGGCTCGTCTTCACGGTGGGCATCGTCCTCGGCGCCGCCGCCTACACGGCGCTCTCCGCTGACCCGTGGTTCGTCACCGAGGTATCGCCGACGCGGCTGTTCGTCGGCGGGGTCCTCGTCGGCGTCGGCACCCGGGTCGGGAAGGGCTGTACGTCCGGCCACGGCATCTGTGGCGTCGGCTCGCTCGCCGAGGCCTCGCTGGTCAACGTCGCGACGTTCGTCGCCGTCGCCGCCGGGACCGCCCAACTCCTGTTCGCACTCGGGGTGCGCCCATGAGCCGGGACGAGGGCCAGACCGACAGCGCCGGACACGGGGGCGAAGGGCGCCACCCGCTGTTCATGCCGTTGGTGCTGCTCGGCGGCTTCGTCTTCGGCGTCGGCCTCGCCGTCTCGCGGATGGCCCGGCCCGAGGTGGTGCTCGACTTCCTCCAGTTCGAGGACTTCGGCCTGCTGTTCGTGATGGGCGGGGCGGCGCTCGTCGCCGGGCCGGTGTTCCACCTCGCCACCCGGAGCGGGGGACGGGCACCGTTGACCGGTCGCGTCTATGAACTCCGCCGGAAGACGCTGGACAGCAACGTGCTGCTCGGCGGCGTGGTTTTCGGCGTCGGCTGGGGGATCTCGGGCATCTGTCCCGGGGCCGCCTACGCCAGCGTCGGGATCGGTAACTGGCCGATCCTCGCGGGCATCGCGGGGATGTTCGTCGGCGCGTACGGGCAGGGCGTGGCGCGGGAGTTCTTGGACTGAGCCCGTCATCGGAGAAAGAACTACGGTGATCCACCCGTCGGTAGGCGCATGGACGGACTCACCGGCGGCGAGGCGGTCGTCGCACAGCTCGAACGCGAGGGCGTCGACATCGCCTTCGGCATCCCGGGTGTGCACACCCTCGAACTCTACGACGCGCTGCTGGACAGCGACATCGACCACGTCACGACCCGCCACGAGCAGGGCGCCGGCTTCGCGGCTGACGGCTACGCCCGGACGACCGGCCGGGTCGGGGTCTGCTTCACCATCACCGGCCCCGGGCTGACCAACGTCGCCACGGCGGTCGGACAGGCCTACTCCGACTCCTCGCCGCTGTTGGTGATCTCGACGACCAACGCGACGAACGAGGCCGACCGGGGCAAGGGCCACCTCCACGAACTCAAGGACCAACAGGGCGTGATGGAGTCGGTCTCGGCCCGGAGCTACCACGTCGACCGGGTCGCGGACGTGCCCGGCGTCGTCGCCGACGCGTTCGACTACCTCGACCGCAACCGTCCGCGCCCGGTCCACATCCAGATCCCGACCGACGTGCTCGAACGCGCCGAACCGGTCGACCTGATCGACCGCGAGCCGGCGTCCCCGCCCGGGCCGGACACCGCACGCGTCGCCGAGGCGGCAGACAGGCTCGCTGATGCGGAGCGACCGCTTCTCGTGGCCGGCGGCGGCACCGCCGATGCCGCGACGGCGGTGCGGGCGTTCGTCGACGAGACGGGGATCCCGACCATCACGACCGCCGCCGGCAAGGGCGTCCTCCCCGCCGACCACGACTGCTGTGTCGCGACGGCGATGGGCCACGACCCGGCCGAGGCGTTCGTCGCGACGCGCGACCTCGTGCTCGCGGTCGGCACCGAACTCAGCGCACAGGACACGGGCGAGACCGAGTTCCCCGACGACCTGATCCACGTCGATATCGATCCGCGGAACTTCGGCAACAACCACGAGACGGCGCTGGGGATCGTCGGCGACGCCGGCCCGACGCTCGACGCGCTCCGGGAGCGAGCGGCCGAGCGGGGGCTGACGTTCGACGGCCAAGCCGAGGCCGCCGACGCCCGATCCGACCCGTTGGCCGTCGATGCGGCGGACGACCGGCACCACCTGCTCGCGGTGCTCCGCGATGCACTGGACGACGACGCGGTGGTCGTCAACGACATGACGAAGGTCAGCTACGCCGCCCGGACGGCGTTCCCGACGGGTGCGCCACGGTCGTTCCTGTTCCCGCGGGGGTTCGGCACGCTGGGGTTCAGCCCCCCGGCGGCCTTCGGCGCCGCCATCGGCGGCGACCGGCAGGTCGTGTCGCTCGTGGGTGACGGCGGCTTCCTGTTCACGGTGGGTGACCTCGCCACCGCAGTCCAGTACGACCTCGACGTCCCCATCGTCGTCTGCAACGACGACTCCTACGACATCCTGGAGGACGTTCAGCGCCGGCAGTACGGCCGGACGATGGCCACCGACATCGAGAACCCCGACTTCGTGGCGCTGGCCGAGAGCTTCGGGGCGGCCGCACGCCGCATCGAGTTCGACGCCGTTGCCGCGGAGTTGCCCGACGCGCTGGCGGCGGCGTTCGAGCGCGACCGACCGACGCTCATCGAGGTTCCCGTGACGTTCTGACAAGCCTGAATACCCCCCGCCCGCATCACCACCCATGCGACTGCAGGAGTACTGGGGCGTCGGCCCGAAGACGGCCGAACTGCTCGAAGCGGAGTTGGGCGTCGAGCGTGCCGTACGCGCCATCGAGTCGGCGGACGTGGGGACGCTGGTCGACGCCGGACTCCCGCGCGGGCGGGCGACCCGGATCCTCCGGCGTGCCACGGGTGCCGCCGGCCTGGACACCCTCGGGACCGGCGACGCCCGTGACGTGTACGGCGATCTGCTCGAACTGGCCGCGGCGGACGCGCTGACCGCCGGCGCCGCCGACCGGATCAGGGTGCTCACGCCGTTGGAAACGCGGGAGGCCGCCGAGGAACGCCTCGACCGCATCGACGCCGCGACGGCGGTGTGGACGGGCCTCGACGGCGACGAGCGCGAGTCGGTTATCGGGACGTTCGCCGAGTACGACGCCGCCGGCGCTGGGCGCCGTGCCGCCGTCGAAGCGGCGCTCGCGCTCCGGTCCGTCGGCGACGGCGACGGTCCGTTCGACCGTCTCGCCGACCTCGACGCCGAATCCCTCGCCGACGCCGTCGACGCGCTCGGGGCCGTCGAGGGCGAGTTCGGTGGCGCGGGGGCCGACCCGGACGCCCTCTCGGTCGGCGAGGGCGCCGACGAACGACTCGACTCGCTACGGACGCAGTTGGCCGCCGCACGGCGACTGAACGACGCCGCGCTTGACGTACTCGAGACCGTCCGCGGGCAGGGCGTCCGCTCGTTGGAGGAGTTCCAGCGTGCCGTGCTCTCCTACGTCGCCGAGGAGACGGGCGTGGCCGCCGGCGAGGTCCGGTCGGTCGCCCCCGACGAGGCGCGCGACGAGACCGACTTCGTCTCGGCGACCCTGCGCGCGCTGGTCGCCGAGTTGGAGGGCCGGGTCGCCGACCGGGAAGCCACCGTCGCCGCCGAACTCAGGGACGTACTGGACGAGGCCGGCGAGTCGGTGGCGGTGGCCGTCGACGCCGTGGACGCGCTCGCGTTCGACCTCTCGTTGGCCCGGTTCGCGGCCACACACGACCTCACGCGGCCGACACTCGTGGAAGACGGACTCGCCGTCCGGGGCGCGCGGAACCTCTTCATCGACGGGGATATCCAGCCGATCACCTACGGCGTCGGGACCCACGGCGTCACCGGCGGCGCCGACGAGGCGCCCGACCCGCCCTCGGGCGACCGCGTGGCCGTGCTCACGGGGGCGAACTCCGGCGGGAAGACGACGCTGCTGGAGACGCTCTGTGGAGTCGCGCTGCTGGCGGCGATGGGGCTGCCAGTCCCCGCCGAGGCGGCCGAAGTCGGTCGGTTCGACGCCGTCGTGTTCCACCGCCGACACGCCTCGTTCAACGCCGGCGTGTTGGAGTCGACGCTTCGGTCGGTGGTGCCGCCGCTCACCGGCGAGGGGCGGGCGCTGATGCTCGTCGACGAGTTCGAGGCGATCACCGAGCCTGGACGGGCGGCTGACCTGCTGAACGGGTTGGTCGATCTGACCGTCGACCGTGGCGCGCTCGGGGTGTTCGTCACCCACCTCGCCGACGACCTCTCGCCGCTGCCGACGACCGCTCGGGTGGACGGGATCTTCGCCGAGGGGCTGACCGACGACCTCGACCTGCGGGTGGACTACCAGCCGCGCTTTGGCACCGTCGGGCGCTCGACCCCCGAGTTCATCGTCTCGCGGCTGGTCGCCAACGCCCGCGACCGCGACGAGCGGGCGGCGTTCCGGTCGATCGCTGCCGCCGTCGGCGAGGAGGCCGTCCAGCGGACCCTTTCCGACGCCGAGTGGGAGGCCTGATCGCAGCGACGTGTTTACCGAGGGACCAGAACTGCCGACATAAAGGCGGTAAGGTAATACGTTCCTTCAACGAACCAACTACCGTGGTGGGCCCTCCAGCGCAAACTCGGCGGGTGTTACTCGTTATGGGCCCCGGGAGAGACCGCGAACTCATCACCGACTGGCTCACTGAGGCACATGACTACGAGGTCACGACCCTCCGCGAGGCCTCGACGCTCCCGACTGAGTACGACATCTGCCTGCTCGACGCCGCGGGGATCGACGCCTACTACGACGAACTCTCGGACCGGTGTGCCGACGCCGCCGCGTACCTCCCCCACGTGCTGCTCCTGACCGAGGAACAGCACGCCGACGGGCGGGGGTGGTCGATGCCGGATGTGTCGACGGTGGGGGACCCGCTGATCGACGAAGTGCTCATGCTCCCCCTGGAGAAGCAGACGCTCGCCCGGCGCGTCGAGAACCTCCTCGCCACCCGGGACGCGTCGCTCAAACTGACCGAACGGGAGCGCCAGTACCGCGAGTTGGTCGAACTCACGCCGGAGGCCATCCTGTTGCTCGACGGCGACCGAGTCGTCTACGCCAACAGCGCCGCCGCCGAACTGTTCGGCGTCGACAAGGACGGCCTGATCGACGGCTCGTTCAGCCGGTTCGTCCCCGCCGCCTCGGAGGCGGCCATCGCCCGAACGCTCGCGTCGGTTCCCCGGACGGGCAACGGGCCGACCGAGTTCACCGAGCACACGCTCCGGAACGCCCGTGGCCGCGATATCGAGACCGCCGTCGCCGGCGTCACCGTCACCTACGGCGGTGAGCAGGTCACGCAACTGCTGATTCGGAACCTCACCGAGACCAAACGGCAGGCAGAGCGGCTCCGACTGTTCGGCCGAGGGATCGAGGCGGCCGCCCACGGGATCGTGGTCTGTGACGCCCGGTCGGAGGACGTCCCGATGATCTACGCCAACGAGGCGTTCTGTCGTATCACGGGCTACTCGTTGGGGGAGGTGCTCGGCCAGAACTGCCGGTTCCTCCAGGGGGAGAACACCGACCCGGAGACGGTCGATCGGATCAGGACCGCCGTCGAGACGGGGAACGCGATCACGGTCGAACTGCTGAACTACCGGAAGGACGGGACGCCGTTCTGGAACCGACTCGAGATCACGCCGATCAGGAACGATCGGGGGGAGTTAACCCACTTCCTCGGGAGTCAGCGGGACATCACCGACCGCATCCGGAACGAACAGCGGCTCTCGGTGCTCGATCGGATCCTCCGGCACAACGTCCGGAACAAGACCAACGTGATCCGGGGGTACGCAAACACCATCATCGACGAGGGCTCCCCCCCGGATGCGGCCGCCGAACGGATCAGGAGTGCGGCGGACGAACTCTACACGATCAGCGAGCAGATCCGGGAGTTCGACGCCGTCGTCCGCGACACGGGCGAGTTGACACAGACGGTCCCACTCGACGCCGTCGTCGGCGACGCCGTCGCCGCGCTGAGAGAGGAGAACCCCGACGCCGACGTGGTGTTCCGGGCGTCCGGGTCGGTGCTCGTCGACGCGCACTCGACGCTCCGGGCGGCGCTCACCGACCTGCTCTACCAACTCGGCGACGCCGAACGGCCGATGGCCGACATCTCCCTCAGTCGGGAGGGCGACAGCGTGGACCTCGCCGTGGTCGACCGTGGCGGCGCCATCCCGCCGGAGGACCTCGACCTGGTCGTCGGCGGGACGGAGACCCCCCTCGAACACTTGCAGGACCTCGAACTCTGGCTGCTACGGTGGGCCGTCGAGCAGTCCGACGGCGAGTTCGCCGTCGACGACGAGGGCGGCGACCCACGGATCAGGCTCCGGTTCCCGGCCGCCGAGCTACGAGATTCGTAACTCGTTCGTCGAGGGTGTTCCACTGACGTGTACAGCGACGACGACGGCCGACCCGCGGGATTCAAGGTCGTGCCCATCCCGCTCTCAGGTGATGCGTCAGGACCACCTCGTTGCCGCGGGGCAACTCTCCCGGGCGGACGTGGAAGGGCTGCTCGACCGCGCGGCCGAGTTCGATGCGGCGCTGGCCGAGGGTGGCGGGGCGGCGTTGCCCGCCCGGTACCCCGAGACGGTGCTCGCCCTGTGTTTCTACGAACCGAGCACGCGGACCAAGATGTCCTTCGAGACGGCGATGAAGCGTCTCGGTGGCCGCGTCGTCGACATGGGCAGCGTCGACGCCTCATCCGTCAGCAAGGGTGAAAGCCTCGCCGACACCGTCAGGGTGATCGAAGGGTACGCCGACGGCCTCGTGTTGCGCCACCCGCGGGAGGGGGCCGCGAAGATGGCCGCGGAGTTCGTCGACGTGCCCGTCGTCAACGCCGGCGACGGCGCCGGCCAACACCCCAGCCAGACCCTCCTCGACCTCTACACCATCCGCGAGGCCGCGGGACTGGACGACCTCACGATCGGCATCGTCGGCGACCTGAAGTACGGCCGGACGGTCCACTCGTTGGCCACCGCGCTGACGGAGTTCGACGCCCGGATGCACTTCGTCAGCCCGGAGTCGCTGCAACTGCCCCGATCGGTCCGGTTCGACCTCCACGAGTCGGGCGCGCAGGTCCGGGAACACACCGACCTCGACGAGGTGCTGCCGGAACTCGACGTGCTCTACGTCACGCGGATCCAGCGCGAACGCTTCCCCGACGAGGACGAGTACCAGAAAGTCGCCGGGGAGTTCAAGATCGACAGCGACACCCTCGACGCCGCGCGGGACGACCTGACGGTGATGCACCCGTTGCCCCGCGTCGACGAGATCGCCCCCGAGATCGACGACACCGACCACGCCCACTACTTCGAGCAGGCCCACAACGGCGTTCCCGTCCGGATGGCGCTGCTCGACCAACTCCTCTCGAACCATGAGTGATCACGAACTCCGTATCTCGAAGATCCGCGACGGCACCGTGCTCGACCACCTCCCGGGGGGCAGCGCGCTCCACGTGCTGGCCATGCTCGGCATCGACGGCAGCGAGGGAACGGGCGTCAGCGTCGCCATGAACGTCCCCTCGGGCCGACTCGGGGGCAAGGACGTGGTGAAGATCGAGGAACGGGAGCTCTCACAGGCGGAGGTCGACGTCCTCTCGCTGATCGCCCCGCGGGCGACAGTCAACATCGTCCGGGAGTACGACGTGACCGAGAAGAAGCGCGTCGAGCGCCCCGAGAGCGTCAGGGGGGTACTCGCCTGTCCGAACAGTTCCTGTATCACGAACGCCGGTGAGCCCGTCGAGACCCGTTTCGACGTGCTCGACGACGGCGTGCGGTGTGGCTACTGTGAGGAGATCATCCGCGAAGGGATCGCGGACCACCTCGACGTGGCCTGACCGGCCATCGGCGGGCGGTCCGTTTTCGGCCTACCGGCCAGTTCCGTTCCGGGCCCGGTCCAACAGGGAGACAGCGACGGGCTCGATCCGGCGCGAGTACTGCATGAGCGACGTGCCGAGGATGCTCATCACGAGGACGTAGCCCACGGTGAACGCGTAGATCGTTTGGACCGTCGCCTCGGGGATCGCGCCGCCGGCCCCGGAGAGAGCGAGGCTGGCGATGATCAGCGAGAACTCGCCGCGGGTGGTCATGCCGAACCCGACCCGGAGCGATCGGCGGTCGTCGAGGCCGTAGATCCGCCCGCCGAGGAAGCCGGTCAGGAGTTTCGTCGGCGTCGTCACGACCACCGCGGCGACGATGGCGCCGACGATGGAGAGCGTGAACAGCCCCGGGTCAGTGACGAGGCCGATCCAGAAGAAAAACACCGCCGCGAACGCGTCCCGCAACGGCTCGAGTAGCTGTTCCAGGTCGTGGACGTGGTCGGTCGAGGAGAAGGCCATGCCGACGAAGAAGGCGGCGACGGCCTCACTGACGCCCAGTCCGAGCGCGATGCCGGCGACGAGGATCGTGACGCCGAGCGCACGGAGGACGATGAACTCGTTCGTGTCGGTATCGAGGAACCGCTGCAGGAAGCCGGTCCCGAACGTAGCGACGCCGAGCAGCGCGAGGATGACTCCCACCGCGACCGCGATGCCTCCGGCGGCTTCCCTGACGTTGCCCCCGCCGAGGACCAGCGCGGACGCGATGGCGAGGTAGACGGCGATGAACAGGTCCTCGAAGACGAGCGTGCCGAGCATCGGTTCGGACTCGTCGTTGGCGATCCAGCCCAGATCGATCAGGGATTTCGTGATGATCGCGCTCGATGAGATGTAGACGATGCCCGCGGTGAGGAAGGCCGCGAGGAAGCCGCCGAAGACGACGTAGCCGAAGGCGAAGCCGATGCCGAAGTTGACGAGCAGATCGACCGCCCCCGCTCTGCCGATCCGATCCCTGCTCGCGATCAGTCGGCTGAGGTTGAACTCGAGGCCGAGGAAGAACAACAGCAGGACGATCCCGATCTCCGCGCCGACGACGATGAAGTCCGTCTCGCCCAGCGCCAGTCCACCGACCGCGGCGAAGGGGTCGACGCCGCCGACGGTGACTGTCGGGACGGTAACGGTGATCCCGCCGATCCCGACTTGGCTGCCGGGCAACGCGGGGAGTTCTCCGAGTACGTTCGACCCCAACAACACGCCGGCGACGATGTAGAAGGGGATCACCGACTGGTCGATCCGACTCGAAACGACGCCGGCGAGGGCGACGGCGACGAAGAGGACACCGACGTCGACGAGCGCGGTTTCAGTCGCCACCGGAACTCACCTCTGGAGGGAACATCCGGCGATTACCCGTCGAGCCCGGTCCCGAGCAGTTCCTCGAACCGGTCACAGTCCTCCCGGTGACCGATGGCGACCAGCGTGTCGCCGACTTCGAGGGCCGTCTCCGGCGTCGGCGGGGAGATGAGTTCCTCCCCGCGCTGGATGGCGACGATGGAGACGCCCGTCCGGTTGCGGATGTCCAACTCCGCGAGGGTCCGGCCGGCGACCTCGGCGGTCTCGGAGACGTCGTACCACTCGATGTGGGTGTCGTCGGAGAGCACCGTCTCCACCTGATCGGCTTGGACCGGCTGGAAGTACGCCCCCTCGAGGATCGTGCCGATCTTCCGGGCCAAGCGATCCGACGCCTCGAACAGTTTCTCGCTGTCCGCGTCGGCCTCCGGTTTCACGAACACCTCGCGCTTGCCCGTGTTGTGGGTCACGATGACGAGGCGGCCCCCGTCGTCAAGTTCGATCTCGAACTTCTTCCCGACGCCGGGGAGATCACTTTCGTAGACGGTCATTACTCGAAGAAGCCAAGAGACACTGATAAATCGTTTGCCTCGCCAACCGGCTTCGCCCGTCAGTTACGGCACACTCACCGGAACGACCCGAACGAGGGGCGCCACGAGAGCAGCGCCACCGTGACGACGAAGACGAGCGTGGAGACGTCGTAGGCGTAGGTCGTCGTCGCCACCGCGACGAACGAACCGCCGCCGAAGACCGCCGTCCCGACGGAGGCGACGATGGGCCACGAACAGGAGATACAGGAGAACAGCCCCAGCAACCCCGGAGCGGCCGACCCCGCGGCGTCGAGGACGGTGACGTAGATCAGGTACGAAAGCGCGAGGTAGCCGACGACCCGTGCGGGCATCAGTACCAGCCGCACGAACTCGCTTTTGAACGTGACCGCCGGCCCCCACCCCGGCGGGAGCCAGAGCACCGAGAAGCCGGTGGCGTACTCGAACGTCGAGGGGATGCCGCCCGCGACGAGTCCGCCGGTGTACGCCAGCACCGCGAAGTACCCGACCGCGATGGCGGCCGCGCGTCGCTTCGTCGAGCGGCCCGCCGCGGGGGCGTCGACGCGTAGGAACACCCACAGGGCGACGTTGATCCAGAGCAGGCCGTAGAGGGCGAATCGGGGGTCGGTGACGGACGCGGTGTTGCCGAACAGCCAGTAGCCGGTCAGGGCCATCACCTCGACGTAGAGCACGCCGACGGCGAGAAGGATGCTTCGGGGCTCCGGGAAGGCGTCGACAGTCACGCGGTCGAGTGCGCTCATAGTCAGAACACGAGCGTGTCGATCACCACCGCGAGCAACACGCCGCCGAGGTAGGCGTTCGAGGCGTGGAACGCACGGAACGCCGCCGCCTCGGTGCGCTCGAAGTGGAGTCGGACGACCGCCCAGAGGAACACCGCCGCGAGGGCGACGCCGAAGGCGACGAACAGCCAGTCGAGGCGGGCCGCGAGCGCCAGCGCGGCCGACGCAGCCAGGGTGGCCCCGAGGTACCACAGGATGTGTCGCCGGGTGGTCGTCTCGCCGCGCACGACAGGCATCATCGGGAAGCCGCCGGCCGCGTAGTCGTCCTTGTAGGCGAGCGCGAGGTTGTAGAAGTGTGCGGGCGTCCAGAGGAACACGACCGTCGCGAGGCCGATCCCACCCCAACCGATCTCGCCGGTGACGGCGGCCCAGCCGATCAGTGCGGGGAGCGCGCCGGCGGCGCCGCCGATGACGGTGTTCTGGACGGTGTTGGGCTTGAGGATCAGCGTGTAGACGACGCTGTAGAACGCGATGGCGGTGATCCCCAGCACGGCCGCGAGCAGGTTGATCGAGGCGAACAGGCCGACCGAGATGGCGGCGAGCACGAGGCCGAACGCCACGGCGTTCCGGACGGGCACGAGGTCGACCGCGAGCGGGCGGTCGCTGGTTCGCTGCATCCGGCGGTCCACGTCGCGTTCGAGGACGTGGTTGAACGTGCCGGACGCACCGATCGAGAGCGCGCCGGCGGCGAGCGTCTTGGCGACTACGGGAACGGTGAAGTTCGCGCCGCCAGCCAGCGCCATCGCCGCCGAGGCGACGAGACAGAGCAGCCACATCAGCCGCGGCTTGGTCAGGCGGAAGTAGGCCGCGAGCTTGGCCTTCGTCCGGGGCCAGCCCGGATCCGGGAGCTCCGGCGAGGGCGTGTCCTCGACCGGCGGGAGTTCGTCGTCGATGGGGTCCTCGGGCGTGTCGTCGGGGTCACCGGTGGCCGCCTCCAGGGACCACGCGAGCGCGGCGAGGACGCCGCCGAAGATGGCGACGCCGAGCGCGAGGTGCAGCGTCGAGACGCCGGCGGTCGCGCTCACGGCCGTCGTGGCGATGATGGCGCCGACGCCCGACTGGAGCGGGAACAGCGCGAGGGCGACGAGGAGTGCGCCCTTGACGCGCCGGGACTCCCCACGGCGCCACGCGACGGCGGTGGCAGCGAGGAGCAGGAGGCCGACGACGCCCGCGCCGATGCGGTGGCCGAGCGCGAACCAGCCGTCGGCGGAGGTCGGGAGCGCGAAGCCGCCGCCACAGGCTGGCCAGCCGCTACAGGCTGCCGCAGCGTCGGTGATGGCCGTAGTCGCGCCGACGGCGACGAGGAGGTACACCCCCATCGCGGCCGCCGCGAGCAGGCCGGCGAACTGGCGGTCGGAAGTCACACACGGAGTTACATACGCGGCTATTTATCGGCTTCGCGTCGGGCGCGCCCGTGGGAACCGCGCCAGCTTATTTAGGCGATGCCGGAGTTGTTCGCACAATGCGGTCACCCGGCCCGAGGCGACGGCGCGCGCTGCTCGTCACGCTCGTCGTCCTCGTCGTCGCCGTCGACCCCGCCTTGGCCGGCCCGACGACGACTGCCGACTTGATCAACGAGCTACGGTACAAGCTCCTGATCATCGCCATCCCGGTGACGATAGTCGCCGAAGCGGCACTCTACTACGCGATCAAGACGTTCCGCAACAACGACACCCCAAAGCCGACGCTCGAGAACCGCCGGCTGGAGCTGACGTGGACGCTCGGCACGGCGGCGATCCTGCTGTTCGTCGGGTTCGCCTCCTACGGCGTCATGGCCCAGCCCTCGGTGGTGTACCCCGCCGATAAGGCCGACGCCGACGGGGATGACGTGGTCGTCGACGTGGACGCCTACCAGTGGGGCTGGGAGTTCAACTACCCCCGACACGAGAACGTCTCGACGGACACGAAGGTCGTCCTCCCCGTCGACACGCGAGTGTTCTTCAGTATCTCCTCACGGGATGTGGTCCACTCATTTTCGGTCCCGGAGATGGGGCTAAAACAGGACGCCTTCCCCGGCGAGGAGAACGTTATCATGACTCAGACGACCGAACAGGGGACCTACCAGGGCTACTGCACGGAGTTCTGTGGCGTCTCTCACGCCAAGATGACGTTCACCGTCGAGGTCATGGGTCAGCAGGAGTACCAGAACTGGCTCGGCGACCAGGAACAGCGCCCGGCGACCGACGAGAGCTAACCGCGGCGTTCGAGGATGCGGTCGATGATCCGGCCGGTCGAGAGCAGTTCGTCGTCGTACTTCGGCTCGCGCGGCCCGGCACGGGTCACCTCACAGTCGATCCCTCGCTCGTCGAGCGCCGCCTGGACGGCTTCCTCGTCGTGGTGCTGGTCGTAGCCAAGCACGATCACGTCGGGGTCGATCCGCTCGATGGGGACGAAGATATCCGACTCGTGGCCGAGATGGGCCTCGGCGACGGCGTCGATGGCGTCGACGACGTCCCGGCGCTGGCGGGCGGGCAGGACGGGCGACTCCTTGTGGGTGACGTTCGGGTCCCGAGCGACGATGACGTGGAGTTCGTCCGCGACGGACGCCGCCTCCCGGAGGTAGTGGACGTGCCCGGGGTGGATCAGGTCGAACGTACCCTGCGCGACCGCTCGGACCGGGTCCGCATCGTTGTCGGCGGCGTCGCCCTCGCTCATGGCTCCTCCCCGTCGAGGCCCAGTTCGGCGTCGATGTCCTCCTGCGTGAAGTCGAAGAACTCCTCGCCGTCGTCGAGTTCGACATCGTAGACCGGGAGGCTCCGTCGCTTCCCCTCGCGGTCGAGGGCGACCCAGTCGTTCTCGCCGTACGGGTGGCCGATGATGATGTGGACCTGCCCCTTGGTGAACGTGGCGAGGTCGGCCTGTGAAGGCTGGAGGACGCCGTTCGGGTGGGAGTGGATCGATCCGACCGAGGAGAAGTCGTTGGGGATCATGCTGGTCTTGACCGTCGCGCTCACGGGGTTGGACTCGGTCCCGGGGACGATCAGCACGTCAGTGACGAGCAGGCCGTCGTGGTCGAGGCCGTACTCCGCGGCGGGTTCGCCCCGGAGCAGCCCCATGTACTCGTCGGGGTGGGTCTCGCGGGACGCTTCGAGCGCGAACGTCAGGGCGTCGTCGGCGATGCCGATCACATCGCCCGACCGGAACAGTCCCATCTGTCGGGTACTCGGTGACCCCGACAACTAAGGATTCCGGGACGGCCCCGAGGGCCTCACGAGCGGTCCGTCGAGAGTCCCGAACTGGAAGACTTAACACCGGCGACGGCGGACTTTTCTCCATGAGCGAGAACCCTGTCGGCGAGGACGCCGACACCACCGAGGGCGGTTCGCCCTCGGACCGTCGGGATGTTCCCGACGACGCGACGCTTGTGTACGATCTCGATCCCGACTGTACCGTCGACGACGTTGCCGAGGGCGCCCGCTATCTCGTCACCGTCAACGGCGTGGTCGACTACGGCGTCTTCGTCGACGTCTCCGACTCCGTCTCGGGGCTGGTACACGAGTCCGGCCTCTCGGGGGAGTACGCGGTCGGCGACGAGTTCGTCGTCCGACTGACCGAGATCCGCGAGAACGGCGACATCGCGTTCGAGGAGGTCGACCCCGCCGACAACCAGGTCGTCCGCGTCGAACACGAACCCGAGATCACCCTCATCGACGACCTCCGCCGCGGCGAGGACGCCGTCGTCGAGGGCGAACTGACCCAGATCAAACAGACCGGCGGGCCGACGATCTTCCACGTCGGCGACGAAAGCGGCATCGTCGCCGCCGCGGCGTTCGAGGAGGCCGGCGTGCGCGCCTACCCCGAAGCCGAACTCGGCGACGTGGTCCGTGTGGCCGGCGAGGTCGGCCTCCACGACGGCGTCCGCCAACTGGAAGTCGAGGACGTGACTGTGCTCGACGGCGAGACCGCCGAGGCTGCTCGCGAGCGACTCGACGAGGCCCGAACCGAGCGCGCCGGCCCCGAGGCCGTCGACCCGCTGGTCGAGTGGCCCGAGTTCGAGAAGCTCCGACCGGACCTCGAGGACCTCGCGCGCCTGCTCCGCCGGACGGTGCTCGAAGGGCGCCCGATCCGCGTGCGCCACCACGCCGACGGCGACGGGATGTGCGCCGCGGTCCCGGTCCAGCGCGCCCTGGAGAACTTCATCGAGGAGGTCCACGCCGACCCCGACGCCGGCCGCCACCTGTTCAAGCGACTCCCCTCGAAGGCGCCGTTCTACGAGATGGAGGACGTGACCCGCGACCTCAACTTCGCGCTGGAGGGTCGCGCCCGCCACGGCCAGCAACTCCCGTTCCTGCTGATGCTGGACAACGGGAGCACCGAGGAGGACACCCCAGCTTACCGGAACCTCGCTCACTACGACATGCCCATCGCGGTCGTCGACCACCACCACCCCGACCCCGAGGCCGTCGACCCGCTGCTCGACGCCCACGTCAACCCCTACCTCTACGACGAGGACTACAGCATCACCACGGGGATGATGTGTGTCGAACTCGCGCGGATGATCGACCCGACGATCACCGACGACCTGCGACACGTCCCGGCCGTCGCCGGCGTCTCGGACCGGTCCCGCGCCGACGCGATGGCCGACTACGTCGACCTCGCCGAGTCCGAGGGGTACGACCGCGACGACCTCGACGACATCGGTGAGGCGCTCGACTACGCGGCCCACTGGCTGCGCTACTCCAGCGGCCACTCGGTCGTCAACGACGTGCTCAACGTCGGCTGCGACGACGAGGAGCGCCACGAGGAACTGGTCGAGTTCCTCTCCGGGCGCGCGGCCCGCGACGTCGACGAACAGCTCGACGCCGTCGAGGACCACGTCGACCACGAGACGCTCGAAAGCGACGCCCACCTCTACCGGATCGACCTCGACCGCTGGGCCCACCGCTTCACCTACCCCGCCCCGGGGAAGACGACCGGCGAACTCCACGACACGAAGGTCCAGGAGACCGGCGACCCGGTCATCACGATCGGCTACGGCCCGGACTTCGCCGTCCTCCGGAGTGACGGCGTCCGACTCGACATCCCGCGGATGGTCGAGGAACTCAACGAGGAACTGCCCGGCGCCGGCGTCTCCGGCGGCGGCCACCTCGTTGTCGGCTCGATCAAGTTCGTGAAGGGCCGCCGCGAGCAGGTGATCGACGCGCTGGTCGAGAAGATGGCCGACGCGGAGATCGACGAGGCGCTCTCGTCGACGGCCGCGGCGCTGGACGACTGATCGGTCCGGCGCCGTTCGGCCGGACCGGACGACTGAGGCGCGACGACTGTCAGTCGCGCCTCCGTGACGACAGATCGGTTCGGTCCCGATTACCTCATTCTTCCACCGCTGCGAAATCGAGCGACCGCACCGCCACCAGCCCGGCGACGACGACCGCCGCGACGGCGCCCGCCGCGAACAGCCACGTTCGACTCCCCTCCCCACCACGCCAGTCGGCGTCGAAGCTCTCGCGGTAGAACGCGACCGGCTCGGGGCCGTGGAGTGCGAGCGCCACCTCGCGGTTCTCCGTCGCGCTGTTCTCGTTCCAGTTGAGCGAGCCCACCACCGCGAGGTCGTCGTCGATCAGCAGCCCCTTCGCGTGAATCTTCTCGTAGCGGCCGGCGGGTTCGGCGACCCGGGCGGTGAGCGGGGCGTCCGTGCGCTCGGCCCAGCCGTTCAGCCACGCGACCAACGCGGCGTTCTCCTCGGCGACGTACCACGCTCCGGATAGGAGGACGCGGACCTCCACACCTCGCTGTGCGGCCCGCAGCGTCGCCTCGACGAGCGAGTTGGCCTGCCGGCCGAGGCTGGGCTGGAGCACGTCGATGCGCTCCTCGGCGCCGTCGATGGCCGACACCAGTTCTGTTTCGGCGTTCCCCGGCGCGGTCAGCAGCGTGACGTTCCTCGCGTGGACCCGCTCGGGAGCGAACCCGGTCGGGTAGCTCCCGTTCGCGGCCGGGACACGCTCGAACTGCCGGCCCTCACGGAACGCCGGCCACCCTCGGGTGTCGATCGCGTCGGCGTCGTCGCGGAACAGGCTCGCGAGCGCGTCGGCCGTCGAGCCGTTCTCGGTCCGCACGCCCCAGCCGCGACTCGCGGCGCCGCCGGTGCCGGCGGGCTTCCAGTTCTCCGTGAGCACGAGCGCCCGATCGTCGGCGACGGCGTACTTCGGGTGGTGGTAGTTGAACCGCGCCGCGCCGACGCCGCCGACGCGAACGTCGACGCCCGCGGCGAAGAGCCGGTCGAGAGTTCGGGCCTGTCGGGTCGAAATCCCGCCGACGGGGGCCGCTTCCACCAGCACGCGAACGTCAACGCCACGATCGGCGGCGCGAACCAGTACGTCGGCAACCCGCTGCGAGGAGAACGTGTAGCCCGCGAGTAGCAGCCGTTCGTCGGCGCCCCGGAGCGTCTCGATCGGCACCTCGGGCGAGTCGGGGAGGAGGAACGCAGTGGCGTTCGTCGGGCAAGTGTGGACCGCGTCGCGTGGCTCGAAGCCGACGGGTCGCCACTCGTCGCTCGCCGGGAGGTAGCGCTCGCCCTCCGTACTCTCGCCGTAGTCCACACGCTGGACAACCGCGCCGTCGCGGCGCAGCGTCACCGACTCACCGCCGTTCGAGAGTTCGAGCCCGTCGTCGACGACGACCGGTAGTGTCCCGTTCGGGCCGGCGCCGGCTCCGGGCGGGATCGACCCCGGTTCGTCCGTGACGAGCACCCGGCCGGAGCGGTTCCGGAGCCGGACGGCGGACTCGCCGTCGGAGACGCTCCAGTTCCCGGGCTCCGGGAGCGAGAGGAGGACGTACTCGCCGGCGTCGTTCCCGCGGACCGGATCGGGGTAGAGTTCGAGGATCGCGCCGTCGGGCTCGCCTCGTTCCCCGTCGGCGCCGTCCCGCGCGTCGAGTGCGGCGACAGCGCCGCCCCCGAGAGCCGGGAGGACCAGCAACGCACAGACGGCCAGCGTCGCGGCTCTCCGGCTCGTTCGGGATCCCTCGGCGGCGGGCTGTCGTCGCGCCACGGGGAGGGTGGTCCCGCCATCCTGTATGAACGTTCGGGGGCCGCGGGGGTTCCTCCGCCGCGGCTACATCCCCATGTCCGCCGCGGGCTCGGGGATCGGGAGGTCGTTGACGCCGACGCCCAGCAGTTCCGCGGCGTGGTCGAGCGCCATGTCGAAGCCGTAGTAGCGTTCGAGTTCGTCGCCGTCCGGGCCGTTCCGGACCTTCAGCATCGCGTAGCCGTCGATGTTCTGGGCGATCGAGGCGGTGCGGCCCTCGCGGTCGAAGTCCAGTCGGCGCTCCCCGGCTTCCTCGGTGTAGCGGGCGGTCACGTCACCCGACGTGCGCTCGGTCGCGCCCTCGTGGTCGCTCATGGCCCCGCTTCGCCCGCCCGGGAGTAAGGCCCATCGGTGTCGGCGACCGAGCCTTCCCGGAGTGGTCCGGCAGCCCGCGCAGGCTTATACCTCGGCGGCCCCAAATCAGGCCCATGACCGACCGCCGCGACCCCGAGGCGGAGGAGCTGCGCGAACGGCTCGACGAGCTCGAAACGACGCTGGTAGCGCTGCGTGAGGAACTGGACGACGGCTCTGACGCCACGCGGGTCCCCCGCGGGCTCCTGGGCGGTGGCCGTCGCCCACCGCGGCCACCCCGGCTCAGTGAGGTGCTCCGGTTCACCGAGGAGTACACCATCCCCACGGTGATCTCGGTGCTGGAGACGAACATCCGGCTGCTCAAGCTCGGCGGCGCCGCCCTCCGCGCGGTCGACCCCGAGCGCTCCACGCTCCAGCGGGAGCGCGAGGGGGCGGTGAGTCGGGCCCTCGACGCCGGTCGGGGGTTCTCGACCGACCGGCTGGCCGACGGGCTCGCCGACCTCAACGAGGCCGTTTCCGGGACCGAAGCCACCGATCCCGAGGCGCGGGAGCTGCTCTCCGAGGCAGAGGAACTCTCCGCGGAGATCCAGGAACGACTTCGCGAGGCCGGGGGAGGCCACCGCCCCGGGTCGTCGACGCGCCGCGGTGAGTCCGAGCGGGACGACGGCGCCGTCCACATCGACGTGACTGACGGACGCGAGGAGAAGGAGGCCGACGAGACCGACGAGTCGGTCGACGACAGCCCGCAGCCGGACGTGGACGCCGAACTCGACTCCATCCGTGAGGAGGTCAGGGGTTCAGCGAGTGAGAACACTGCGGACGAACGAACGGACGACGACGAACCCGGCGACGACGCCAACGGGAACGCGCCGGAGTAGCTACTCGATCGGGCGGAAGCGGAAGCCGTCCCACTCCTGACTCGCCGGCTCGCGGATGCCCGCTTCCGGATCGCGGAGTTCGTCGACGTGGAACGCCTCGACGGCGTCGCCGATCTCGACGTTTCCGTACTCGAGTTGGCCGAGCGCGCGGACCGGCTGGCCGTCCACGTCGAACTCGACGATGGCGAGGTGGTTCGGCTGCCGGACGCCCGGCGGCGTCGCCGTCGACGTGGTCCACGTCACGACCTCGGCGGTGTACTCGCTCAGGTCGACGGTATCGACGGGTGGCTCCCCGCC
This sequence comes from Halolamina litorea, assembly GCF_026616205.1. Taxonomy (NCBI): domain Archaea; kingdom Methanobacteriati; phylum Methanobacteriota; class Halobacteria; order Halobacteriales; family Haloferacaceae; genus Halolamina; species Halolamina litorea. The sequence continues at coordinate 1,310,595 of NZ_JANHGR010000001.1, forward strand.
AGGGCCGTAGGGGTGGCCCGGGTAGGTGATGCTGCCGTCGGGGTAGCGGTGGGCGGTCAGTTCCGGTTCGTCGGTCGTCTCGGTGTCGTGGTCGCTCATTGTGCCTCCGGGGTTTCGAGGATGGTGGTCGTCACGCAGTTGCCGAAGCCGCCAACGTTGCAGGCCAGCCCCACCTCGGGGTCGTCCAACTGTCGGTCGCCGGCCTCGCCCTGTAGCTGTTCGTACACCTCCACTGCCTGTGCGACGCCGGAGGCGCCCAGCGGGTGGCCCTTCGACTTCAGGCCGCCGGAGGTGTTGATCGGGAGGTCGCCGTCGCGCTCGGTGCGGCCCTCCTCGACGGCCTTCCAGCCCTCGCCCTTCTCGGCGAAGCCGAGGTCCTCGAACTGCAGGAACTCGAGGATGGTGAACATGTCGTGGAGCTCCGCGAAGTCGACGTCGTCGGGGTCGCGGTCGGCCATCTCGTAGGCCTGCCGGCTGGACTCGACGACGCCGCGCATCGTCGTCGGGTCGGGGCGCTCGTGGACGACGTGGGTGTCGGTCGCGCCCGCGACGCCGGAGACGACGACGTACTCGTCGGCGATCTCCTGGGCGACGGATTCGGGGCAGAACAGCAGCGCCGCCGAGCCGTCGGTGATCGGGCAGAAGTCGTAGAGCCGCAGCGGGTCGGCGACGATGGGCGAGTCGAGCACGGTGTCGAGGTCGACCGCCTTCCGGAACTGCGCGTTGGGGTTGTCGACGCCGTTCTTGTGGTTCTTGACGGCGACCTTCCCGAGGCTCTCCCGGGGCGCGTCGTACTCGTCGAGATAGAGGCGCGCCGTGAGGCCGGCGAAGGAGGGGAGCGTGACGCCGTGTTTGTACTCCACCGGGTGGGTGAGCGAGGCGATGACGTCGGTCGCCTCGCCCGTGGTCTTGTGGGTCATCTTCTCTCCGCCGACCAGCAGCGTCATCTCGCTGGCCTCGGAGGCGACCGACTGCCACGCGGCGTAGATGCCGGCGCCCCCCGAGGAGGAGGTCTGGTCGATCCGGGCGGTGTAGGCCGGCTGAGCGGCGAGGTCGTGGGCGAGCATGTTGGGGACGCCCGTCTGCCCTTCCAGTTCGCCGCTGGCCATGTTCGAGACGTACAGGTGATCGACGGCGTCGGCGTCGACGCCGGCGTCGTCGAGGCATTCGGCGCCGGCCTCCGCGAGCAGGTCGCGGAGCCACTCCCCTTCGCGGTCGCCGAAGGGGGTCATCGACGCGCCGACGATGGCGACTCGTTCCATACCCGTTGGCCGAACGCGGGTCGCTTACGCGTTTCCCTTCGGCGAACACGAGCGATTTATGGCCGCGCCGGCGCCACCCCCGGACATGGATCTGGAAGAGCCCGCCGACGCCGGCAAACTGGCCGCGGTGGTCGCCGCCGTCCTCGCCCTCGTGACCTTCGCCCCGCTGGTGCTGGTCACCGGCACCGGAAGCACGCTCGGGGCGTACTACGCCGCCGGCCCGTTCGGGCTCACGGCGGTCGGGCTGCTCGCGGTCGTCGCCGCGGTCGTCTCGCTCTCGGCCGGCCAGCCCCACACCGACGCCGTCACGGTCTCGGGGATCGCCGTCGTCGTGGCGGCCGGGGCGCTCCTGACGGCGGTCGTGTGGGTGCTGACGCTCGACTCAACAGTCCTCTTCGGCTTCCCGGCCCGATACGCGTGGATCGAGAACCACCGCTGGCTCGTGCTCGCGGGTGCGGTCGCACTCGCCGGCGCCTCGGGGCTGCAGGCCCGGGCCGCGCTGTAGGGGGCGCCGGTTTTTCGACCGCGTTTCACCGCGACGGTTATCCCTCCGAGCAGCCTACGGCCGCCGTGACTGACTGGCCCCCTCTCGACCCCACCGACGCCGAAGCCGTCGCGGAGCGGCGCGACGAGGTGGTCGCCGCCGTGGCGTCCCACGCCGGCGACATCGCCTACCAACTCGCGCTGCTCTCGGGCGGGGACTACGGTCGGACGACGTTCGATACGCCCGGCGGCGAATGGACTGTGAAACACGAGGCCGGCGAACTCGACTTCCTCAAGCACGACCCCAAGAGCGGCGACGAGGTGTACGTCGTCTCCACGAAGCGTCAGCCCGAAGCGGGTGCGCTGGCGGCGGCGCTCGAGGACTACCCGTCGTTCGTCGAGGCCTACAACGAGTACGTCGCCGAGGCCGAGTCGATACTCGCCAACGTGGAGGCCGACTTCCCCGACGCCGCGAGCACTCGCGACGCCGTCGCCGAGCGCCAGCGCGTGCTCGGACGGGTCGAGGAGGTCAGTGATCGGATCGCCGGCGAACTCCACCGCTTCGAGGGCGGCGATTACGGCACGTACTCCGAACGCATCGACGGGCTGAACTGGGAGCTCAACTGGGACCGAGACGGCGTCTCCTACCTCCGTGTCGGCGGGAGCGACGGCGTCTATCTGGTCTCGCAGTACCAGCCGCCGTCGGCCGCCGACGTGCGCCGCTACGTCCCGCTGTTCCCAGCGTTCGTCGACGCCTACAACGAGCACGTCGCTGAGTTGGAGGCGACGCTGGAGCCGGTCGAACTCTGAACACCGGGCGCTATCGGCGCCGACGGAGCCGTCAGGCTCTTTGCGGCCGATCCAGCGCACATGCCGGTGGCGATGTCAGCTATCGCGTCACCGTCCCGAAAGGGCCTTATGTCCCACCCCGTTATCGTGAGGTGGACTAGGTCGGGCGGTTAGGCCCCGCTCGTCACCCCCGAGATAGTCTTCAGGGGGGACCGAACCCCGGGCGCGTCCGGTCAGACCGGCACGGGCCTCGGGAGCCGACGCAGAAGCCTCGTCCGCCGGGGACAGCGGTCCACGACGCCCACCCGCAGGGGTGGTCCGCCGTGGTTCATCGACGGCACCGGGTCAGGCGCGGAAGCGAGCAGCCCACCGTCGGACGCCCGTCGCTCGTCGGGTCGCGGGGTGGAGGAGGCAACCGAGATTCCCCGTGTCGGAACGCCGGGCAATCCCGGCCGTCCGCCATTCATTCCGTCCTCACCGTCCGAAAGCCGTGGGCTCGTCGGGCGCGGAGGTCCGTACTCGGGTCGACGTGTCCACGGATAACCCGGGCCCGTCCGAGTGCGGCGATCAGCCGGCCGAAGCCGGTCAAAAAACGAGAAACTTCCGAGTGCCGCTCAGGCTCGCTTGTACTGGTCGGGCCACTCCGGCGCGTTCTCGGCGCCGAGTTCGTCACCGGCGTGGAGCGTGAAGTACGGGTCCCGGAGGTGTTCACGGGCCAGCAGCACCGCGTCGGCGCGCTCGTTCCCGACGATCGCCTCGGCGTGGGTCGCGTCGGTGATGCCGCCGACGGCGCCGATGGCGATATCCTCCTCGACGGCTTCGCGGATCGTTTCGGCGTACTCGACCTGGTAGCCCGGGCCCGCCCGAGGGATCTGCTGATCGGGGCTGATCCCGCCCGAGGACACGTCGATGAAGTCGACGCCGATGTCGGCGAGTTCGCTCGCGAGTCGAGCCGACTGGGGCACGTCCCAGGACTCCTGGTCCGGCAGCCAGTCGGTCGCGGAGATGCGGACGAAGATCGGCTTGTCGTCGGGCCACACCGCCCGAACGCCCTCACAGACCTCCCGGAGGAGCCTCGTCCGGCCCTCGAAGTCGCCGCCGTAGGCGTCGTCTCGGGTGTTGCTCACCGGCGAGAGGAACTCGTGGATGAGGTAGCCGTGGGCGGCGTGGATCTCGGGGATCTCGAAACCGGCGTCGAGTGCGTACTTCGCGCTCTGGACGAACGCTTCGACCACCTCGGCGATGTCGTCGGTGTCCATGGCCTCCGTCGTCGCGGTGTTCTCCTCGTCGCGGGGGTACGGCGCGTCGGTGGGGCCTCTCGGCGTCCAGCCACCCTCCTCCTCGGGGACGAGTCGGGAGCCGTCCTCCCAGGGGCGGCGGGTGCTTGCCTTCCGGCCGGCGTGGGCCAGTTGGATCGCCGGGACGCTGCCCTGTCCGCGGATGAACTGTGCGGTCGGGGCGAGAGCATCGGCGTGTTCCTGACTCCAGAGACCGAGGTCCTCAGGCGAGATCCGACCTCGGGGCTCGACCGCGGTGGCCTCGGCGATTACGACCCCGGCGCCGCCGACGGCGCGGCTTCCGAGGTGGACCTTGTGCCAGTCTGTCGCCAGGCCGTCCTGTGCGTCACAGGAGTACTGGCACATCGGCGACACCATCACGCGGTTGGGAATCTCCGTCTCGCGCAGCGTCAGCGGCTCGAACAGCGAAGCGTTCACACCGTCCCCTCGAACGGCCGGGAAAAGGCGCTGTCGGCTCGCGTCCGGATTGCCGATTCCCCAGCGAGTGTCACGTTCGGGCTGCCGACTTCGAGAGCTTTTCACCGGCGGCGCGGGGAGGGAGGGTATGGCACTCTCGACGGAGGAGATCATGCAGATCAGTCTGGACCTCGTCGGCTGGGACGACGTGCCCGCCGACAGCGGCATCCACGTCCCGGGCGAGGACCTCGAAACCGCGCTCGTGGGCATCGACCTCGAGTCGCCGGAGATCCAGTTGGCCGACCGCGAGGGGTACGACCTCGTGCTCGCCCACCACCCGCCGGGCGGCGACCCGCGCGTGAACTTCGCTCCCGTCCTCGACAAACAGGTCGAGTTCATGACCGCCCACGGCGTCCCGGAGGAACGCGCCGAGGAGGCGGCGTCGGGGATCATCTCCGGCATGGAACACGCCGGCCACAGCGCGAACTACCGCCACGACCCCAGCATCGCCGAACATCTCGACATCCCGTACATGAACGTCCACCTCGCGCCGGACGAACTCGGCCGCCGTCGCTTTCAGGAGGTCGCCGACGACCTCGACGACGACGCGAGCGTCGGCGCCTTCGCCGACGCGCTCGGCGAGATCCCGGAGATCGAGGAGGCGATCACCGACGTCGAACTCCGTCTCGGGGAACGTGAGAACGACCTCGGAGAGGTGGCGATCCACCACGCCGCCGGTACCAACGGCGGCAGCGACGTGGCGAGCGCCTACTTCGACAACGGCGTCGACACGGTGCTCTACATCCACATCGGCGCCGGCGACACGGCGACGCTCAACGAGGAGTACGGCGACACCGACAAGAACCTCGTCGTCACCGGCCACATCGCCAGCGACGCGATCGGGATGAACGAGTTCATCGACGCGCTCGAAGCGGAAGGGCTGGAGTGCGATACGGTCTCTGGCTGCGGAATCGGGCGGTAGAGCCGACACACAGCGCGTGTTTTCTCCGATCGCCGTCTCGACCAGCATGTCGTCTTCGAGGAAGCGGTGGTGTTCGTCATCCCGCGGTGGTCGCCTCGACGCTGCCGAACGCCCAGTGGCGCTGTCGGCACCCCTGTAGGCCCATCCTCTCTGTACCGCCACGCTGTCCACGGCAGCGTAGCTGCCGGAACCCGGAGACGGGGCGGCCGGGAGTAACGTTATAGGCGAGGCTAGAGTACCCGATGACGTGATGGGGGAATGAACGGGAACGAGGATCTCAGTCTGAAGGACGTCACGTTCCTGCGGGCGATCCGGGACATCAACGGCTCGCCCGAGCGGTTCGCGTCGACCGAACAGGGGGTGACGCCGGCGACCGTGACCGCGATCACGGAGGCGACCACCCTCGACGAGGAGGAGGTCGCGTACCGGCTCGACCACCCCCGACTCGGGCGAAGCGGGCTCGTGAAAGTGTACGAGGCGGGGCCGCCCGGTCACGACTCGGCCAGCCTCAACAGCGCCGAACTCACCAAGTCCGGCGAACGCGCCATCGCGGACGCCGAGGCGGGCGACGCCGTCGACGCCGGCAGTCAGCGCCCCGGCGAGGGACAGTCAGAGTTCGACGAGATGCAGCAGTGGGAGCCCGCGGAGGTCGAGAACGGCGGCAACACCGCGGCCACCGAGAGCCCTCCCGCGGTCGACGGCGGGACCGCGAGCGTCGGCGCCGCCACGAAGCCACGAACCGAGCGACCGACGCCGCCGCGGACCGAGAGCCCGAGCGGACCGCCCGCGGAGTCACAGCCGCGTGCCGATTCTACCGCCGAGCCTCAGTCCGCCGCCGAGTCCGAATCGACCCCGACCACCGAGGAGGAAGACGACCGACTCGCCGCGTTAGAGGCCCGGATCGAACGGCTCGAAGACGAGCGTACGACTGACTCGGCGGCAGAAACAGCGCCCACCCCCGGGGCGACCACGCCCGACGCCGCCAGTGACGAGGGCCGCGTCGACGACCTGGCCGAGGAGGTCTCGGCGCTGCGCGAGACCACCGACCGGCTGGAGTCGACCCTCGACGAGGCGCTCGACGAACTCGATGCGATGAAGGAGGCGGAGTACGGCGCCCTCGACGAGAAGCGCGAACAGCAGTTCGAGACCGCCGTGAAGTCGATGGTGGCGTTCCACCAGCTCGCGAGCGACGTCCTCGACGTGCGCGTCGAGAACTACGAGCCGTCGGCTGGCCGAGCCGACCCCGAGCGCGTCGAGATCACGCGCAACCGGATCGCCGACGCACTCGGCGTGGGCAAGAGCGGCGGCGGTGATAGCGGTGGCATCGGCCTCGGGGGCGAGGAGTGGCCCGACCCGGAGGAAGCGGCCAAAGGCGGGCGAGTGTTCTCCGGCGACGACGGGGGCGATGCCGACGACGCCGACGAACCCGAACCGGAGTCCGACGCCCCGGAAACCGGGGTCTACCCGCCGCTCGGTGGGGACCACGACGAGGACGCCGGCTCGCCCCGTGAGGCCGCCGACGAATCCGAAGACGCCGAAGCGGAGGAGTCAGAGGCGTCCGATTCGGGTATCTATCCCCCGATCGGCGGGGGCGGGGATCGGGACGACGGCGAGGGGACGGAGGAGGCAGACGACACGAGCGAGGACGGACCGGGCTCCGACGCGCCGGCCACGGGGATCTATCCACCGATCGGCGAGGACCGAGACGCCGACACCGAGGGAGCCGATGCCGACGGATCCACAACTACCGACGGCGACGACGGCGCAAGCGGCGTCCTCCCGGAGAGCATGCGGCCCGACACCGAGGAGACGGGGAGCATCACGGAGACGGCCGCGGAGGAGGGCCACGTCGTCGACCCGATCCGGCACACCGACGACGGCGGAGCGACCCCGCGACTGGACACTGACCCGGAAGCCGCGCGCTCGGTCCGCCGTGCCATCACGGACGACGTCGATGGAGCCGACACGTGGCTCCTCCCGGATGTCGATGCCTCGACCGCCCTCGCGGTACGAGACGCCATCGCGAGCTTCGACGCCGCGGACGGCGAAGCCTCAGTCGACGGCGACGGCTTCCCCGTCGGCGAGGCGTACGCCCGGATCGCTCGGGAGGGAGTCTCCCCGGAGTCGGCCGCCGACACCGCGACGGTGCCGTCACCCGTCGACAACGGCGCCGAACACGCGCCGGCCGACGACGACGACTGACGAACGACTGCCGGTCGCCGACCCCCTCTTTCGTTCTGCTTAACTCCGCGGGCGCGCAAGCCCGCGTGTGGACCCCTTCGACGTGCTCGGAGTCGACCCCGACGCCGACGAGGCGACGGTCGCGCGAGCGTACAGAGACCGGGTGAAAGAGACCCACCCGGACCAGGGTGGGTCCCGGGAGGCGTTCATGCGGCTCCAGAAGGCCTACGCCGCGATCAGGAGCGGGGAGGCGACCGTCGATGAATCCGGGCGTACGGGTACGAACGGGTCCTCGCCGACGACGGCGACCGCTGCCGGCCCGGCGACGACGGACGAGCCCACCGCCCCACCGCCAGGCACGAGTCGCATGGAGTACCTGAACTACGAGGTGCTCGCGGACCACGGCTGGGAGATAGACGACGAGGACCTCTTCGAGGCCGCCGCCGAGACCGACCTCGGCCCGGAGGCGTACGGCCGTATCCTCGTCGACCACGACGAGACGCTGCTCGAGGCCGCCGAACGAGCGGGATTCGCTTGGCCCTACGCCTGCCGGGGCGGGGCGTGTGCGAACTGTGCAGTGCTCGTCCGCGAGGGTGACGTGGAGATGGCCCAGAGTCACGTCCTCCCGAAAGGAATGGTCGACGAGGGGATCAGGCTCTCCTGTCTCTGCCGGCCCCGAAGCGAGGAGCTACAGGTCGTCTACAACATCAAACACCTCCCGGGGTTGGACGAACTCCGCCTGCCGTCCCAACAGTTCTAGTCGAGGCCGGGGTTCGTCCACGCCAGTTCGGCGTCGACGTGGTCGAGTGCACGTTCGGGGTCACCGACGGCTTGTCCGAGCGGCCGGGCGCTGCCGAGGTCCGGCCCGACGTCGGTTATCCTGACCGCAGCGACACAGCGCGTCCGGGTCGAGTGATAGACGGCCTCGTCGGCGCCGGCGAGCACGCCGACCAACGTCCGGTTGCCGATGTCGGCGTCGTAGAGCCGGTCGGCGGTTCGCTTCCGGAGCGTCGGGTCGGGCGTTCGCGGGCGCAGCGCCCGGACGAGCGCGTCGAACGGCGTCATCGTGCGCGTTCGAGTAGCCATACACCTTCCTCCGGGCGGGAGGGTAAAGGGAGTGAGCCATGCCCGGAGTGAAAGTGAAGGATACGGCGAAAGTAAACGGGCCTACGCGGTCACGGCGCCCGACAGGCGGGTTGGTCACGCACAACAGTGATGTGCACCCCGGCCTATCGCTCAGCTATGGACTACGTCGCGTTCGACGACGCCGAGACGTACGAACCGGACGAGGGCTGGCAGCGCCGCGCCCTCGCCGGTAGTGATCAGTTCACCTTCGAGTGGTTCGAGAAGCCGCCGGGACACTCCTCGCCGATGCACGACCACGAGAACGAACAGGTCTGTCTCTGCCTCGAAGGGGAGCTCACGGTCCACACCGAGGACGACTCGGTGACGCTGGAGGCTAACGACTCGGTGCATCTTGAAGCCTGGGAGAGCCACCGCGTCGAGAACGAGAGCGACGAGCGGGCGGTGGGGCTGGACGTGTTCGCGCCCGGCCGTGGCTTCGACTTCTGGACCGACCGGGACTAATCCTTCAGCGCGCGTTCGGCCGCCTTCCGGACCGCGACTTCTTCGTCCTCGTCGGCCGTCGCCCGCAGCAGTTCCGCCGCGGCCGGCGAGGAGAGTTGGCCGAGTGCCTGACACGCGGTCACGCGAACGGTCGCGTCGGGGTCGTCGAGCAGTTCCACCAACCCAGAGTGGGCCCGCTCGTCGAGGTCGATACCGGCGTCGGCGACGCGCCCGAGCGCCGCGGCGACGTTCCGGCGGACCGAGCCGGCGTCGTCGCCCAGTCTCGCCGCGAGGGCGTCCTGTCGTTCGGCGACGTCGCCCGGAACCGTACTCGTGAGGTCGGCGATAGCACCGATGGCGTTAGCGCGCACACCGGCCGCCTCCCGGTCGAGGGCCTCGACCAACTCCGGGAGCGCGGCGCGGGCGGTCTCGCCGTCGCTCCGGACGATCTGACTGACGACGACCGCGGCCTTCTGTGCGGTCTCGGGGTCCTCGTCGCTCAAGCAGGCCCGTAGCTCGTCGAGTGCGGGGCGAACCGACTGGGGTTCCTCGCTCCCCAGTTCGACGAGCACGTGGACGCCGTGGCGCCGAACCGTCGGGTCGTCGGCCTCGAGCAGGTCGATGAACAGGTCGACGTCGTAGACGAACGCCTCGGGCCGGGCCGCGACGAGCTGTGCCAGACACGCCGAGGCCGGCGCTGCCAGCGGGTCGTCGGGGTCGAGCAGGTCGAGCACCGCGTCGGCGGCGTCGAGGGACTTCTCGGGGTCGGCGCCGGCGATCCGGCCCAGACAGAGCAGCAGCGTCTCGCCGAACTCGGCGGTCGCCTCCGGGCCGTCGTCGCTCCGGTCGATCGTCCGGAGCAGGTGAGCGATCCGACTGACGCCGCCGGTCGCCGAGCCCGGGTGTTCGGTGACGATGGGGAGGAGGGCGTCAGCGGCCGCTCGCTGGACCGGCCGGGCGGGATACCGCAGGAGTTCGAGCACGGCGTCGGGGTTGACGGCGTCCGGGTCCGCCCGGGCGTCCTCCCGAAGTCGCGCTGCGCGATCGAGCGGGGTCACGAGGGAATCGACGCGCGCGAGAGGGTAAATCTACGCGTCTCGGTGCGACGTTCGGCACGATCCGGCCTCATGCCTTTCAGAGCTCCCGGAGCCCCGTTTTCGAGAGCAAGTTGATCGCCGCGTTGCGGGACATCCCGTGGGCGTCGGCGAACTCGTCGATTTCGGCGACAAGTGCCTCCGGCATCCGCTGGGTGAACTTCCGGCGCTCGGTCGACTCGTCGTCGAGCGCGTCGTCTGCCCCGTCGTCGACGAACGCGTCGGCTCCCCCCTCCGACTGCCGTTTCCGGGCCTCTTCGGTGATCGATCGGCGGGTCATTGGCGCGCCGGCTCCACGTCGCCGTCGGCGTAGTCGATGGCGTTCGCCAGCAGCGGCGTGATCTCCCCGCCGCGGCCGTTGGCGTGCTGGTAGGCACCGAGCGTGATCAGTTCCGAACAGGCCGCGGTGATCACGCCTGGGACGCCCCCGGACTCGTCTTGAACGATCCCCAGCGCCTCGGGGTCGAACGGCTCGATCGTTGCCTCCTCGAAGGGGGCGTCCTTCGACGCCGCGATGCGCCGACGAACCAGTTCGACGGTCTGGGTGTCGTCGAACGCGCCGAGTTCGAGTTGGTAGCCGACGCGGCGCTGGAACGCCCGGCCGTCGGTTCCCAGTTGGCCGATGGCCCGCCACTGGGAAGACATCCCGGTGAGGATCACCTTCATCCCGTCCAGATCGTTCAGGAACTGGATGACGTGGAGCGTGTCGGGGTCGTTCAAGCCGAACTCGTCGATCCCCAGCAGGTACGGGTCCCCCCGGTGTGTCGAGAGTTCGCTGCGGATCCGCTGTTCGGTCAGCTTCGTCGAATCGGCAGGCTCGACGCCCATCTCGGCGGCGACGATGGACACCAGTTCGTGGGGCGTGACGTTGTGTTCGCCGACGTAGATGGGGTTGTGGTCGTGGTCGTACTCGGTCAGCAGCATCTTCAACAGCGTCGTCTTGCCGGCGCCGCTGTAGCGTGAGTGGATCAGTATCGGTCCGGTGTAGGACCGAACCTGTGCCGTGATGTCGGCGATGTGGTCCGACTCCGGCAACACGTACTCCTCAAGCCGGGCCGGGTGTGCGAAGGGGTTCTCCCTCCAGCCCAGATGGTCGAGGTACGCCTCCAGTTCCCGGTTCGTCGCGCGGTCGATGTTCCGTATCTTGCCCATGTGCCCAACCCCCGTGCTCGGCGCCGTCGACCGGCACCGATCGGATACTCCAGCAACGGAACTTCCGGGGATAAAGCTGTGCCCGCGGCGGTTTCACCTCCCGGTACCGAAACGTTCTCCCTCACGGTTCCCCAAGGACGAGTATGGCTCAGAAACTCTCTGTGGACGGCATGTCGTGTGGCGGCTGTGAGGCGTCGGTCGAGGAGGCGGTCGGCGAACTGGACGGCGTCGAGTCCGTCGAGGCGGACAACGAGGCGAACACCGTCGATATCGAGGGCGACGTGGACACCGACGCCGCGGTCGACGCCATCGAGGACGCCGGATACACCGTGCAGGCGTAGTCGAGCAGCGCGTGGACGCCGGTCCTCAGGCGTCATCGATCAGCGACGCGACCCGGTCGGGTCGGTCCATCCCGGCACAGACCGACAGCACCGTCAGGTGAAGCCCGCCGTCGATCGGCGTGTCGCCGCCCCGGACGGCGCCGCCCCCGATGGCTTCGTCGAGGCTGCGCCGCGCGTCGGCGATGGCCTCGCGGTTGAGCCACTCCGGCGGCCCCATCGTGACCAACAGCGCCCGGGTTGCCCGCGAGAGGTCGGTCTCAACGGAGCGCCGACGGTAGAGCGAGCGCCGCACCGCGGTCTCGATCTGGCTGTAGCTCTTGATCTCGTCGGGCGTCTCGCTCTTCGAGCGCAGTCGGTCGAGGAAGGAGGGTTTCTCCCGGACCTGCTCGCGCCAGTAGCCGATCGTTGCGTAGCCGCCCTCCCCGAGCGTGGCGATGATCTCGCTGGCGTCGACGACGCTCTCGCCGACCGCGGCGCCCTCCGTCGCCTCCCCGGCCCCGAACAGCGCGCCGAGCCACTCGGCGACCGTCGCGTTCGCGTCGGCGTACGCCTCGGCCGCCAGTTCGTCGGCCGGCCGCTCGTCGGGGGCGTCGAGCGCACCGTTGTCGAACAGCAGTTGGGCGTCGACGGTCGCTTCGAGCCCGCGCAGCCCCGATCTGGCGTTCTCCCTGACGCCCGCCTCCTCGGGGTGTGGCAGCACCGTCAGCGCGTAGACCGGGAGATCGACGCGCTCCCGGAGCGTGTCGACGACGATGGGCGCGGCACCGGCCCCGGTCGCACCGCCGACACCGAGGGTGACGAGCACGGCGTCGGCCGCCGACGGGACGGCGTCGGCCGCGGCACGGTTGAGTTCGCGGGCGTTCTCCTCGGCCGCCGTTCGGACGGTCGTCGCGTCGGCCGACCGGGCGGTGGTGCCGAACGCGTGGCGGTGTTCCCGGGGGACGTCGACGGCGGCGAGCTGTTCGGGGTCCGTGTCGAAGGCGGCGACGGCGGCGACGTAGGGGCGGTCGTCGGGCTCGGCCGCCGCGAGGCGTGCCGCCAGCCGACTGCCCGCGCCGCCGACGCCGAGGACGGCGAGTTTCACGCTTCGGCGTTGCCGCCCGAGGGGATAGGTGCTTCGTCGGACGGTAGGAGAAAAGGTTGCCGGTTCTGACAGCCCCATTTCCCTGCCCTCGGTTAAGCCAGCGTGCTACCGCCGATTCCCGCGGGGTCGGTCGCGCTGCCGGTCGTCGTCGGCCTCGCGTTCGGGACGCTGCTCCAGAAGTCCCGGTTCTGTTTCGTGAGCGCGCTCCGGGACTTCGTCGCCCGCAAGGAGACCCGCGTCCTCCACGGCCTGCTCGCGGGCGTCGTCGTGATGACGGCGTTCTGGAGCCTACAGGCCACGCTTGGGCTCTCCGCGGGGTTCTGGACGCCCGACTGGGGCGTGACCTCCTTCGTCGGCGGACTCGTCTTCGGCGTCGGGATGACCGTCGCCGGTGGCTGTGCCGCCGGCACCCTCTACCGGGCCTGCCGGGGCGACCTGCAGTTCGTGCTGACGCTTGTGTTCGTGCTCGTCGGCCACGTGCTCTTCGCAGCCGCCTACCCGTTCCTGCGGACGGTCTACTTCGGGCCGCTACGCGTCGGCGAGGGAGTGAGCGTCTACGACCTGCTGCCGTGGCCGCCGATCCTCACGGGCCTGCTCGCGGCGGGGCTGGTCGTCCTCGGCTACGCCTTCCTCGCGGGCCGCGGGAGTAGCCGTCGCCGCGGCACCGGCGCGTTCGAGTGGCGGGGCACCCCCGACCGTGGCGTCGACGCTGCCGTGGTCCGCGGGGTCGTCGATCTCGCGCGGGCGGTCCGGCGTCACGCGACAGCGGTCGTGACCGACGAGCGCTCGCTGACGGCACGACTCCGATCGCCGTGGGACGCCCGAACATCGGGAGTCGCCATGGCGCTGGTCGCCAGCGTCTGGTTCGCCGCCCACGGCGCCTGGGGCATCGCCGGCAGCGAGTCCCGGTGGGTCGCGTGGGCGTTCGACCGCGTGGGCGGCGACGCCGCGAGGGTCACCTACTGGGGGTCGGTGTTGTTCGACGGCGCCGTCGCCGTCACGCCGGACATGGTGCTGTTCATCGCGATGCTCGTCGGGATGGTCGGCGCCGCCGTTCTCTCGGGGCAGTTCGCGCTCCGCTGGCCGGCGGAGGCGGGCCTGTTCGCGCCCGTCGTCGGCGGACTGCTCATGGGTGTCGGCTCGCGGCTGGGCCCTGGAGCGACTATCGCGAACCTCTTCAGCGGCCTCGCGCTGCTCTCGGCGCACTCGCTGCTGGCCAGCGCCGGCGTCGTCGTCGGCGTCTACGTCACGACCCACTGGCTGCGCCGCGGCATGGGCTGTGCGGTGTGATCGGCGACGGCCGAACTCCGGCGGTCGATGGAGGCCAGCGCCTTTGTCGCTTCCCGCCGTATATCCCGGCATGTCTGACTCCCCGCCGGTCGTCGATGAGTCGACGATCGGTCGGACGCCGCTGTTCGAACTCGCTCTCGACGTGGCCCCGACCGTCTACGCCAAGGCGGAGTGGTACAACCTCCCGAGCCTCGGCCACGGCGGGGGGTCGATCAAGTCCCGGATCGCCCGCGGGATGCTCGACGCCGCGGCGGACCGCGGCGAACTGGACCCCGGTGGTCGGATCGTCGAGTCGAGCAGCGGCAACACCGGGAGTGCGGTCGCTCGACTCGGGGTCGCACGGGGGTACGACGTGACCATCGTGGTGCCCGACGACGCCGCCGCAGGCAAGGTCGGCGCGATCCGCGACGCCGGCGCCGAGGTCGAGTTCGTCCCCGCCGAGGAGGGCTACGACGCCACGCTCGGGCGCTGTGCGGAACTCGTGGCTGCCGATCCGGCCGCCTACCGGCCGAACCAGTACGCGAACCCGGCCAACCCCGGGACCCACGAACGCACGACCGCCGCGGAGATCTGGGAACAGACCGAGGGGGCGGTCACTCACTTCGTCGCCGGCGTCGGCACGGGAGGAACTGTCACCGGCACCGGCAGGGGCCTCCACGCCCGCGGCGACGTGACCGTGGTCGGTTACGAGCCAGTCAGCGCGACCCACGCCATCGGCGGCCTGAAGTACCTCCGCTCGGGCGATCCGTTCCACCCCGACACCTACGACGAGTCGGTGATCGACCAGAAACTGTACGTCGAGACCGCCGACGCCGACGACGCCGCGCGGGACCTCCGCGAGCGCTACGCCGACCGACCGGTCCGCGTCGCCGATCCCGGCCAACACGCCCCGGGAGCGGTCGCCGAGCACTGCCGTGTCGATGGGGAGTTCCTCGTCGGCCCCTCCAGCGGCGGCGGTGTGCAGGCGATCCGCCAACTCGACGCCGCGGGGGTCCTCGGCCCCGACGACACCGTCGTGACAGTCCTCTGTGACCGCGGCGACAGGTACGCAGGTGGTCTCTGGGAGGGCTACGTCCAGTAACGATCGGTGCAACCGACGCTCCGGTTTCCTGTCGTCAACTGAAAGCAATCCCTACAGAAACACTATGTGGGTAGGTACCATATCGTATAAACAAAGAGATGGACGACAGTGGTTCACGAACCGACGGGACGGGCGAGTCCCCGGGGTTCGACCGACAGTTCTACCGAGCCATCGCCTCCCGAGAGCGGCGACGCCTCCTCTCGATCCTGCTCGACGGCGACGAGCGCACGGTCGAAGAGTTGGCGACGCTGCTCCTCGGCTGGGAGGCGACGGCCTCGGGAACGGTCGGGTCGCCGGACGACCGGCGGCTGACGCTCCTGCGACTCGTCCACATTCACCTGCCGCGACTCGACGAGGCGGAGATGATCGAGTACGATCAGGGACGCGGCACCGCGCGGATCGAGAAGCTCGAACCCGGGATGGCCGAGTACATCGAGGACACCGTCGACGCCGCGAAAGCGCCGTCGGGGTAGTGATGTTCGATTCGCTCCTCACGAGCGTTCAGCGGGCGGATCACCGCTTCACGGTGTACACCGACGACGGCTCACCATCGGTCGACAACTGGTTCGCTAACCACAGCGTCGACGTGACGCTCCGCCCGCTCCCGACGGGTGCCCCTGAACCGTTCGTCACCATCGAACGGGGCGGTGAGTTCGCGGGGGTGCTCTCGCTCGAAGCCGTGGAGCGACTGCTCGAACCGCCGATCGACCGTCCGGAAACCCCCGAGGACCTCCCACCGACCTACCAGGCGTTGTTCGAGGTGCTCGACGAGACAGTCTACACCTCCATCGACAGGGAGGAGATGGTCGCCGTCAGCGAGGAGATCGAGGACCGCGCACAGCGGACCGGGAGCGGCACCCTTCACGCGGGGTTCCAGCGGCTCTCACGGTTCCGCCAACGGCTGTCGACCTACCGGAGGCTCGCGTCGACCGGCCTCGAGGTCCACGTGTACGGCGTCGCCGACTGGGACCCGCCGGCGGTTCCGGGCGTGAGCTACCACACCACGTCAGGTGGGCCACTGGCCCGGTACTGGGTGCTCGCGTTCGACGGCGGCGACGAGCCGACGCGCTCCTGTGGCCTCCTGGCGCGGCAAGAAGCGGACGGCTACACGGGGTTCTGGACCGACGACCCGGCGATGGTCGCGGAGATCATCGACCGACTCGAAGCGATCACGGCCTGATCAGTTCGCCGCCGAGACCTTCTCCGGACCCTGGACGCTCACGTCGAACGAATCGACGTCGACCGACCCGTCGGCGGTGACCGTCACCTCACAATCGGCGTAGGTGAACACGACCTCTCCCTCGGCCATCCGCTCGGCCAGCGCGTCCAACGCGTCCGGGTCGATAGCTCCACTCAACGGCGGTAACTCCAACGGGTCGGTCGTCGTCTCGGCTGCGACCGCCCAGAGAACCCGTTCTGCAACGGGCTGTTCGGTTCGACTCATTGGCTACGCATTCCCACGACGACACATAAACGTCCGTCAGACACACATACTCCAACCGACAGTTCCGCGTCGTGAAGGGATGACCCGTCGGTCGATACTGACCGGTATCCCGGCGGCGTAAGCGTACCCGATTTCGGTTTCGCATCGGCGCTTCCCGGCTGGGCCTGGTGCCAAGATTGATAGCCCCGCTCCCGGAATGATTCGGGTAGTGGGAACCGTTTCGATCGCCGAGGACCGAGACGCGCTCTCCTTTTCGCCCGGCGAGCTCGCCGGCGCGTTAGGGGATTCGGTTACGGTCCTCCCCATCGTCGTCGCCGTCGGCGCGCTCACGGAGCTCTCGCTGGCGCGGATGCTGCTCGGCTTCGGCGCGTTTCAGGTCGTCTGGGGGCTCTGGTACGGCCTGCCGGTGTCCGTCGAGCCGATGAAGGCGCTCGCCGCGCTGACCATCGGCGGTGCGCTCGGCGCCGATGAACTGGTGATCGCTGGGCTGCTCGCCGGCGCCGTCCTCCTCGGGATCGGTACCACCGGCTCGCTCGGCCGGATCGCCGAGTACGTCGGCGAGCCAGTCACCCGCGGCGTGCAGTTGGCGGTGGCGCTGATCCTCCTCCGAACCGGGGTCGGACTCGGCGTCGGTGATCCCACGCTGGCGCTCCTCGGCGTCGTCGCCGCAGGCGCGACGGTCATCGCCGGCTACCGGCGGGCGAGCGCACTGGTCGTGCTCGGACTGGGGCTGGCACTCGCGCTGGCCGCCACCGGCGTCCCCGAACTGGCCCTCCCCTCGCTGACGCTGACCCTCCCTGCCCCCGCTGACTTCACTGCCGGCGCCGCGGAAGCGACTGCGGCGCAGTTGGCCATGACCGTCGGGAACGCGGCCGTGGCCACCGCACTCCTCCTCTCGCAGTACTACGACGCCGACGTGAGCCCGGACGAGTTGGCGACGAGCATGGGTGCGATGAATCTCGCGGCCGTCCCGCTCGGCGCGCTGCCGATGTGTCACGGCTCGGGCGGCGTCGCCGGCAAGTACGCCTTCGGCGCCCGGACCGCCGGCGCGAACGTGCTGCTGGGCGGCCTCTACGGCCTCGCGGCGCTCGGAACGGCCGCGGTGTCGGCGTTCCCGATGGCCGTCTTGGGGGTGGTGCTCGCGCTGGTGGCGGTCGAACTCGGTCGCTCGGCGTACGGCACCGACCACCTGCCGACGACGCTCGCCGTCGGCGCGCTCGGCCTGCTCACCAACGTCGGCGTGGCGTTCATCGTCGGCGTCGGCTGGTGGGTCGTTCGCGGTCAGTTCGGGCCGGCGTTCTCCCGTCGGTAGTTTCAAACCGAACCGCAGAAATGTGGCCTGTATGCCACATTCACGTCGACGGTTTCTGTCGACTGCCGCCAGCCTATCGATCGCCGGCATCGCCGGCTGTTCGAGCGCGACCGAGGGTCTCAGCGATGCAGCCGGGGCGGTAGGATCGCAGGGGATCGAGGAGCAGAAAGCCGTGATCGACCGCTTCATCGCGGGCGTCAACGAGAACGACGTCGACGCGGTGGACGCCGCGACGACGGGGTGGGCCGCCGGCGGGTTCACCGGGGAGAACATCGACGAGTACACGCTCGAGCGTGGCGATCTCAGTCGGACCAACAGTGAGGACGGACGCGCGACGCTCAAGGCCGACCTCACCATCACCCACGACGGGGAGTCCAGAACTGACCGCACGTCGTTCGTCGTGGTGGATCTGGTCGACGGCTGGGGGGTCGATCAGATACTTGTCAGCGGCGGGTTCGTCGTCGGCGGCACGACCCTTGCCCCCCCGATGGCATCCATCGCCTCGTCCTACGACCGGAACGCGACCAGCAACGAGGGGACGGGCGTGCTCACCCTTACCCACGAGAGCGAGGGGACGCTTCCCACGAACGAGATGTCGGTCCACGGGACGATAACGGACCCCGACGGCGCGGGCCCCGACATCACGACCGACGGCGCGGTGGTTCGGGACGCGACGGGCCGTTCCCGGTTCTCCTCGGGTGACACGCTGACCATCGGCGTCGAACACGAGTACGACGTCTCGGTCCATTACACCAAGGAGAACACCGGCGATACCGTGTTCCTCGGGGAGTTCAGCCACTCGTAACGACACCGGCGTCCCCGGTAGCCGCCCGATTCAGTGCACCTGTCGGCGGTGGGGTCGACCGAAGGGGCTCGGTCCGCGGTTCAGTCGTCGTCGATGGTACCGGTCGGCTCCGGTCCGAGCGGCGGCTCCTCGGTCGCATCGAACAGCGGGCTCGCCTCGCCCGGCGCGACGGCGTTCAGGACCAGCGCCGAGAGCGCGGTCAGGATCACCGGCTGGGTGACGAACGTCTGCAGCGCCGAGGGCAGGCCGCTCGCGGCTTCGGGCCGGGTGGCGATCCCCAGCCCCAGTCCGATGGAGACGGCGATGACGACCATGTTCCGGCGGTTGAACTGCGCGTTCTGCTCAATCAGGCGGACGCCGCTGGCGGCGACCATCCCGGCCATCAGCAGCACCGCGCCGCCGAACACCGCCGAGGGGATGGTGGTGACGAGCGCGCCGATCTTCGGGCTGAGGCCGAGAACCGCCAGCATGCCGCCGGCGATGGCGACGACGTAGCGGCTCAGTACGCCGGTGAAGTTGACGATGCCGACGTTCTGGGAGAACGACGTGACCGGGAACGCGCCGAACGCCGCGCCGACCGAGGAGAGCAGGCCGTCAGTGAAGAGGCCGCCGCGGAACTCCTCGTTGCTGGGGTTGCGGCCCTCGGCGGCGGTGACGCCGGACATGTCGCCGACGGTCTCCATCGCCGAGACGAGGAAGAGAAAGGCGAAGGTGACGATCGCGACGGGGTCGAACTCGGGCGCGCCGAAGCGCGTCGGGTTCGGGAGCGCGATCCACGCGGCCGATCCGACAGCCGCGAAGTCGACGATCCCGAGGACGATGGCGACGGCGTAGCCCACGGCGATCCCCGCGAGCGTCGAGAGCAGGCGCGTGACACCCTCACCGTAGAGGTTCAGTCCGACCGAGACCCCGAGCACGAGCGCCGCGAGGCCGATGTTCTGCAGCGAGCCGTAGTCGGCGGCGCCGACGCCGCCGGCGGCGTAGTCCATCCCGACCGGGATCAGGTAGAGGCCGATGATGACGACGACCAGCCCGGTGACGAGCGGCGGGAAGAAGGGTTTGATGCGGTCGAACTGCCAGCCGATCAGCCCCTCGACGAGGAAGCCGGCGACGAGGACGGCGCCGAACACGGTCGCCAACCCCGACTCGGCACCGATGGCCGTCGCCGCACCCACGAACGTGAAACTGGTGCCCATCACGATGGGGAGCTTCGAGCCGACCGGGCCGGCGCCGAGCGTCTGGACCAGCGTGGCTACCCCGGAGAACAGCAGGACCATCTGGACCAGGTACGCCGTGTCGGCGGCGGAGACCCCGGCCGCGTTGGCGACGATGTACGCCACCGCGGTGGCGGGGACCACCATCACTGCGACGTGCTGGATCCCTAGCAGCGCCGCCTTCAGCGGCGGGGGTCGCTCGTCGAGGCCGTACTCGATGTCGATTGCGCCGTCGTCGGGCATCTGTGATCCGGACGAACGACGCGGGGCTCATAATCGTTCCGCATCGGTGCTCATCTCCTCCCGACTATCGGCCGGGAATATCCACGAACGTGCTTAGTCGTGGATCGTCACGCCGCCGTCGTCGACCGTGATGTCGAGGAGGCTGGTCGCCTCGTGGTCGGTGCCGTCGAGCGCGGAGTCGCCGACCTTCCGCAGCGCGACGACGATGTCGGTGATCTCGGCGCCGATGTCGTCGAGGGCGTCACAGATGGCCGCGAGCGTACCGCCCGTCGAGAGCAGGTCGTCGACGATGAGCACGCGGTCGCCCTCCTCGATGTCGTTGATGTACATCTCGGACTCGGAGTAGCCGGTCTGCTGGTGGAGCGCGACCTCGCCGTCGAGGCCGTAGGCGCGCTTGCGGATCACCACGAGCGGGATGTCCGTCTGGAGCGACACCGCCGTGGCGATGTGGATGCCCATCGCTTCGGGGGCGACGATCTTGTCCACGTCGAGGTCGGCGGCCCGGGTGACGCCGACGGTGACCTCTCTGAGCAGTTGGGGATCGAGCGAGGGGACGCCGTTGGAGATGGGATGAACGAGGTAGTCGTACCCGTCCTTGTCGATGATCGGCGCGTCGTGGAGCGACTCGCGGAGGCGTTCCATGCCGTCGGTATCCGCGACGCTCCCAAAAGCGGTTCGCTCCCGACTCGACGCTCGGCCGGCGCCGAAAGCCGCATGGGCGTCGACACCCAACCGGGTGGTAATGGTCGCGGAGATCTCCCCCGAGGAACTGCAGGATCGACTCGATGACGACGACGCCCCCCAACTGATCGACATCCGCCCGCCGTCGGCGTTCGCGCGGGGCCACCTCCCCGGCTCACAGAACGTCCCGATGGCCGAACTCACCGGCCGCGTCGGCGACATCGAGTTCGGCGACGAGGTCGTCGTCGCCTGCCAGATCGGCCAGTCCTCGAAGCAGGCCGTGAAGCTGCTGACGAGCTACGAGGGCACTGGCGACGCCGACCTCCGGAGCCTCGAGGGCGGCCTCGAAGCGTGGGAGGGCGAGGTCGAGACCGGCCGCTCGAACTGACGTGCTCTCGATCCCTCGCGCGGCCTACGGCGCAGTCCTCGCCCACGCCGACGCCGGCGGTGAGAACGAGGTCTGTGGGATCCTGGCGGGGGAACGGACCGGCGACGGCGGCGAGGACGCCCGGGTTGAGACGGTCCACCGCGCGACGAACGTCGCCGAGACCCCCGAAACGCGCTACCTGATCGATCCCGAGCAACAGCTTCAGCTCATCGAGGAGATCGAGGCCGCGGGTCGGGAGGTGATCGGCTTCTACCACAGCCACCCCCGGGGTCCGCCTGCCCCCAGCGAGACCGACGCCGAGCGGGCGACGTGGCCGGGCTACAGCTACGCGATCTGTGTGCCCGGCGAGCACCCCTACCTCGGTTCGTGGCGCTGGACGGGAGAAACGTTCGAGCGCGAGGCGGTCGCGCTCCGGCCGGACTGACTAGTACTCGTACAGCGAGACGACGAACGGCAGTTTGTTGTACATCCACACCGCCAGCGGGATGCCGACGATGCTCACCGTGAAGGCGTAGGCGACGCTCATCCAGATCCCGCTGGCCCACCAGCCGACGAACAGGAACCACACCGCACGCACGAGCAGGCCGTAGCGCTGCTCCTCGGGGCGACCCTCGACGTCGACGAAGTCCCGCTCCTTCAGCGAGAGCACCTTCGGCGTCGCGTTGATCATCTTGATCCCGAGCGGGAGGCCGATGATGGTGACGTTCAGGAACCACGCGATGCCCAGCCAGATTCCGGTCGCCCACCAGCCGATCAGGAGGAACCACGCGGTACGGACCGCGAGTGAAGGGCCGTCGTCGCTCATGGCCGAAAATGGGGGCCGGACGTGGTTAGCCCTGTCGCCGACCGGTCATCCGCCGCGGCTGCCAGCGTGCCGCGCCGATCACTCCGTCAGGTAGTCACTCGCCTGTGGCTCTGCGGGATCGGTCGGAACCTCGACCAGCCGCGGCTCGTCGGCGTCGACGGCCGCCGAGACCGCGTCACGGACCGCCTCGGGCGTCTCCGCGCGGGCCGCGCTCACACCCATCGACTCGGCGAGCGCGACGAAGTCGATGGGCGAGTCACCCCACGCGTAGGAGCCCGCTGGCAGCCCGTGGTCGCGCTCGGCGCCGTCGCTGATGATCGCGTAGTCCTCGTTCCGGAAGACGACCGTCGTCACCGGGAGGTCCTCTGCGGCGGCGGTGTGGAGTTCGTGGACCGCCATCATCAGCCCGCCGTCGCCGGCCAGCGCGACCACGTCGGCGTCCGGGTTCGCCGCCTGAGCACCCAGCGCGGACGGGAGCCCGCTGCCCATCGTCGCCCACGATCCGGGATTGACGTACGAGCGTGGCCCCATCGCGGGGAACGTCGCCAGCGCCCAGATCCGGAAGCCGCCGGCGTCGGCGGCGACGATGGCGTCGTCCGGGACCGCCTCCCGAACGGCCCGCAGCGCGCCGGGCGAGGTCAGCGGCGTTTCGCCGTCGGCGAGTTCGTCGACGCGCCGCGAGACGGACTCCCGGAGCCGGCTCGCGACCGCCTCGGCCTCGTGGTCCGAGACCGGGAGTTTCCCGTTCAGCGCCGCGATGGTCGGCTTGGCGTCGGCGACGATGCCGACGGTCGGCTCGTAGTTCGTCCCGAGGTCGTCGGGCGAGAGCGTGACGTGGATCAACTCCCCCGGGAGTTCGAGGGTGCGCCCGCGAGTGACCAGTTCGTCGAAGTCCGTCCCGACCGCGAGCACTGCGTCTGCATCGGCGATGTACTGGTGGATCTCCGGCGTCGTCGCGCCACAGAGCACGCCCGCCGAGAGCGGGTGGGTTTCCGGAATCACGCCTTTGCCCTTGTACGTCGTGAGCACGGGGGCGTCGTAGCGCTCGGCGAAGGTTCGGAGCTCCTCGCTCGCCTCGGCGCTCCGGACGCCGCCGCCGGCGATAACGACTGGCGCGTCGGCGCCCGCGAGGATGCCGCCGGCGTCGGCGACGGCGTCGGCCGGCGGCCGGGAGAGTTCGCCGGCGTCGATCTCGCCGACGCCGCCGTTCGGCGTCGAGCCGGGGAGGTAGGACTTGGGGATGCCCAGCCGGACCGGCCCCTTCGGCGCCGTCGTCGCCGTCTCGACGGCGCGTTCGACCTCCGCGAGCACGCCGTCGGGGTTCTTGACCACGCGGTTCTCCTTGGTGACGGTGTCGTAGGTCTCCGGCGGCGTCTCGTGAATGCCGTCGCGGCCCCGGACCTCCGGGTCGGTTTCGACGGCGATGTGGACCAGCGGCGTGTTGTCGTTGTACGCGTTCTTCAGCCCGTTCATCGCGTTCATGTCGCCGGGGCCTGGGACGACGACGGTGGCAGCGGGTCGGCCGGAGGTCTCGGCGTAGCCCCACGCTTGCTGGGAGACGGCCGTCTCGTGACGGGCCATCACGAACCGCACGTCGTCGCGGCCGTCGATGGCCTCGTTCAGCGGGAGTGTCTGCTTTCCGGGGATTCCGAACACGGTGTCGATGCCGGCCTCGACGAGTCGGTCGATGACGGACGCAGCGAGGGTCATGCTCGGACGTGGGGGCCGGCGACGGGAAAACTGTATCTCACTCCGCGTGGCCGGTCACCGACGGGCGACCGGCGTCTCCGGGAGGAAAAGCGGTTTGGGCGCGCCCCACCCACCGTTGGGCGTGAAAGACCAGTCGATGCGGCTGGAGGTCATGTTCGCGTTCGCCCGCGACGACGACAACCCACTCGCAGAGAGCGAGGAGACGCCGCTCCGGGAGGCGGACGTTCGCTTCGTCGATGAACTGCTGGAGGAACACGGCTTCGCGCCGGACGACTCCAAACTCGACGACCAGATCATCCAGTGCAAACACATCCCCGACGCGGAGGCCGTCGACGCGGTTGTCGACGGCATCACGGAGCGCTACGGGGAGTCGAACGTCGAGCGAACGGTGTACAGCGGCGGGGAGTTCGGCGTCTCGCCGGACGTGGCGGTGACGGGCATCGCCATCGAGTCGCTCCCTGAAACCCTGCGAAGGGAACGCTAACGGCGCTTACTGGTTCCAGGCGGCCGCGTCGGGGTCGATCAGCCGCTCTTCGTCCTCGATTCCGTCGATAGTGGCCACGTCCTCGTCGGTGAGTTCCAACGCCGTCGCCTCGTAGTTCGCACGGATGTGCTCGGGGTCGGTCGACTGCGGGATCGGGACGACACCCTTCTCCATCGCCCACGCGAGACAGACCGCGGCTACGCTCGTGTCGTGGCGGTCGGCGACTGTCTGCAGTTCGGGCGTGTCGAAGATCTCGCCCTGCCCCAGCGGACAGTAGCCGACGAGCGTGTGGCCGTGGTCGTCGGCGTAGGCCCTGAGTTCGTCCTGCGGGAACAGCGGGTGACACTCGACCTGGTGAGCGGTGATGTCGGCGTCGAGGATCTCGCGGGCCTCGTCGAGCAGTTCGGGCGTGAAGTTCGAGACGCCGACGCTGCGGGCGACGCCCGCCTCGTGGAGTTCGTCGAGCGCGCGGAGGCTCTCCTCGGGGTCGTAGGCGCCGGTCGGCCAGTGGACGTACAGCAGGTCGACGGCGTCGACGTCGAGTCGCTTCAGACTCTCCTCGCTCGTCCGCTTGGCGTCCTCGTAGCCGAGGTTGTCCGGGAGAATCTTGCTCGCGAGCACGACATCGTCCCGATCGACGTCCGCGAGGCGCATCCCCGCGCCGACGGCGGGCTCGTTGTCGTACATCTGTGCGGTGTCGAGGAATCGGTAGCCGGCGTCGAGGGCCGTGCGGACGCTCTCGACGCAGTCGTCGCCTGTCGCGCCGGAGGTACCGAAGCCGATGTCGGGGAGGTCGATGTCGCTCATGGCTGTAGCTTGGCTGTCGTGGAGCGAGCCTAAAGAACTCCGCTTCCCGGCGACTTACTCCAGTGCGCTCGCCGCGCGCACGATGGTCGCCTCGTCGAACTTCGCGCCGATGAACTGCATCCCGACCGGGAGGCCGTCGGCCTCGCCGGCGGGCACCGAGATGGCGGGGAGGTCAGCCAAATTGACCGGGACGGTGTTGGCGTCGGCGAGATACATCGTCCGGGGATCCGCCAGTCCCTCGCCGAGTTCGAACGGCGGCACGGGCATCGTCGGCGAGGCGAGCACGTCGGCTTCCTCGAGCGACTCGTCGAAGTCCTGCTTGATCCACGCCCGGGCGTCCTGTGCCTTGGCGTAGTACTTGTCGTGGTAGCCCGCCGAGAGCGCGAACGTCCCCAGCAGGATGCGGCGCTTGACCTCGGGGCCGAACCCTTCCTCGCGGGCGGTCGCGAACGCCTCGTTCCAGTTGCCGGCCTCCGAGAGGTCGTCGTAGTCACCCGCCTCGACGGCGTTCAGGCCGTATCGGGTGCCGTCGAAGCGCGCGAGGTTCGAGGAGGCCTCGGACATCGCGATCACGTAGTAGGCGGCGACAGCCTTCTCCACCGAGGGCATCGAGACCTCGACGTACTCGGCGCCCTGCTCCTCCAAGTCCTCGATGGCCGCCCAGAACGTCTCGACGACGCCCTCGTCGGCGCCGTCGAGCAGTTCGACGGGGACGCCGATGGTCATCCCCTCCACGTCGCCGTCGGCGGCCGCGGCGTAGTTCGAGTCCTCCCCCTCCTCGACGGTGGTAGCGTCGCGCTCGTCGGCGCCGGCGATCACGTCGAGCAAGCCCGCGGCCTCCTCGACGGTCGGCGCGATCGGGCCGATCTGTTCGAGGGAGTTCGCGTAGGCGACGAGGCCGTAGCGGCTCACCAGCCCGTAGGTCGGCTTGATGCCGACGACGCCACAGAACGCGGCCGGCGCACGGACCGAACCGCCGGTGTCGCTACCGAGCGCGAGGTCGGCCTCGCCAGCGGCGACGGCGGCCGCGGAGCCACCGGAGGAGCCACCGGGAACGCGGTCGGTGTCGACCGGGTTCAGGGTCGCGCCGAAGTGGGAGGTCTCGGTGGTCGAGCCCATCCCGAACTCGTCCATGTTGGCCTTGCCGTTGATCGTCGCGCCGGCGTCCTTGAGGTGCTCGACGACCGTGGCGTCGTAGGGCGGGACGTAGCCCTCGAGCATCTTCGAGCCACAGGTGGTTTCGACGCCCTTCGTCGAGATGTTGTCCTTCACGGCGACGGTCTTGCCCGCGAGCGGGCCGTCGTCGTCGCCCTCGATCGTCTCCCGGGTGATGTAGGCGTTCAACTCCGACATTACGACACCCGGGGCCCCTTGAAGTAGCCGTCCTCGGTCTCGGCGGCGTTCTCGAGGGCCTCCTCCTGCGTGAGCCCCTCGGCGACCTCGTCGGCCCGCATCACGTTCACGAGGTCCGGTTTGCTCTCGACTTCGGGCACCTCGTCGAGGCTCTCGAAGTCGGCGAGCACCGCCTCGAACTGCTCGGTGAAGGTCTCGACCTCCTCGTCGCTGAGGTCGACCCGCGCGAGGTCGGCGACACCGCGGACCTCCTCGGCGGTGACCGCCGGCTGATCGTCGTCGTCGCTCATACGTTCGGGTCGCCGCGGACCGGGAGTAAGGGTTTCGGTGAGGCCCCGAGGACGCCGCCGGAACGCGTTTGGCCGGAGCATCGCCGGCCGCCGGTGGCGGGGAGCCCAGTCGTCGTTCTACTCCTCGAGGGCGTCCTTGATCGCCTGCTCGGTCCCCTCGACGATCCCCTCTTCCGTTTCGGAGCCGCCCGACTTCCCGCCGCTCCCGCTGCTGGTGCTCCCCTCGAAGGCGTCCTGTTTCCAGTCGGAGTTGTGGGACTCCTGGTCTTTCTTCGAGGAGCCGGAGCCCTCGTCGCTGTCGGAGTCGCTGTCGGAGTCGCTGTCGGAGTCGCTGTCGGAGTCGCTGTCAGAATCGCTGTCGGAGTCGCTGTCAGAATCCGAGTCCGAGTCACTATCCGAATCGGAGTCGCTGTCGGAGTCGGAATCACTGTCCGAGTCAGAGTCGTTGTCGGAATCAGCGTCGGTGTCCGAATCAGAATCGCTCTCGTCGTCCGAATCGGCGTCCGGCGGGTCAGGAGCGTCGGCGGAGTCCTCGGAGGTCTGTGTCGAGTTCGCGTGCGTCTCGACCGTGCTGCTCCCGGGTTCGATCTCGATTTCCTCCCAGTCGCTCGATTCCCCCGAACTCCCGTCCGCGCCGCCGTCGGCGTCCCCGGAACCGCCGTCGGAATCGGCGTCCGAGTCCGGCGGGTCCGGCGGGTCGTTTCCCATACGTTCCCCTCTCTCCCCGGACCTATCAAGGGTGGGGGCCCGAGCGCGGTTCGCCCCGGCTCAGAGCCCGATCTCGCGGCCGATGACGAGGTGCTGGATCTCGCTGGTCCCCTCGCCGATCTCCATCAGCTTCGCATCGCGGTAGAACCGCTGGGGCGCGAAGTCCTCGGTGTAGCCGTAGCCGCCGAGGGTCTGTACGGACTCCTCGGCGACCTTCCGGGCGGCCTCGCTGGCGTCGAGTTTGGCGAGTGCGGACTCGCGGCCGACCGTCTGGCCCTGGTCGTACGCCCACGCTGCCTTGTGGGTGAGGAGTCGTGCTCGCTCGATCTTCCGGTGCATGTCGACGACCTTGTCGCGGATCGCGTCGAACTTCGAGATCGGCTGGCCGAACTGCTCGCGCTCGGTGGAGTAGTCCCGCGCGGCCTCGTAGGCGCCCTGTGCCAGCCCCGTCGAGAGCGCGGCGATGCTGATGCGGCCGCCGTCGAGGGTCTTCTTCGTCTGCTCCCAGCCCTCGCCCTCCTCGCCGAGCAGGCGGTCCTCGGGGATGCGCACGTCGTCCAACTGGATCTCGCAGGTCGGCGAGCAGTTGAGCCCCATCTTCTCCCAGACCGTCGATATCTCGAACCCGTCGTCGTTCTCGGGGTCGACGATGAACGTCGAGATGCCGCCGTAGCCCGCGTCGGGATCGGTGACGGCCTTCACGAGCACGCTGTTGGCGACGTTCGCGTTGGTGATGAACTGCTTCGTCCCGTTGAGGACGTACTCGTCGCCGTCCTTCACGGCCGTGGTGTCCATGTCCGAGGCGTCCGAGCCGCTGCCGGGTTCGGTGAGCGCCCACGCGCCCATCCCCTCACCCTTCGCGAGCGGCTCCAGCCACTCCTCCTTCTGTTCGTCGGTGCCGAACATCTCGATGGGCTTCGAACCAAGCGAGACGTGTGCGGCGTAGGAGAGCCCGATCCCGCCGGAGACTCGACCCAGTTCCTCGGTGACGAGTGCGTACATGAACTGGTCGCCGCCGAGGCCGCCGTACTCCATCGAGACGGGGACGCCCATCATGTCGAGTTCGCCGAGCTGCTCGAAGATCTCCTCGGGGAAGCGGTGCTCGCTCTCGACTTCTTGGGCGATGGGGGCGATCTCCTCCTCGCAGAACTCACGCACCGTATCGCGGATCATCCGGTGTTCCTCGCTGTCGATCACGTCAAGCAGGCCGGGCTCGCTCATGCGCGGCCGTTCGGGCGAGACGGGCAAAAACCCCGCCGGTCCGCCGGCGTCGTCGGTCCGCATGAGGCCATTGACCCCGACCGTGTCACGCGGTGGCGCCCAAACACACTAACGTCTCCCCCGAGTGATCCGCGTATGAGCGTGAGTTCGCGCGACGTCGCCGGCGGCTACGCCCACGCCTCCGATCACCACTCGGTCACGCTCGACGAGGAGACGTTCCGGGCGCTGCTGACCGACTGCTACGACCGGCTGGCGAGCGTCGCCGCCGACGGCGAAACGATCACCGAGGAGGTACTCGCCGAGACGCTGGGGTTCGACGACCCCGGCCGCCTGACGCCGCTCCTCGACGCCATCGCCTTCATCGAGGCAAAAGCCGGTCGCCCGCCGCTGACGGTGCTGGTGGTGAAGCGCCGGACCGGTAAGCCCGGCGTGGAGTTCTTCGACACCGTCGAGCGACTGGGCCTGGACGACGGCTACCGCGCCCGGACCGACGACGAACTGCTGGCGATGATGGCGACGAACGTCTACGCGGCGTGGCAGCGCTGAGAAGGGCCGCTTTCCTGCCAGAAGCGATCGAGGACCGCTTAGCGGTGGCGCAGGGCCGTATCGAACCCGTCGCGGAACCGCTCGGCGTCCTCGGCGTGGAGTTCGGTGACGTCCGCCGTGACGGCGGCGGCTTTCGACGCCAGTTCGTCGACCAGTTCGGTGTGGCGCTCGTCGGTCTCCAGTTCGTGACGCGGGTAGCGCTCACCCAGTGCCTCGATGGTCGAGACGAGGGCGAACAGCTCACGGAGTTCGTCGGGGTAGTTCGAGCGCCGTGCCAGTTTCTCGGTCGTCCCCAGAATGTCGGCTTTCGCCACGGGCTTGCGGAGGTAGTCGTCGAACGGCATGTCGATCACGTCGTAGTCCGGTTCGACGGCGCTCATCATCGCGATCCCGGCGTCGCCGGGCGCGGCGTCGATCCGTGTAAGCGCCTCGTCCCCGGCCATCCCCGGCATCCGGCGGTCGAGCAACACGGCGTCGACCTCGTGGTCGTACCGTTCGACGGCCTCGTTCCCGTCCGTGGCGACACGCACGTCGTAGTCGGCATCCAGCCAGAGGGCCGCGGACTCCGCGAACGCCTCCTCGTCGTCGACCACCAGGACGGTGGGACGCCCCCCGGCGTCGCTTTCGGTCATGGCTTGCTAACGGTGGACCTTCGGATAAAGCCCCGACGTGGCCCCGCTCAGGGCGTCGGCTGTTCGCTGACCGGGAACACGAGGTCGACCACCGTTCCGTGTGGGTCGTTGTCCCTGATGCGCACCTCGCCGCCGTAGCTCGCCATCATCTCGTGGACGAGGTAGAAGCCGAACCCGTTCCCGGGGTCAGAGAGGTTCGCCTCGCCGGCCGTGAGCAACTCCCGCTTCTGGTCGTCCGGGATCCCCGGGCCGTCGTCGGCGACGTGGATCGTGAGCGTTCGCTGGCTCTCGCGCCGACCACCGTCGCTCAGTGCCGCCGGCGTCCGACGACGGTCACGGACGCCGTCGCTCGGGAGCCGTTGGCTGGCCCGAGTGGTCCAGACCTCGACTTCGGGTTCGCCGTCGCTGTGTTCGACGGCGTTCTCGAGGACGTTCCCGATCACTTCCCCGAGTACGTCGTCGGCGGTGACGTGCAGGTCGGCGTCGGGGAGGTCGTGTACGTCGAAGGTGGCGTCGTAGCGCTTCGAGGCGCGTGTGAGCTGTTCGGAGAGCGTCGCCCGGATCGGCACCGGTTCGAGCGGCCGGTCGTGCAGCGCGGCGTCCATGAACGCCCGGATGGTGTCGATCAGGTCGGTCATCTCGTCGACGCGGCTCCGGATCACCGAGAGGTGTTCCTCTGCCTCGGGGCCGTCGACGCCGGCGTCGAGGTGTTCGATGCGGGCGTTCACGAGGTTCAGCCCGTTGAGAAGGTTGTGCCGGACGACGCGGTTGACGAACTCGAGGCGCTCACGCTCGTGGGCGAGTTCGCGCCGGTCGCTCCCGAGTTCGTAGCCGACCCACGCCGCGAGCAGTTCCGTGAGCGCGCGCTCCCACGCAGTCGCCGGGGTGCCGACACGGTCGAGGAAGGTGAGCACCGCGACGGTGTCGGCGTCACCAGAACGCGGAGCGTTCTGGTTGCCCGCAGAGCTTCGCTCTGTGACGTCGACGACGACGGGTGCGGCGACGTACGTCTGGAAGGAGGAGCCGGCACCGTGGTCGAACTCGAAGCCGCCGGTGACGGCGTCGCTCCCGGCGGGGCCGTCGCTCGATCCGGTCTGGAGTCCGCCGGCGTCGACCACGTCTTCGACGGAGCGGATGTGGAGGTCGGGGACGGCGTCGCCGGCCGTGGGGTCGACGGTGTCAGAGCGGACGGTTTCGATGGAGCGGTCGCCGTCCAGTCGCGTGACGGCGGCGTAGTCGGCGTCGAGGTACTCCCGGCCGGCGTCGAGGATGCGGCCGACGGGGTCGGGGTCCTCCGTCTCTCTGGGGAGGCGGGCAAGCCCCTCGAGCGCGTCGAAGGCCTCGCGCTTCTCGGTCACGTCGGGGTACTCCTCGATCCAGCCGCCGGCGTGGAGGCCGTCCTCGATCCGGTGGCGGGAGCGCTCGACCCACTGTGGCTCCCCGGCGGTACGAACCCGGTAAGCCGGGTCGTCGGCGTCGGGGATTCGCTGGGCAGGGGTGAGAACCTCGCCGAGTACGGCGTCGCGCCCGCGGCCGACGGCCGACTCGTGGTCGATGTCGAACGTCTCCGCGGCTGCCGCGTTGAGCCACGCGATCCGGCCGTCGGCGTCGACGACGATGGTGGCGACCGTCGAGGAGTCGATGACCTCCATCGCGAGTTCGCGGTGGGCGGTCTCGTCCCGCCGGGCGGCCTCGCTGCGGCGCTCCTTCTCGACGTTCAACACGGCCGTGGCGAACGCCAACAGGCCGGCGATCAACACGCCGTCGATGGCGATAACGTACTGGGTCGGGTCGCCCGTGCTCCAGAGGGCCGTCGCCCACCCGGCCAAGACGGCCGCGGCGACGGTCACCCCGTACGTCTGGACGACGACGCTGTTCAGGTGGTCGGTCTCCCACTCCCGTGTGGCGAGCCACGCGCCGCCGACGAGGAGGGACATGGCGATGCTGGAGACAGCGAGACTCCCCGCGAGCGTCTCCGGTCCCCACGGATCGGGAACAGTAGGGGCGAGGTCCGCTGCGGGGAGCGCGAGCGCGAGCATCCCGAGCAGCGAGATCGCGCCGCCGCGGAGCCACCGACCGCGACGGCTCGTACTGTGCATGGCGAACCGAACACAACGGATCGGTGTAAAACCAGACGGTGGGTGTGAACGGAACTACAGCCCGACTCAGGGCATGTGGATGCTCTCCTCGGCCTCCAACAGCTCGTGGTAGCGGTTACGGATGGTGACTTCACTGATGTTGGCGACCTCGCTGACCTCCGACTGGGTCACCTTCTCGTTGGTCAGCAGCGATGCGGCGTAGACGGCGGCGGCCGCGAGGCCGACCGGCGACTTGCCCGAGTGGACCTCTTGTTCCTTCGCGGTCTGGAGGAGCTGACGCGCACGGCGCTCGGCCTCGTCGGAGAGGCCCAGGTCGCTGGCGAAGCGGGGGACGTACTGTTCGGGGTCGGCGGGCTGGATCTCGAGTTTGAGCTCCCGTACCACGTAGCGGTAGGTTCGGGCGATCTCGTCCTTCTCGACGCGGGAGACGGCGGAGATCTCGTCGAGGCTGCGCGGGGTCCCGGCCTTCCGGGCGGCCGCGTAGAGGCTCGCCGTCGAGACACCCTCGATCGAGCGTCCCGGCAGGAGGTCCTCGCTCAGCGCGCGCCGATAGATCACGGACGCGGTCTCGCGGACGTTCTCCGGGAGGCCGAGGGCGGACGCCATCCGGTCGATCTCGCCGAGGGCCTGCTTGAGGTTCCGCTCCTTCGAGTCCCGGGTCCGGAACCGCTCGTTCCAGGTCCGAAGCCGCTGCATCTTCTGTCGCTGGCTGGCCGACAGCTGGTTGCCGTAGGCGTCCTTGTCCTGCCAGCCGATGTTCGTCGAGAGCCCCTTGTCGTGCATCATGTTCGTCGTCGGGGCGCCGACGCGGGACTTCTCGTCTTTCTCGCGGGAGTCGAACGCGCGCCACTCGGGGCCGCGGTCGATGCTGTCCTCGTCGACGACGAGGCCACAGTCCTGACAGACCGTCTCGCCGTGTTCGGTGTCGGTCGCGAGGCTGCCGCCGCACTCGGGACACTGGAGTTCGTCGACGGACTCCTGTTCGTCCTCGGTCTCTTGCTCGCTCTTTGCGGCCTCGGCACGCTCGCTGGTGTACGCTTGGACTTTGTCGCTCATTGGGTGTAGTGGGGGGGGGAGAGACAGATGGGTCTGGGCTGCAGTCGTCTCACCTCTGGGTACCACGCCACACTACTTGAATCTACTGGCTAATTTCTCGGATTAGCATGCTGGGAGAAATGCTTGTGTAGCCCTGACACTCGATAATTCGGCAGTGTTCTGGATGTGTTCCATCCGTGAGGACAGCCGTACAGTGACTACTTGAGGGTTTCGTCGGGGTGAACGAAGGGCTCTATTGAGGGTTTCGCTCGGGTACCTTACGCCAACCACGCCCACGCCACCGCGAGTTCGTCGGGGTCGAACTGGCGGATCTCCATCTCCGTGAGGCGGTCCTCGACCGCCACCAGCCCCTCGATCAGCCGGCTCCCCGAGACCACCGCGTGGCGGTCGATGTCGTCGCCGTGTTCCAACCAGAACCCGAGTTCCTCGTCGAGTGCGCCGAACTCGACGCCGGGGAAGTCGTCGAAGCGCAACAGTACCCGGACCGGCCGGTCCTGGGTGGCGATGGTCCGCTCGATCTCCCCGAGGATGCCGTTCAAGTCCGCTTCGGTCACCTCGTCGTGGAGTTCGAAGCCGATCACCCGTCCCTCGCTGCGGTCGAGTGTCTCGTACATCGTCGACGTAACACTCGGAAACGGCAAAAAGCGTCGGGGCGGCTACCGGGCGTCCCCGACGCTGGGTCGGCCTTACACCTTCGCAGTCAGGGCCGTCGTGAGCCGGTGTTCCACGTCGTCGAACCGATCGAGAACCCGCGCCCCGTCGGCCAGCACGGGGTACGTGGCGTCGATGTCGCGGTAGAGGTAGCGGTACACCGACTCGGCATCGCGGCGTTGCCACCCGAAGGTCACGCCCTCGTGAAGTTCCTGCTGGCGGGTTTCGAGGGCCGACTGAAGCGCACACCGCTCGCTTTCGAGTCGTTCGTAGCGGTCCCTGAGCTCCGTGAACGGGCGACGCCTGAGGCGGTCCCCGTCGAGTTCGGCCGATCTGGTGGCGGCACGGTCGAGCGCGTCGCCGGCCGAGCGGAGCCGTTCGCGCTCCCGTTCGAGTGTCTCACGGTACTGCTGTCGCTGAGTTCGGCTCTCGGCTGCACTGGCGAGGACGGCGCGCTTGACCTGCGGGGAGAGGCGTTCGTTCGCCAGCACGGCGCCGGCGACCCCCTCGCCGAACTCGTTGGCGAAGTTGTCAGCGAACGGCTCGTTGTAGTCCCTTTCGTAGTGGTCGACCGCCATCACGGTGTCGCGGTAGGCCTCCTTGAGCTTCGCCATCCCGGCGGAGTGGCTCCCGGCACCGACGACGCCGACGCCGCCGGCGCCGACGGTCGTGGTCGGTCCCGCCGTCGGGAGTTTCTCCACACGGGTGGTGAACGCCGAGAGGGCGTCGTGTTCGGTCACGACCGTGGCGATCTCCTCTTCGAGCGCCGAGACCGCGGCACGGACGTTCGCTCGGGGGGCGAACAGCAACCCCGTCGTGAGGCCGGCCCACAGCAGCAGTGCAAGCACCGAACCCGCGACAGCCTCGACGCATCCGAACGCGCCGCTACACGTGGCGACGCCGCCATCGATCTCCGGCGCGAGGCTGTATGAAGCGGGCATTGATCGTGTGAGTGTGTGGCGCGGACCTACTTCAAACAACAGGGTGGCTGGCACTCGACCGACAGAAGCAAACCCGGCCCGCTGGACACACGAGCATGGTCAAGATGGTCGTGCTGCTGGTCCGAAAGGAGTCGCTCGACTACGACGCGTTCCGGGAGTACTGGGAGAACGAACACGTCCCGCTGGTCGAGGAACTGCCCGGCGTCGAGCGCTACGTCACCTCCCACCCGACCGACCCCGAGAAGAGCGCCTACGACGGCGTCGCCGAGGTGTACTTCGAGGACATGGAGACACTGAGTGCGGCCTTCGACTCCGAGGCTGGACAGGCCCTGCAGGCGGACGCCGCGGAGTTCTCCGACCAGGAAGCCGGCGAGACCCTGTTCATGGAGGAGACCGAGCAGTTCGTCGCGTAGTTACTCGATGCCGGGCGGGGCACCGTCGCCCCCGAGACGGCGCTGGTCGGCGTAGTAGACGTGGACCGCGCTGGTAGTGCCGAACAGGGCGACCAACCCGACCATCCACCCGAGGTCGGGCACCATTCCGAACGGCGGCGCTCCCACCCAGAGGGCGGCGACGAGCGCCGCCGCGAGCGCGCTGAGACCGAGGTAGAACTCGCTCCACGGGATCTCGTTCCCCTCGACGACCTCCATGTAGACCCGTAGGGACTCCCCACGCTCCGTGAGTTCGATCGTGTCTCGTGAGTTCTCGTACTGCAGGAGGCCGGCGTCGTCCATCCGTGGTAGATGCGTTTGGTGGAGCGAGACGTAGACGCGCCGACGCTCCTCGGAGCTCACTTGCTCCAGGTTCTCGCCGTTCTCCCAAGCAGCGATCTGTTCGGAGAGTTCGCCGATCTCTGCCCCCTCATCTCGTCCGATCAGGTAGTGGAGCGCGTGGCGACGCCTGTCGTTGCTGAGTATGTCGAACGCCTCCGTTTGACTCAGATCTCCACTGCCGTCGGCGGTGGAACGTTGGGACAGGGCCATCGTGTATTCGGTTAGTAGTCAATTAGTTAAGAGTTTCTATAACCTAAGTTAGTTGAAATGTTTACGAGTCCATCGCTTCTGGAACAATCCGGAACCTCGCCGATTAAGCCGGCCTTACACCCTACGCAAGCCGGTCCTAAAGCGGTGTATGGTCGTGATACGCTCGCTTACAGCGAGCCTACGAACGTGTACGTCAATCATGAAGAAGGGGGTGTACCCCAATGGCTGTGATGTCGCACACCACCGCTCGAACGGTCGGTGTGTGGGAAAACGAACTATGTCCGACGACGACAGCGGTTCCACGATCGAGCTGAATAGGCGGCGAGTACTCGCAGGACTGGGCACCATCGGTGTCGCGTCTGCGGGGGCGGGCGCGGGGACGATGGCACTGTTCTCCGACACGGAGAGCAGTAGCGGGAACACGGTGCAGGCGGGGACCCTGGATCTGACCCTCGGCAACGGCGGCAGTGCGCCACTTTCGGCGTCAAACGTCGCCCCGGGCGATTCCGGAACGAGCGTCCTGCAGGTGAACAACGAGGGCTCGATCAACGGCTCCCTCGACGTCAACGTGGCGAACGTGTCCCCGAATGACGCCAACCCGGAGCCCGAGCAGTCCCTCGACGGCACTCGGCAGTTCGACATCCACTACGGGTTCGACAACGCGAGCCCGCAGAACCAGGTGTCGCTCCAGTCTGAGTTCGGCGGTATCGCGACGGTCGAGATCGACCTGAGTTCCGATCCCGTCGTCGTCACGGCCGACCTCCCCTACGCGCTGGACCCGGACGGAGGGAGCAACGATTTCGACGACTCGATCACGTTCGCGTTCGACGCCGACAACGACGGCGTCGAGGACTTCCAGCTGGCCGCGCGGGATTCAGACGGGAGCGACACGTTCGAGCTGGTCTACGACGACGGGAGCGCGCTGCCGTCCGGATCGCGCAACCGCAATCAGCCGGTCCCCTCCGGGTACGACGTCCGTCTCGAGAACGGTAACAAACGATTCGTGGTGGAGGTTCCGGCCGGCGACCTCGCTGACCCGTTCGCGATCACCGGTCAGGCGAACCTCGCTGCGTACTCCCCCAGTACTTCCGGGAGCAACCTCTCGATCCCGCTCATCCCCGGGTTCGGCTACAACAACCCGCCTGTGGCCGGGACGAGCCCGTTCGACGGGACCGCGACGAAGATGGTCGAGATCCAGTCGGGTGAGCTCCGGACGCTCGCGGATCTGTTGGACGTGACCGTCTCGGTCAGTTCAGACGCGGCAGCCAGCTCGAACGACACGTTCGTCTCGGCGGGCAAACTCAACCGTCTCCCGATGGTGGACGCGGAGCCGAACGAGCCTCTCGATTCGGGTGGCAGCAAGTACGTGATCGTCGAGTACGAGCTCTCCCCGAACGTGGGGAACGCGGTCCAGAACGACTCGGTGGACTTCGACGTGGAGGTCGAGCTCAACCAAGAGGACTCGCAGTAACCGAGGTGACCTCGCATGAGTGAACAGTCCCTCATCGTCCGCCTCGCCGGACGCCGAACCCACACCGGGCTTGGCACCGACAGGAGCGACAGCCCCGTCGGCGCCGAGGGCGAGAAGTCGACCGGCGCGCCCGAGCGAGGAACCCGGAGGTAGCCACGCATGAGCGACGACGACAGTTGGTCGGCGGAGATCACCCGACGGCGCGCGCTCGGCGGTATGTTCACGCTGGGCGCCGCCGCCTCGGCCGCGGGTGCAGGGACGATGGCGTTGTTCAGCGACACCGAATCGAGTACCGGAAACACAGTGCAGGCCGGCACGCTCGACCTCACGGTGAACGGCAGCGGCTCGAACGCCGTCGTCGACGTGTCGAACGTCGCTCCGGGCAACACCGGCAGCGACTCGACGAGGATCCGGAACGACGGCACGCTCCCTGGCTACCTCACGTTCGGCGTCGCCGGTTTCGCGAACCCCGAAAACGGCGTCAACGAGCCTGAATCGGGCGCCCTGCTGGAGCGTGATCCGCGTGGAGCCAGCTCCGGGGGCGACCACACCGGCGAGTTGGCACAGAGCCTGGACATCAAGATGAAGCTGCTCGTCGACGGTGACCCACACTACCTCGTCGGGGACGAGAACGAGTACGAACTGGCGTCCGAGGTTCGGCTCGGGGCCTACTCGCTGAACGGTGATTCGGGGCCCGCGGACCTGCAGCTCGATGCCGGACAGGAGATCGAGTTCGTGACGGACTACAAGATCTCCGACAACGTCCGCAACGAGGTCCAGAGCGATAGCGTCGTCATCGACCTCGCGTTCGCGCTCATGCAGGAGCGGGGACAGACGGTCGTTCCCGAGACCCGGGAAGTCGACGCGTCGACGATCGGTCCCAAAGGGAACAACGCCGGCGTTCGGTTCGCCGTGACGAACGACTTCGGGCAGGAGGCGACCGTCTCCGCGCTCCACGTCCAGCCCGCGAACACGGATCTCGAACTCTTGAGCGACCTCCAGGGCGGCTCCGGCTACCGAAACGGGAACTACGACTTCGGCGCCGACGTGTACGTCGATGCCGACACCGACGGCTGGGTCGACGGCGGGAGCGGCGAGTTCCCCGTCCCCGGTTGGATCGACCTGACGGCGGACGGCTACGACGACAACGCCGACCGGGAAGCGGTGATCGCGGCCGGCAACACCGCGACGGTGTCGCTCTATGCCTTCCGACAGACGGAAGGCAGCTACCCGTTCGACATGACCGACGAGCCGGTTCGTGTCACCCTCGACGTGACCCTGAACGACGGGACCGAGACGTTCGTACCGCTCACGATGACGCCCGAGTAGCATCGATCAACCAACGACGACACGCGCGGGTGCGGGCCGGCCCGGGGAGCGACAGACGCTCACCGCGGTCGCTCCGGCGGTTCGACTCCGCCGGCGTGCATTCGGATCCAGATGGGCAACGATCACACCGACCGACCGCTCTCGCGGCGGCGATTACTGACGAGTCTCGCCACCATCGGCGGCTCGCTGAGCGCCGCGGGCGTCGGGACGTGGGCGCTGCTTGACGACCGCGAACGGGGGGCGATGACGGTCCAGGCGGGGACCGTGTCGCTCGCTACCGGCGACGGCGCGGTCAGTCCCACCATCACCGTCGATGACGTCGAAGCCGGCGCGAGCGGGGCCAAGCGCCTCGAACTGACGAACACGGGCAGCCTCGCCGCCGGCCTCACGGTGTGCGTCGACAGCGTGACCGCCGGCGGGAGCGGACCGGCACCCGACGAGTCGCCGATCGTCGACGTGGTGTTCAACGGCTGCGGGCAGGCACGGCTGCTGTTCGATCGGCAGCCCGACTCGCCGGTGTCCGTGACCGTCGAACACGGCGACGGCGACGCCCGTTCCGTCGAGATCGGGACCGACGACCTCGAACGGGACGGCGACGGCTGGCGGTTTACGTACACCCGAACGGGCGGGAAGGGCGGCTACATCCAGCGCGTTCTCGCCGCCGACCGACGCTGGGACAACGACGACTGCTCGAAGGCCGGCAAGTCGGCTCCCAACCCCTCCGACGGGGCCGAACCCACCGACCTCGCCGAACACGTCTCGGTCTCGCTCGGGATCGACCCCGCGAGCGGTGCCGAGGAGACGCTGTTCGACGACGTTCCCGTGGAGGCCCTGGCCGACGGAGCGACCTGCCACGGCGCGTCGGGCACGCTCGGCAGCGGCGAGAGCGCCGCCCTCGTCGTCGACTGGGACGCCGACGCGTCGCCGGCCCGACTCGACGGCCGGATCACGATCGACCTGACTGTGACACTCCAAACATGACCGAACGTACTCGACTCGACCGACGGACTCTCGAACGGGTGACGCGCCGATGAAGACCCCGGACCTCGAAACGGTCGGTGCCATCGTGCTCGTGCTCGCGGTGCTCCCCTTCGTCGCCTACGCGGTCCCACAGGCCGTCGGCGCGACGAACAGCTACGTGGTTCTCTCGGACAGCATGTCCCCGGAGATCCGGGCCGGCGACGTGGTGATCGTCGACGACGTGTCGAGCGACTCGATCGGCGTCGGCGACGTGATCACCTACGAGTCGGCCGACTCGGACGAGCGGATCACCCACCGCGTGGTCGCCGTCGACGCGTCGGACGGCGAACGGCGGTTCGAGACGAAGGGGGACGCCAACGAGGAGGCCGACCCGCGCCCGGTTCCGGCGAGTGCCGTGATCGGCGTCGTCCAGTTCCACATCCCCCTCATCGGCCACGTGATATCGTTCGCCAGCTCCGACCTCGGCCTGTTGCTGTTCGTCGTCCTCCCGGCGTCGGCGCTCGCGATCTCCGAGGTATACTCGCTCTACCGCGACGCCACCGGCGGGGGCAGTACCGAACCAACGGAGACGACCCCGGACAGTCGGCAGGATCACGGAGGGGACGACTGATGGGGAGCAGTCGCTACCGGGCCGTGTTCGCGGCGCTGTTGTTCGCACTCGCGCTGACCACGGCCGGGGTCCTCGGCGGCGGCGGGAGCGTGGCGGGGTTCTCCTCCAGCGTCGCGGTCGGCGTCGGCTTCGTCGCCGACGGGACGCCGACGGCAACCGCGGCCCCGACGGCGACGGCAACCCCCACCGCAGCCCCGACAGCAACCTCGACGCCGAACGCCACCGTCACACCAACACCTACCGCCACGCCAACCCCGACACCTACCGCCACACCAACCCCGACGCCTACCGCCACGCCAACCTCGACGCCGAACGCCACCGTCACACCAACACCCACCGCCACACCAACCCCGACACCTACCGCCACGCCAACACCCACGAGCACACCAACCCCCACCACCACGCCGACGCAGTCACAGAACACCACTAGTAGCGCCACGCCGACCGAGACCCCCGAAACCGAGTGACCATGGCGGGAACACGACGAGTAACCAAACGGACCGTGCTGATCCTCCTCGTCGTGTCACTCGTGCTGTTCGGTCTCGGGGCGGGGATCATCGACAGCGGGGACGATAGCCCCTCGCCGGACCAGACGCCCCCGCCTTCGACGACGGAGACGACGCCGGGCGTGGGACAGCCGACTGTCACGGTCACGCCGCCGGAGGGAACACCGACCGAGACGGACCAACCGGAATTTACATCCACAGGAACGGCCCGCCCCAACGCGACCGAAACCACGACACCGACTGTGGCCGAGACGCCGGCGACCGCTCCCAACGCCTCGCTCCGAATCGACGCGTCCTCACCCCCGGATGTGGAGAACGACGACGGCGTTGTCGGGCCGCTCTGGGGCTCGCTGGGGGGGACCCTCACGTGGAACGGCTCGGTCGACAGCGTCGTGATCGTGGTGAGCGCGGTGGCACCCGACGAGGGGTGGGTCGAACGCGAACGCGTAACCGTTCGGCCAGAAACTGACTCGGTCGGGATCGCCGACGTGCTCGACGGCGAGCGCTACCGGCTCCTCGGCGGCGACCTGTCGCGAGGGCTCGACAACCCGGACGGCGGGACGACGGTCACCCGAACCGGCGCCGTCGGCGTCACCGCCGTACTGTTCGAGGACGGCCGGGAGCGAACACGCGTGACCGACACCGCGACCTACCGCTTCGACGTGGCCAACACGGGCGACGTCGACATCTCGGTCTCGGCCACGGACGACGACGAACAGGTCACCGCAGTCAGTGACGGCGGCGACTTCGCCCCGGGAAGGAGCGCGAACCGGTCGATGACGGTCAGCAACACCGGCAGCTTCGCGGGGACCGTCGGGGTGTACGTAGAGAACAGACGCGGCAGCGAGAACGGGTTCGCGGCGCCCGAGAAAGCCGTCGACGACGACCCAGCGAGCGAACTGCTCGAACAGCTCCGCATCCGGATCGCTGTCGGCAGCGGTGCGGATCGACGCTACGTGCTCGGCGGCCCGACCACCTGGGTCGACCTCTCCGGATCGATCGACGAGAACAGGCAGATCACCTCGTTCGGTCTCGATCCGGGCGAGAGCCGTACACTCGTCGTCGAGTGGCGGCTCCCCGAGAGCGCTGGGAACGAACTGATGACCGACACCGCGAACTGGGACGTCACCTTCGTCTTCGAGAGCGACGGCGCCGACTGATCAACCGAGGAGCAATCGGAGATTGAGCGACGTGGTGAACGCCCCGATCAGCGCGATCGTGACCGGCGGGAGGTAGTAGAGCACCCGGTCCTCGGCGTTCGCCCCGTCGACGCTGATGAGGATACAGGCGACGAACACCCCGATCTTCAGGACCACGAACCCGGGGAGCCCGTAGGCGTCGGTCACGGTTCGGACGAGGGCGTTCGCCTCCCTGACGCTGTCGCTGTACCACAGGAGCGCGATGGTCGTCACCACGTCGCCGACGCCGTAGGTGGCGGTGGCGACGATCCAGAGCTGCGTGAACGTCGCCCGGTCGACGTCGGTGTCCTCGATACTGAACCGTGCCAGAAATGTCACAGAGAAAGGACGGCGGTTCCGAAGAAATAGCTACCGGTCGGATGGTTCAGAGCACGCCGTTCTCGCGGAGTTCGGCGATCCGATCCTCGCTGTAGCCCGTCTCCGCCAGCACCTCCTCGGTGTGTTCACCCAGTAGTGGCGGGTGGCGGCGAGCGTCAGCGGCGTACTCGCTGAACCGCATCGGCGACCCCGGTAGTTGGACCTCGCCCGCCGTGGGGTGCGGGACGCGCTGGTACATGCCGCGAGCCTCTGCTTGAGGGTCGTCGAAGGCCTCCAGCACGTCACGGATGCGACCGACGGGCACGTCGTTCTCCCGGAGCAGTTCGACCACTTCGTCGACGGTGCTGTCGGCGAAGGCGTCGGTGAGCGTCGCCTCCAGTTCCTCGCGGTTCTCGACGCGCTTCTCGTTGGTCTCGAACCGGGGGTCTTCGAACAGTTCGGGCCGGTCGAGCGCCTCACAGAGCCGGTACCAGATCGCCTCGCTCGCACAAGCGACGACGACGTAGCCGTCCGCCGTCTCGAACGCCTGATAGGGCGCGATGTTGGGGTGGCGCGAGCCCATCCGCCCCGGCGCCTCGCCCGAGGCGAAGCCGTCGGTCGCCATGTAGCTGAGCCACGCCAGAAGCGCGTCGAACAGCGCCACGTCGATCCGGTCCCCCGTCTTCTCCTCACCGTCGTCGGCGAACTCCCGCTGGAACAGCGCCGCCAGCACCGACTGGGCCGCATACATCCCCGCCGCGAGGTCGGCGACGGCCACGCCGACGCGGACGGGGGGACGCCCCTCCTCGCCGGTGATGCTCATCATCCCCGCCTCGGCCTGCATCATCAGGTCGTACGCCGGCCGTTCGGCTTTCGGTCCGGTCTGGCCGTAGCCGGTGATCGAGCAGTAGACCAGCCCGGGGTTCTCCTCGCGGAGGCTCTCGTAGTCCAGCCCCCACTCGGCGGCCTTGCCCACGCGGAAGTTCTCCAGCACCACGTCGGCCTCGGCGGCGAGGTCGCGGAACGCCCCGCGGCCGGCCTCGCTGGCGAGGTTGAGCGTGATCGAGCGCTTGTTCCGGTTGATGCTGGCGTAGTAGGAGCCGGCGCCCTCGCCGAAACTCGGCGGGGTCCAGCCGCGGGTCTGGTCGCCGCCGTCGGGGCGTTCGACCTTGATCACGTCGGCACCCAGGTCGCCCAACTGCATCCCGCAGAACGGGCCAGCGAGCACGCGCGAGGCGTCGAGCACCGTCACGCCGTCGAGCGGTCCG
Source organism: Halolamina litorea (assembly GCF_026616205.1). NCBI lineage: Archaea > Methanobacteriati > Methanobacteriota > Halobacteria > Halobacteriales > Haloferacaceae > Halolamina > Halolamina litorea. Next base: position 1,353,628 of record NZ_JANHGR010000001.1, read on the forward strand.
GTCGAGTCGTCGGTCATGCTCCCCCGCTGTCGGGCCAGCGGCTTAGTGGTTCCCACCGGGCAGCAGCGTTTTGGTCACGCAGCCGAACTATCGGTATGGAACACATCGACGCCGGGGGCGCCCGGATTCCGAAGCTCGGACTCGGCACTTGGCAGAACGAGGATCAGTCGTGTGCCGGGGCCGTCGAGACGGCGCTGGAACTGGGCTATCGCCACATCGACACCGCACAAGTGTACCAGAACGAGGTGGCGGTCGGGAACGGCATCGCCGCCGCCGACGTGGACCGCGAGGACGTCTTCCTGACGACGAAGGTGTGGCGCTCGAACTTCCACCACGACGACGTGATCGAATCGGTCGAGGAGAGCCTCGAAAAGCTCGACACTGACTACGTCGACCTTCTGTTGATGCACTGGCCCCACAAGCGCGTTCCCGTCGCAGAAACGCTCGGCGCGATGGCGGAACTCCACGACCGCGGGCTGGTCGAGCACATCGGCGTCAGCAACTTCACGGCCGAGCAACTCCGACAGGCAATCCGGGTCTCGAACGTCCCCATCGTCGCCAATCAGGTGCTCTACCACCCCTACTACGACCAGTCGGACCTCCTCGAAGTCTGCCGGGAGGAGGACGTGGCGCTGACGGCCTACAGCCCGCTCGCTCGTGGCGCCGTACTCGACGACGACGTGCTCGCGACGATCGGCGAGCGCTACGACAAGTCCGCCCCACAGGTCGCGCTCCGCTGGCTGGTCCAGCAGGAGGGCGTCGTCGCCATCCCCAAGGCCAGCAGCCGGGAGCACCTCGCGAGCAACCTTGCCGTCTTCGACTTCGAACTCTCGGAGTCGGAGATGGCCCGCGTGGGAAGTCGAACGCCCGGCATCCGGACCCGACTCTACAACCTCATGCCGCGGCTCGGGCGGAACATCCCGGTCTGAGCTACGGCTCGCCGGTGGCTCGCGTCGGCGTCGACTCGGGAAGGAACAGCAGGTAATCGAACGTCGCCGGGAGGTCAGTCCGGGCGTACCCTACTCCCTCGTCAGCGGTCGGGTCGAACACCGACCCGACACACCGCGTTCGTCGTGGTTCGCCGAGCCAGTCCGACAGTCGCTCGTCAGTGGCTGCGGCGTCGAGGTCGAGCAGGAACGGCGCGTCGTCGACGCCCGCGAACGCCGCGGTCGCGCTGCGCTCGGCTGGCTCGCCAACCGAAAAGGTCCCCAGATCGCCGCTCTCTGCCCCGACCGCACGGAACGAGCCCTGCCCGAAGTCGACCCCGACCGGCCGGTAGCCGTCGCCGAGTTCCGCGCTGAGTCGCTCGCCCATCGCGGTCGCGTCGGCCCAGACCGTCCCGTCGTCGAACGTCCCGCGGCCGACGTGGCTGTCGTGAGCCCAGAGCGCCACGCCGGAGCCAGAGTCCCGCTCCAGCGCCCACAGCGCGTTCTCGGCCATGAACCGATCGCGGGCCGCCATCCCTTCGGGGTGGGGGCCGGGCTGTTGGTGCCGGACTCGCGCCCACTCGGTCGCCTGCTCGATCACCCGGCAGAAGTGGCGGGCCCTCCGCCACGCTTCCGGCGATGACCGGCGCTGGTAGGCCTCTCGGTTCGCCTCCACTCTGTCGGTGAGCGTCGCCGCGGCCGCGGCAACGTCGTCCAAGGTGCGTTCGCGTTCGGCCTCGTCGTCAGGGACCGTCGTGTTGGAAACGGCCCGGAACGCATCACTCCCGGTGGTGTCGGGATCGACCCGCTCGAAATAGCTGCCGAGCGGTGCTGCCGGCGTCGATGGTGCCGAGAGGTCGACGCCGTGAACGCGGACCTGTTCCTCGGCGGGTCGGCCGCGGTTGAATCGCCGGAGCCACGTGAGGAGATCCCTGACCGACTCGGTTTGCCACTGCCACATGTCGAGTTCGGCCAGCGACGACTCGGGGCTGTCCGGGGCGTCGTCGACGGGGTCGGCACGAACGAACGCGTCCAGGGCCGTCGCCGCCGCGGCGCCGGCCTCGAACCCGACCGTCCGGAAGCCACAGTCGGCCACGAGCCACTGGATCAGGCGGGCCTTGTGCCGGAAACACTCCCGAGTCCCGTGAGTCGCTTCACCGAGGCCGACGATTTCGGCATCGGCGAGCGCCGGTGGGTACGGGGCGCTATCCACTTCGCCGGTGCCGTCAGACTGCCTCTGACTGCCTGCAGAGCTTCGCTCGGAAACGTCGCTGCCCGGCCGAGGGATGGGCAGGGAGTGGTCGACGAGCGCGGCACGAACCCGGGAAGGGCTGGACATGGACGTGGCTGGTGACCGGAACGGCAGAAGCATGCCGATCCGGTGTGGCATACCGTGACAACATTTACCAACCATGGAACCGTAGAGACAGCCGATGGTCGGCCCACAGTTCGCCTGTAAGGAGTGCGCTCGGACGGTGAGTAACCTCTCGTACCGCGCTGCCTGCCCGGATTGTGGCGGCGAACTCGACCGACAGCGACGCGCGACGTGAGTGTGGAGCCCCGGCGGATCCGCTCGCTCGCGGTCACCCGCGAGGACGCCGTCGCCGCGTACGAAGCCCGCGAGCGTGGCCGCAAGCCAACCGTACTCCGCGTCGTTGCGCCCCTCTCCGGGCGGATGCGTGCCCGACTCCACGTCGCCACCGAAGCGCCCGGCCCAAACGAACTCCACCTCCACCCGGCGACGTTCGTCGCCGACCCGCCGCCGTTCCCCGAGGTCGACGAGACCGAGGACGAACTCCGGGAGTGTGGGGAGTACGACCTCGACCGACACCGAGCGGCCCACGAGCGGGCGGTCGCCGAGTGGCGCGAAACCGTCTCGGCACAGCTCCGTGAGCGGATCACGCTCCCGCCGACCGACGACGCGGACGAGGGCCACGAGGTCACGGTCAGCTACTTGGGCTGAGTCGGTGCCGTGGGAATCGACTCGACGTCAAGCGAGTGCGTCGGTTGTCGGCGCGTCGACGCCGCGAAGAAAAATCGTGATCGGCCGCGCTCAGAGCCGTTTCAGGTTCGTCGCGCGTGGGCCTTTGTCTGCCTCCTCGATATCGAACTCCACCTCCTGTCCTTCTTCGAGGTCCGGGCCGCCGACGTCTTCCATGTGGAAGAACACGTCGTCGTCCGCCTCGTCAGTCTCGATGAAGCCGTAGCCACCCGTGTCGTTGAAGAACGCAACCTTGCCTGTCGCCATCGCTATCTCCGTCGCTGGTGTAGCAGTTCCAGCGACAAATAGGTGTGGGTGTGCCCAACATACCCATCCGGAGCTTTTTGCAGTCTCCGACCCACCGCCCGGTCGTGAGCCGAGACACCATCAGCGACGACACCCACGGCGTCGTCTACGAGTTCGCCCCCGAGATGGATGCCGTCAGGGAAGTCGAGCCGGGCACCAGCCTCACCTTCGAGACGCGGGACAGCCTCGACGGGGTCATCCAAGACGACGACGACCTGCTCGACCGGATCCCCGAGGAGGTCAACGCTGCCACCGGCCCCGTCGCCGTCGAGGGCGCCGAACCCGGCGACGTGCTGAAAGTCGAGATCGAGGACGTGCGCCTCGCCGAGGACCACGGCCGGGTCGTCACCACGCCCGGCTTCGGCCTGCTGCAGGACGACCCCGATATCGAGGCCCCGTTCACCCGGATGACGCCCGTCGAGCCTGCCGAGAACTACGACGACGGCCGGCCGCGCGTGCGCTTCGCCGAGCGATCCATCCCTGTGGACCCCTGTATTGGCACCATCGGCGTCGCGCCCGCCGAGGAATCCTACACCACGCTCGTCCCGCACGACCACGGCGGGAACCTCGACACCAACGACGTGACCACCGGCTCGACGCTCTACCTCCCGGTGTTCCAGCCCGGCGGCATGCTCGCGATGGGCGACTCGAAGGCCGTCATGGCCGACGGCGAGATGTGCGGCACGGGCGCCGAGATCGCGACTGACGTGGACGTGACGCTGGACCTGCTCAAGGACCCCGAGTTCGACCTCCAGCGGCCGCTGATCGACACGGGCGAGGCGTGGAAAACCGTCGCCAGCGCGGAGACACTGGAGGAGGCGTCGAAGCTCGCTCATAAGGACGCGATCGAACTCCTCTCGGCCGAACACGGGTTCGGGCCGACGGAGTCCCACGCGTTCGGGAGCCTCGTCGGCGGGCTGGAGATCTCGCAGGTCGTCGACCCGCTGGTGACAGTGCGGAACGCGATCCCGAGCGAGCACGTGTCGTCGCCGTTCTGAGGCGGGTACTCAGGGGTCGGCGGGGAGACGTTCGAGCAGTTCCAGATCGCTGCTCCCGAGGAGGTCTCGTAGCTCCGCGAACTCGTCCTCGTCGAGGTAGATCCGGTTTGCGTGGGTGTCGTCCCTCGCGAATATCGGGTTCCCCTCGCTGTCGTCGATGTGGAGTTCGATGAGGGGATCCGAGAGCAGCTTGATGGCGTCGTTCAGGGTCCGGGTCGTCGCTTCGACTCGCCCCTCGATCGTGCCGTCTCCCGTCTTCACCGCGTCGTCCCCTCGGAGTCTTTCGACGGCCTCGCCGTCGACGTATTCGCCGAGGAGATCCGTGATTCCCAACAGCCGGATCGATCCCGGCGTCCGGCCCGTGACCGCGAGTGTCGCGTCGGCGAACGCCCGCACGATCGCCGATCGCTCGGATCGATCCACGTCCTCCGTGTGAATGTAGTAGGGTTCGGTCACTTCTCGGAAGCCGGCAGCATGCGACTTAAATGACGGTTACCGACTACTCCCCGAGCAGTTCCAGTAACAACGCCTGCTGGGTCGGCTTGCGGTTGCCGGCCTGCTGCCAGACCACCGAGTTCTCGCTCTCCAGCGCGCCGTCGGTCACCTCCCGTCCGCGCTCGGCGGGCAGGCAGTGCAGCAGCTTGACGCCGCCGGCGAGCAGCTCCTCGTCGACCTGGAACCCCTCGAAGGCGGGCAGCTTCTCCTCGCTCTCGCCCATGCTCACCCACACGTCGGTGTAGACGGCGTCGGCGCCGTCGGATCGGTGATCCGACGAGGATCGCGAACCATCGGTTCGCTCACCGCCGGCGACGGCGGCCTCGGGGCTGTCGTAACAGGTCGGCTCGCCGCCCAGCGAGGCCGCGGCCGCGAGCGCCTCGTCGTCGACGCCGTAGCCCTCCGGCGTCGCGATATGGAGGTCCACGCCCGCGAGCGCACAGCCGATCACGAGCGAGCGCGCGACGTTGTTGCCGTCGCCGACCCACGCGAGCGTCACCTCGTCGAGGTCCTTCCCGCAGTCGGCCGCCAGTTCCCGCAGCGTCAGCAGGTCCGCGAGCGTCTGGCAGGGGTGTGCTTCGTCGGTCAGGGCGTTCACCACCGGCACGTCGGCGTACTCGGCCATCTCCACGAGGTCGTCGTGGCTGTTGAGTCGCGCCACGATGGCGTCGACGTACCCCGCGAGGGCGCGGGCGGTGTCCTTCAGCGGCTCGCCGTGGCCGAGATGGATGTCGTCCTGCCCGAGGAACGTCGGGTGGCCCCCGAGTTCGCTGACGCCGGCCTCGAAGGAGGTCCGGGTGCGCGTCGAGGGTTTCTCGAACACCATCGCCACGGTCCGGTCGTCGATCCGGGCCGGCTCCTCGCCGGCCTTGACCGCGGCCGCCCGGTCGAGCAGCCGCGAGAGCGTCGTCGGCGAGAGCTGATCGATCGTGAGGAGATCCGTCGGGAACGTGGTAGTAGTGTCGTGCATCGGTCTGAGTAGATTAGTCGATGAGCTGTTCACAGGCAGTCGTGAGTACGGAAACCGCGCGGTCGAACGCCGCGAGGGGAAGTCGCTCGTCGGGTGCGTGATCGAGGTCGGCGTCGCCGGGGCCGTAGGTAACGACGGGGACCCCCCACGCGTCGGCATAGAGGTTCGAGTCGGCCGTGCCGGTCTTGTGGAGGTGTGTCGGCTCGCCGCCGGCCGCGCGGATCCCCTTCCGCAGCGCCGCCGGGAGCGGCCCGCGTGGCGAGGCGACGTGGGGCGGGATCGACGCCCCCCACGAGAGGGTTCCCTCGTCGAGACAGCTCTCGACGAGCGCGCGGACCGAGTCCGGGGTCGCACTCGGCGGCACGCGGAAGCGCGCCGACATCGACGCAGCGACGGCCGATCCGTCGTCGGTGAGGCCACCGGCCATCGACTCGGTCGTGGCGGTGATCGTGTCGAAGCCGCCCGGCTCCGCGTCGCCGTTCTCGTCGGCGACGGCCGCGCGGACGCGTTCCCACCACGCAGTCGCGTGGTCGATGGCGTTCGATTCGGGCCGGGAGCTGTGGCCCGCCGGCGTCGAGGACGTGTACTCGGCGCCGACGATGCCGCGGTAGCCCAGCGATATCGCGTCCCAGCCGGAGGGCTCGCCGTTGATGACCGTCTCGGGCGCCTCGCGGTTCTCGATCAGGTGGAGCGCGCCGCGGGAGTCGGTCTCCTCGCCGACGACGCCGACGAAGGAGGCGCCCGTCTCGACTGCCACCACCGCCATCGCCGCCAGCGGACCGGTGGCGTCGACGCTGCCGCGCCCCCACAGCACGGGGCCGGGGACGCCGAGTTCCGAGTCCCCGTCCTCGACACGAACCGGGATCTCGCCGGGGACGGTGTCGATATGCGAGGTCAGCAGCACCGAATCGTCGCCCGGCGCGTGGAGGTTCCCGGCGTCGTCTACGAACGCCTCGCGGCCGTGTTCGGCGAAGAAGCCAGCGAGGTGGGCCACCGCGTCGGCCTCCTCGCTGGAGGGTGAGGGGATCGAGACGAGTTCCGCCAGTAGCTGCCGGCCGGTCGTGTTCAGCGCGCCCGCCGGGTCCGGGACGCTCCCCAGGAGCGTGTCGCCGCCGTCGGCGACCGGTGCCTCGTCGTCCGCTGTGGGAACGCTCACGAGAGCACCTCCACGAGCGCGTCGACGACGCTGTCTGCGTCGCCCTCGTCGATGGTCAGCGGCGGCAGTAGGCGCACGACGGAGCGCCCGGCGGGCAGCGCGAGTACCTGCTGGGAGAGCGCCAGATCACGGAGCACGCGCATCGAGCCCCGCTTGACCTCGATGCCGATCATGAGCCCCGCGCCGCGCACCTCACGCACCGGGAGGTCGTGTTCCTCGACGGCTGCACGGAGTTCCTCGCGGAGGTACTCGCCGACGACAGCCGCGTTCTCGGGGACGTTCTCGGCCTGTAGCTGTGTCAGCGTCGCGCTCGCGGCGGCGGCCACGAGTGGGTTGCCGGCGAACGTCGAGCCGTGGTTCCCCGCGCCTTCGGCGATCCAGTCCGCACAGAGGGTCACGCCGAGCGGGAGGCCGGAGGCGACCCCCTTCGCGGCGGTCAGGACGTCCGGGACGACGCCCGCCTGCTGGCAGGCCCACATCGTCCCCGTGCGGCCGACGCCGGTCTGGATCTCGTCCAGTACGAGCGCCGCGCCGGCCTCAGTCGTCGCCTCGCGGGCGGTCTGGAGGTAGTCGTCGCCGCCGGGATGGACGCCGCCCTCGCCCTGGATCGGTTCGATGAAGACAGCGGCCGTCTCGTCGTCGACGGCTTCGGCGAGCGCCTCTGAATCGCCGTAGGGGACGAACTCCACCCCGCTCGGCAGCGGGCCGAACGGGTCGCGGTAGTCGTCCTTCCACGTCAGCGAGAGCGCACCGAGCGTGCGGCCGTGGAACGCGCGCTTGGCTGCCACGACCTTCTCGCGGCCCGTCGCCGAGCGGGCGAACTTCAGCGCGGCCTCGTTGGCCTCGGTGCCGGAGTTACAGAGCCAGACCTTCGGGAGGTCGCCCGGCGCGACCTCGGCGAGCTGTTCCTGCAGCGCGGTCCGGGTCGCGACCGGGTAGGAGCCCTGCACGTAGAGCAGGTCCTGTGCCTGTTCGGTTATTGCGTCGACGACCGCCGGCGGGGAGTGTCCCAGCGGCGTGCAGGCGTAGGAGGCGCCGAAGTCGAGGTACTCAGTGCCGTCCTCGGCAGTGAGCGTCGCGCCCGAACCGGACTCGATGGCGATGGGCTTCTGTGAGAAGACGAACCCCTCGCCGCTCATTCGGCGTCACCCCCGTCGGCCGTGGCTGCCGTATCGTCGGCGCCGTCGGCCTCGGCGTTTCCGCCACCGACCGCCCCCTGATCGATCCACGTCCCGTGACCGTCGAGCGCAGCCAGGAGCGGCTTGCGGAGGCCCGCGTCGGAGATGACGACGCCCGTTGCGCCGCCCGAAAGGGCTTCCTCGGCAGCGTGGACTTTGCGGCTCATGAACCCCTCTGCAGCGTCCTCGACAGCCGCGAACTCGGCGGGCGTCGACGCCGCGTCGATGAGGGTGTCCGGGTCCTCGGGGTCGGCGTAGACCCCCTCCACGTCGGTGAGGAGGACCAGTTCGCCCCCGAGTTCGGCCGCCAGCAGCGCTGCCACGCGGTCGGCGTCGGCGTTGACGGCGGTGCCGTCGTCGGCCAACATCGGCGGCGAGACGGTCGGCACGTAGCCGTCGGAGAGCAGCGACGAGAGGAGCCCGGCGTTGACCGCTTCGGGCTTGCCCGCGTGGTCGCCGCGGCGGATCTTCTTCTTGCCGTCCTCCAGCACGCGGACCGCAGACTTGCGCGGGCCGGTGACGAGGCCGCCGTCGACGCCCGAGAGCCCGACGGCGTTGACTCCCGCCGCGCGGAGGTCGGTCACCAGTTCGGTGTTGAGTTTTCCGGGGAGCACCATCGAGAAGACCCCCATCGTCTCCTCGTCGGTGAAGCGGCCGGAAACCCCGGAGGGGGTGGTGACGTACTCGGGTTCCTTTCCCATCGCTTCCAGCGTGTCGTCGACGGCAGTCGAGCCGCCGTGGACGACGACGACCTCACGGCCGGCGGCGACGACGTGGGCCACGTCCTCGATCACGCCAGCCGGATCGACCGCGCGAGCGCCGCCGATCTTCACGATCAGCGGGGGCTGGTCCGGGCCGACCGCCGCGTTGGACTCGCTCATGGCGATCCCACCGGGTGCAGTCCCAGTTGGTTCAGTCCGGCAGTCTCGTCGAGGCCGAACGCGAGGTTGGCGGCGTGGACCGCCTGCCCCGCGGCACCCTTCATCACGTTGTCGATGGCCGCGAAGGCGACGACGCGGTCGCCGTCGGCCGCGAAGCCGACCTCCGCGAGGTTGGTGCCCGCGACGGACTTGGGCTCGGGGTAGCGGTACACGCCCCCGCCGCCGGCGACGAGGCGGACGAACGGCTCGTCCTCGTAGGCGTCGCGGTACGCACTCCAGAGGTCGGGCGTCTCGATCTCTCCCTCCGCAGCCTTCCCGCCGGTCGGGAAGGTGTGGCAGGTCGCGGCCGCGCCGCGGACCATGTCCACCGCGTGGACCGAGAAGGAGAGCGAGAGCCCCAACTGCTCCTCGATCTCGGCCTCGTGGCGGTGGCCCGTGGGCGCGTACGGGCGGACGACGCCCGAGCGCTCGGGGTGCGAGGACGCCGGGCCGCCGCCGGCGCCGCCCTCCGAGGAGCCGACTTTGAGGTCGGCGACGACCTGATCGTCGGGAGTCAGCAGGCCGGCGTCCACGAGCGGCTTGAGCGCGAGCATCGTCGCCGTGGCGTTGCAGCCGCCGGAGGCGACGATGTCGGCGCCGTCGAGCCCCTCGCGGCCGAGTTCGGGCAGCGCGTAGACCGCGCGGTCGAGGTACGCCGGCGCGGTGTGACCGTCGTACCACTGGTCGTAGGCCGCCTCGCTGCCGAGGCGGAAGTCGGCCGAGAGGTCGACCAGCGTGTCGGCGGCGTCGAGGTAGGCCTCGACGTTCTCCATCGAGACACCGTGGGGCGTCGCCGCGAACAGCGCGTCGACCGCGTCCAGGTCGTCGGGCGCCGAGAAGCGCAGGTCGAGTTCGCGGAGGTTCGGGTGGACGTAGCCGACCGTGCGGTTCTCGTACTGGCGCGAAGTGGCCTGAACGACCTCGAACTCGGGGTGGGCTGTCAAGAGGCGGAGTAGCTCGCCGCCGGCGAAGCCGGAAGCGCCGACGACGCTCGCGGTGAGTGTCACGCTTCGGCCCCCGCGGTCGCGGCCTCCTCGCTCGCGAACTCGCGTTCCAGCCAGTCGACGATCTCGCCGGCCACGTCGATATCGACGGCGGCGTTCAGCGCCTTGAACTCCACCGTGTGGTTCACCTCGTGGACGGTGTAGCCGTCCTCCAGTTCCATCAGGTCGACGCCGAGCAGCCCGCCGCCGACGGCCGCGCTGGCCTCGCGGGCGAGGCGTTCGACCTCGTCGTCGATGTCGAGCGCCGCCGTCTCGGCGCCCGTCGCGGCGTTGGTGAGCCAGTGGTCGGAACTGCGGCTCATCGCCGCCACCGGCTCGCCGTCGACGGTGACGACGCGCAGGTCGCGGCCGGGCTTCTCGACGAACTGCTGAACGTAGAAGACGCTGTGCTCGTAGTGACCCAGCGTCTCCTTGTGTTCGAGCACGGCCTCGGCGGCCGAGCGGGACTCGATCTTCGCCATCAGTCTGCCCCACGACCCGACGACCGGCTTCAGCACGCAGGGGTAGCCGAACGCCTCGATCGCCTCGAGTGCCGACTCCTTCGTGAACGCGACGGTGGTCTCGGGGGTCGGGACGCCCGCATCGGCCAGCGCGAGGCTGGTCTCGACTTTGTCCGCACAAACCCTCGCGGTTTCGGGGTTGTTGACCACCGGCACGTCGTAGTGTGCGAGGAAACGCGTCGCGTACTTCGAGCGCGAGGTCGCCAGACAGCGGTCGAGCACCACGTCACAGTCCCCGAGCGGTTCGGGGGCCTCGCCGAGCCCGAACGTCGTCTCGCGCACGTCGACCTTGTGGACCTCGTGGCCGCGCTCGCGGAGCTCGGTGAGCAGGAGCTTCTCGTCCGGGCGTATCCGGGAGTAGAGCAGACCGACCTCCATCACTCCCCCCAGTCTTCGGCGAGGTCGGGCGCCTCCGCCAGTTCGGCGGGATCGACGCCCACGACTTCGAGTTCGGTGCCGCAGCCGCCACAGTCGACGATCTCGCCGACCTCGGCGTCCTCGGGCAGTGCAACGGCCGCGCCGCAAGTCACACAGTCTGCTTCTGACATCGTACTCGGTTCGAGGCGACGGGGGTACTTTAATCCATCTACTTCAAAACTGCAAAAAAGCCCCGTGGAAGCCTCTACGGGGATATTTCGGACGAATCGGTGCCGCGCGGAACCGGCCGCAGCGGCGCGAAGTGAGTCGTGGCCCGGAGGGGCCGCGGCCGTCGTGGCCGCCGCCGGAGTCGGCCCGGCCGGCGCCGGTTCCCGGCCCGGAGCCGCCGCCGACCCCGAGAGAGTCGTGGCTGTCGCCGCCGGAGCCGGACGAGCGTCGCAGCGAAATTCGCCTCAGACATAGTCGGCCACCTCCGCGGCGAGGCGTTCGTCCGCCGCTGCCAGCCCTTCACGGTGGGCGTCGACGGCGGCGGCGTGGTCGTCGTACGTCTCACGGAGCCGGGTGAGCGAGTCTTCGACCGCCGACGCCGCCGGGCCGCCGTGGGAGTCGCGCGCGGCGACGCTCCCGGCCGGCGAGAGCAGGTCCGCGAGCGTCTCGTCGTCGACGTAGGCCGAGAGCGGCTCGTCGAGCACCGCGTCGGCGGCCGCGGCGAGCGCGTCGATCTGGTCGTCGACCGTGGCGCCGTCGTCGATCGTCGTCACGGACTCGGCCACGAGTTCGTGTGCGGTACGGAACGGCAGCCCCGCGGCCGCGAGCGCGTCGGCGACGCCCGTCGCCGTCGAGAAGCCGGCGCCGGCATCGGCCGCGCAGGCCGCGGCGTCCCAGTCGGCGGTGGCGACCGCACCGGCGGCGACCTCGGTCGCCTCGGTAGTGATGTCCACCGCGTCCCACGCGTGGGGCGTGGCACGCTGTAGGTCGCGGTTGTACGCGCGGGGGAGCCCCTTCAGCGTCGTCAGCAGCCCCGTGAGGTCGCCGACGGCGTCGCCGGCGACGGCGCGGACCAACTCCAGCGAGTCGGGGTTCTTCTTCTGGGGCATGATCGAGGAGGTCGAGGCGTAGGCGTCGTCCAGATCGACGTGGCCGTCCTTCGCGCCCTCGATCAGGTCCGTCGAGAGTCCCGAAAGCGTCGCCGACAGCGCGGCGAACGCCCCACAGCCCTCGATCAGGAAGTCGCGCGCGGTGACGGCGTCGGCGGCGTTCTCGATGGTGTCGTGGAACCCCAGCAGGTCGGCGGTGCGCCCGCGGTCCACGTCGAAGGTGGTGCCGGCGAAGGCGGCGGCGCCGAGCGGCGAGCGGTTCGTGCGTTCGTACGCCGCGAGCAGGCGGTCGGTGTCGCGCGCGACGGCGCCGGCGTAGGACGCGAGCAGGTGGCCGACGGTGGTCGGCTGGGCGTGCTGGCGGTGGGTGAACCCTGGGACCACGGTCTCGGTCTCCGCGGCCGCGGCGTCGAGAAGCGCGCCGCGGAGGTCCAGCGTCGCCTCGGCGGCGTCGAGGAGGTCCTCGCGGAAGCGATAGCGGATACAGGCCGCCACCTCGTCGTTGCGCGATCGCGCGGTGTGCATGCGCCCGCCGGCGGGACCCACGTCGGCGACGACCGCCGACTCGATGGCCTCGTGTACGTCCTCGCCCTCGGGGAGCGCGTCGTGGCCGGCGTCCTCGACCGTGTCGAGCGCATCGAGGATGGCGCCGGCGTCGTCGTCGCCGATGATCCCCTGCTCGGCCAGCATCACCGTGTGGGCACGGTCGACCGCGAGGTCGGCCGCGAAGATGCGCGTGTCGGCGTCGAGACTCGACATGAACGAGCGTGCCGGGCCGCCGGCGAAGCGCTCGCGGCGGACGACGGTCTCGGCGTTCCCGCCCGTGTCCCCGGACATCTACTCCCCGCCGTCGGTCGATAGCGTGGTTTTCTCCGGTTCGGTCTCGGTTTCGGCGTTCGCGGCCACGTCGTTGGCCAGACGCTCCTGGAAGCCGTGGTACTTCGCCACGCCGGTCGCGTCGGCCTGCTCGATGCCGTCGACGGTTTCGGTGTTGAACGAGGCGGCGTTCTCGGAGTAGACGCCGTACTCGGACTCGCGGGCGACCGGGCGGACGTGCCCGCCCTGTAGCTTCACCGTCACCGTGCCGGTGACTTTCGACTGGGAGGCGTCGAGGTAGCCGTTCAGGCTCTCGGTCAGCGGGGAGAACACCAGCCCGCGGTAGGCCTGTTCGGCCCACTGCTGGTCGATCTGGGGCTTGAAGTCGCGCTCGGTCTTCGTGAACACGTACTGCTCCAGCCCCTCGTGGGCCGTGAGCAGGACCGTCGCCGCCGGGTGCTCGTAGTTCTCGCGTACCTTCAGCCCGAGCATGCGGTCCTCGAGCATGTCCGTGCGGCCGACGCCGTGGGCGCCCGCCAGTTCGTTGAGTGTCTCGATCAGTTCGACCGGCTCCAGCGCCTCACCGTCGAGCGCGACGGGGTAGCCGTCCTCGAACGTGATTTCGACCAGCTCCTCGCCGCCGCTGGGCGTCTCGGTCCAGTCGTAGATGTCCTCGCTCGGGACGTGGCTCGGATCTTCGAGGTCGCCGCCCTCGACCGAACGGGACCAGAGGTTCGTGTCGATGCTCCACTCACCCTCGTTGCCGGCCTCGACGGGCAGGTCACGCTCGGCGGCGTACTCGACCTCCCACTCGCGGGTCAGGCCGAGTTCGCGCACGGGGGCGATGACTTCGAGGTCCGAGCCGCGCCAGACCGTCTCGAAGCGGAGTTGGTCGTTCCCCTTCCCGGTGCAGCCGTGGGCGATGGCGTCGCAGTCCTCCGCCTCGGCGACCTCGAGGATGGCTTCGGCGATCACGGGGCGCGCGAGCGCGGTCCCGAGCGGGTAGCCCTGGTAGGTGGCGTTCGCGCGTACCGAGTCGAAACAGAGCGACGCGAACTCCTCGGTGGCGTCGACGACGTGGATGTCGAGGCCGAGGGCGTCGGCGGTTTCGCGGGCCTCGGCGAACTCGGCTTCGGGCTGGCCCACGTCGACGGTCACGGCGACGACGTCGTCGTAGCCGTACTCCTCTTTCAGTAGCGGTACACAGACGGTGGTGTCGAGACCACCGCTGAACGCGAGTGCGACTTTCGTCATACACCACTCTGACGGGTGCTACCCCATAAATACAGCGCTTCTAAGTTTGGAAGAAAAGGACATACAGCACGCTACGCGGACGGGAAAGTGGTGAACGACGGCGAAACGGCGACGATGGGGTGAGATAGAGTTGGGCCTAGATGGCCCGCGGCCGGAACGCGACCCGTCGCTGTCGGGGTGCGGCGCCGACAGCGGCGGCGACGGCGGACGTGCCGTCGTTAGTCGCGCGAGTCACAGTGATCAGTCTGGGCCGGGGGTAAATAGCTGTTTCGGCGGTCGTTACTGCAGTGACGCCTCGGCCGCGCGGCCGAGTGCGGCGATGCCCGCTTCCAGTTCTTCGGGCGAGACGTGGCTGAACGACACCCGCAGCGAGCGCGTGCCCTTCCCGTCGGCGGCGTAGAACCGCTCGCCGGGGAGGTAGGTCACGCCCTCCTCGGCCGCCAGCGGGAGCATCGCTTCGGCGTCGACGCCCTCGGGGAGGGTGATCCAGAGGAAGAAGCCGCCTTCGGGCTCGGTCCACGTCGAACCGGCCGGGAGGTGCCGTCCGAGCGCGTCGAGCATCGCGTCGCGGCGCTCCTCGTAGCCCTCGAGCAGTTCGTCAAGCGTCTGCTGGTAGTGGCCGGCGTCGAAGTAGCGCCCGAGCACGCTCTGGGTGAACGTGTTGGTGCCGCCGGCGGCCATGCGACTCATCTGCTCGATCAGGGCCTCGTGAGCGACGATCCAACCGGTCCGCACGCCCGGCGCGATGGTTTTCGAGACGGTTCCCAGCCGGATCACCCGGCCCGAGTCGTCGAGTGCGGCCAGCGGCGGCGGCGACTCCCCGGAAAAGCGGAGTTCGCCGTAGGCATCGTCGGCGACGACGAGGAAGTCGTACTCCTCGGCGAGTTCGAGCACGCGCTCACGGCGCTCGTGGGTCAGCGTCGCCCCCGTCGGGTTCTGGAACTCAGGGATCGTGTAGAGCAGTTTCGGGGTCGGCTCGCCCGCGGCCTCGCGGGCTTCGAGGGTCGCCTCCAGCGCGTCGGGGTCGAGGCCGTCCGAATCGAGGTCGACACCGGTGAGTTCGGCGCCATGGTTGTCGAGCACCGCGAGGCTCCACATGAACGACGGCGACTCCACCAGCACCTCGTCGCCGGGATCGAGGAACGTCGCGCCGACGGCGTCGAGCGCGGCGGTCGCACCGTTCGTGAGCAGCAGTTCGTCCCGAGTGGCGTCGATGCCGCGGCGGCGTTCGCGGCCGAGGATTCCCTCGTGGAGGCGATCGACGTACTCGCCGCCGCCGTACTGGAGCACGTCCGATCCCTCCTCTTCGAGGACGGTGTCGACGGCGTCACGGAGCGCCGCCTCGGGGAACGAGTCGGGGTAGGGGAAGCCGTAGGTCAGGGGCACGGCGTCGGGCGCGTCGGGCGAAGCGCCGGCCGTGTAGCCGGGGTCGCCCAGGCGCTCGCGGACCGTCGTCGCGAACAGGTGATCGAACCGCTCTTCGCGTGCTTGCTCGGTCATGTGGGGAGTCAACGGCGGCGGGTCAAAAAGCCACCCGTGGCGGTGCGGACGATCCGGTAGGGGCAGAGTAGCTATATGCCACCGCTGTCGAAACCCCCGAACGAACCCGGATGATGCGCCACGATGTCGCGGTTGTCGGCGGCGGCTGTGTCGGACTCTCGGTCGCGAAACACCTCGCGGAGTCGACGGACCTCGACGTGGCCGTTCTGGAGAAGGAACACCACCTCGCCAGCCACCAGAGCGGCCGGAACTCCGGCGTGCTCCACCCCGGCTTCAACTACGAACCGGGGTCGACGAAGGCCCGTTTTGCCGCGGAGGGGACCGCGCGGATGAAGGAGTACTGCGCCGAGCACGACGTCTCGTGTGAGGAGTGGGGCGTGCTCGTCGTCGCCAAGAGCGACAGCGAGGAGCGTCGCCTCCACGAACTGGCCGACCAGGCCGAGTCGAACGGCGTCGCCTACGAACTGTTCGACTCCCCCGCGGCGATCCGAGAGCACGAACCCTACGCCGAGGGGCAGGCCGCGCTGTACGCGCCGGAGGCCGCCTCCGTCGACTCCGAGCAGTACGTCTACGCGCTCGCGAAGGAGGCCCGGAAGCTGGGGGTCACGGTCTACACCGGCTACGAGGTCGAGTCGATCGAACACGCGACCGAGGGCTACCGCCTCGACACCAGCAACGGCCGGTTCGACGTATCGCTGCTGGTCAACGCTGCGGGGCTCCACGCCGACACGCTCGCCCATCAGGTCGGCGTCGGCGAGGGGTACCAAGTGGTCCCGTTCCGCGGCGAGTACTACGAGGTTCGACCCGAGCGAGCCGAGCTCTGTGAGACGATGATTTACCCGACGCCGGACCCCGAACTCCCCTTCCTCGGCGTCCACTACACCCGGCGCGCCGACGGGAAGGTGATCGTCGGCCCCAACGCGGTGCTCGCGTTCGGCCGCGAGGCGTACGAGAACACCGACCTGAACCCGGGCGAACTGTTCGAGACGCTCACCTTCGGGGGGTTCCGGAGACTGCTCGCCTCGAAGAAGATGCTCGGGGTCGCGTGGGACGAACTCAACAAGTCCTACCGCAAGGCGATGTTCGTCGCTGCCGCCCAGCGGTTGGTGCCGGACGTGCGGGCCGACGACCTTCACAAGAGCTACGCCGGCATCCGCGCGCAGTTGGTGAGCGAGGAGGGCGAACTCGTGAAGGACCCCCTGTTCGTCGAGCGCGACGACGCCGTCCACGTCCTCAACGCCGTTTCGCCGGGGCTGACCTGCTCGCTGCCGTTCGGCGAACACATCGCGGAGACGATCGCGGCGAAACGCTGACCGTCGTGGCTGGGAGCGAAGGAAGCGACGATGCGACGATGCAACAGGACGGCGCCGACTATACCGTCCGCTTCTCGAGCAAGGTGTTGGCGATCAGTTCGGCGGTCGCTCGCCGGAGCGTCTCGCTGGTGGAGGAACTCTGGATCCCGAGTTCCTCCGCGAGTTCCTGCTGGGTGGTCTCGCGGGGGACGTGGAAGTAGCCCATCTCCAGTGCGGTGATGAGGGTGTCCCGTTGCTTGCTCGTGAGGCCGTACTCCATGTCGATCTGGTCGGCGGAGACGGAGTAGACCCGCTGTACGTCCAGCGAGATGTGGAGTTCGCCACAGCGCTGCCGGAAGTTCGAGAGGCTCTCCCGGTCGGGGAAGCGGAGCGTGAACTGCCACGTCCCCGAGGAGCCGACGCCGTCGAGAATCGTTCCCTCCTCCTCGGCGATGCTGTACAGGAGGCTCTGGACCTGTTCGGCCCACTGGGCACGGTAGAGCGCCGAGTCCGTCAGCCGGAGGTGTTGGTGGATCTCCTCGACGGTCGGGTCGCTCTCGATGGACTCCTCGAACTCGTCGAGTGACTTCCCCGAGACCCAGAAGTACGGCATGGCGCGGTTCCCCGTCGGGATCACCTCCTCTAAGGTGATCGTCACGTCGAAATCCACGTTCAGTGTCCGCCCGAGGACGAAGTCCTCGGAGTCGATGGACACTTCGAGGATACTGCTCATACCTCAGCGGTCGCTCCCCTCCGATTTATGCGTATTGGCCGGGAAGAGCCGGCTCGTTTATGCGTGCTGTCGCGGGTCCGACGCCCCCGAGGAACTATCCGACGCGCCTCCGACGGTCGGGCCATGAGTGGGGACATTGAGGGGGTGCCGACGAGCGGCGCCGGCGCGAACGGCGTCGGCGGGGTCCGTGCACGAGTCGCCGCCGCCGCGGTCAGTACGGTCGGCATCGCGTTGCTCGGCGTGCCGGCGTTCGACATCTGGGACGACGCGAGCAACCTCGGCTGGGGGCTCGCGGCGACGGTGGTCGAGAACTCGGTGCTGATCGTGCTCGCGTCGGTGTTGGTCGGCGGGGGGATCTGGCTGTTCAGGCGGGACTGGGCCGACGGTGACGTGGTACTCACCGCCCGGTGGACGCTCGGTGGCGCGGTCGTTACTACCGGGGTCTACGCCCTCGTCATCCTCCTCCAGTTGGACGCGATGGGGGAGGTGAAACCGTACGTGCTCGCCGCCGACGGCGTGTTGATGGCCTCGGTCGCCGCGTTCGGCGTCGGCCTCTACGACGTTCGCCGCCGGCGAAGTCGCCGGGAACTGCGCACCGAACGCGACCGCTTCCGCTCGTTCTTCGACGGGACCGAGGCCCGAATCGTCACGGTGTTCCACCGCGACGGGGAGCTTCGGGCCCGCGACGCCAACCCCGCCTTCGACGACACGTTCACCGTGGGGTTCGACGAACTCCTCGACGCCGCCGAGCCGACCGACGACAGCCGGTTCGACCGCGAACAGTTCGTCGGCGCGACGCTCCGTCACGAGCCGTACCGGGAGGAGATCCACGTCCCGCCGTCGAAGCTGACTGCCGCCGCCCGTGACGAGGACGACGAGCGGCTGACCGAGGGACGGTACTACGACTTCCGGACCGTCCACGTCGCCGAGGACGAGACGTTCGTCGTGTTCCCGGACATCACCGCCGGCAAGGAGCGCGAACAGCTACTCGGCGAGCGAACCGAGCGGTTGGCCCGCGAGAAGTCCGAGCGCGAGCGAACCCTGGAGGAGCGTACCAACCAACTGGAGTTCCTCCACTCGCTGTTGCGCCACGACGTCCAGAACGGGATGATGGTGATCGACTCCCGGGCGGAGATCATGCGGGACGAACTGGACGGACGCAACGAGGAGTTCGCCACGACCGTCCTGACACGGGCCCGCGAGATCTCCGACCAGATCGACCGGATCCGGACCGCGCTCAACACGCTCACCGACGGCACCGACACCGAGCCGGTCGACCTCTCCGGGCTGCTGGAACGGCGGATCGAGACCTTCCGGAACAACTACCCCGAGGTCACCGTCGACGCGCGGATCGACGCCGGGCTACGGGCGGAGGCCGACGACATCTTCGACGACGTGGTGGCGAACCTGCTCCGCAACGCGGTCGAGCACAACGACAAGGAGCAGGTCCAGATCGAGGTGTCGGCGACCGACGCCGGCGACGAGGTGCGCGTCGAAGTCGCGGACAACGGCCCGGGCATCCCCGCCGCGGAGCGCGACCAGGTGTTCCGCCGCGGCGTCTCGAACGCCAAAGCCGGCGGACCCGGCGGCTCGGGCTTCGGCCTCTTCTTCATCGACACGATGATCGAGAGCTACGGCGGGGCCGTCCACGTCGAGGACAACGACCCCGAGGGCGCGCGGTTCGTCCTCACCCTCCCGAAAGGTGAGACGACGTTCGACGGCTAACGGAGGGCAGGGAGACTCGCACACGCGGACGGCGGGGCGTACGCTTTTCAGGATGTCTTTCGTTTGGGCGACAATCGATGGATCAGTCTGATCCACCCGTCGTGCTCGCCGTCGACGACGACGACGACGTGCGGACCACCTACGAGCTCTGGCTGAACCGCGACTGGGAGGTCCGAACCGCCTCGGGCGGCGAGGAGGCCCTCGAGGAACTCGACCCCGCCGTCGACGTGGTGCTGCTCGACCGCATGATGCCCGGGCTCTCGGGCCGGGACGTGCTCGCGGCGATAGGGGACCGCGAGGCCGACCCGCAGGTGGTGATGATGACCGCCGTCGACCCCGGTCTCGACATCGTCGAGATGCCGTTCGACTCCTACGTGACCAAACCGGTCGACCGTGA
Organism: Halolamina litorea; assembly: GCF_026616205.1. Lineage (NCBI taxonomy): Archaea > Methanobacteriati > Methanobacteriota > Halobacteria > Halobacteriales > Haloferacaceae > Halolamina > Halolamina litorea. The sequence goes on from NZ_JANHGR010000001.1 coordinate 1,373,254, forward strand.
CGAACTCAACGACACCGTCGACACCATGCTGGAGCGTCGGGAGTACGACGACCGGCTGCAGGCCTACTACGCGCTTGTCGAGAAGCGGGCGACGCTCGAAGCCGAGAACACCGAGTCGGCACTGCAGGACGACGAGCGCTACCACGAACTCGGCGACCGGATCGAGGAACTGGAGGGCGAACTCCACGCGGAGATGGGCGACATGGACACCGCGGAGTTCGCCGCGCTGCTCGACGACGTGGTCTGAGCGGCCAGGTGTTACGTTCCCGACACTCCATCGGCAAGAAAGGTTTTGCCGGTAGATGGCGAACCGGTGGGCATGGAACAGACGACACTCACGCGACGTGATGCCCTCCGTGTCGGCGGCGCAGCAGCGCTGGTCGGTCTCGCCGGCTGTTCCGGGAGCGGCAGCCTGGGCGGTAGTGCAACCGTCTACGGCCAGTGGACCCCCGAACAGGAGGGCAGCGGCGCCGACCAGAGCGGCGAGTCGATGCGGGCGATGAAGCCCTCGACGCTCGCGGAGAACCGCTACGTGCTCGGCGACCGCTACGACCTGATGGCGGCGTTCCTCGACCCGCCCGTGCCGACGCTGGAGTTCGGAGAACTCGACTCAGTCTACTACAACGGCGGCTGGGCGACCTCGCTCTACGGCGTCGAGGCCGAGTTCGACCAGTCGGCGATGGTCACGGCCTATCAGGAAGAACAGGGGGCTGAATCAGTCAACAGCACCTACGAGGGCTACGAACTCTACCGGATCGACGCGACGCTCACCTCCTACCTCGTCGGCGTCGCCGACGGCCGCATCGCCATCGCGGGCAACGGCGACCGCGACCGCGCGGCGATCGAGTCGCTGATCGACGCCCGCGAGAAGGGGAACCGACGGGCCAGCAACGACGGCCCGCTTGCCTCGATCCAGTCGGCGGTCGGGCAGGAGTCCCACACGCAGGTCTCACTCGGCGACGACGTGGGGCTGCAGGTCGGCGAAACGACGCCGACGGCCGTCGCCACCGGGTTCAGCGTCTCCGACAGCGAGAACGACCTCGTCACCCTCACCAGCGGCTTCGTCCTCCCCGAGACGGTCTCCGACCCGGAGGCGGCCGTCGAGGCGCGGGTCAGCGCGGACGCATCCGTCGGCGTGCTGAACTTCTCCGAGGCCGACGTGAGCACCGACTCGGGCGTCGTCGTCGCCACCGAGGAGCGCGCGGCCGGCGACGCGCTCTCGTTCTGACGCGGGGTCGCTGGACTGTCCTCGCGTTTCGGCCGGTCCCGCCGAGGCGTTACTCCTTCGCCTCGGTGGACGGGCCAAGTACGTCGACGTTCGAAACCGGCTCGAGGAGCGCCGCGAGGACGAACGCGATGAACGCGCCGCCGAACCCGAAGTAGTAGTAGGTGTTGATCAGGATGCCGAGTACGATGAGGTTCGAGAGATAGTTCAGCTGCTCTGCGGTCGCGTTATCGGAGCTCATTCACCGATCGATTCTCCCACGATAGTGATAAATCGGATGGCTGTGTCCCCGCAGCGGGGGCCGGGTACGGGGCCCCGGTTCGAACCTACTGGGGAAGCCCCGAGAACAGTTCGACGCTCGTCAGGATCCCGCTCCGGAAGCAGTCGAGCGCGAGGTTCTCGTCGGGCGAGTGGTTGTTCTCGTCCTCGTTCGCGTAGGGCACCGTCACGCAGGGCAGGCCCAGTTCACGCTCGAACACCGCCGTCGGGAGCGACCCGCCGAGGGTCGGCTTCAGGATCGGATCGGTCGCCCACGCGGCGGCGACGGCGTCCATCACCGGCTTCCGAACCGGGTGGTCAAGCGCGGTCCGCTGGGGGTACATCTGACCCATCTTCGTGACCTCGACGTCACAGACGCCGGTGGCGTGCTCGTGGACGTGAGCCTCGAAGGCGTCGTAGATCGCTTCCGGGTCCTGATCGGCGACGAGGCGCATGTCCATCTTCAGCGTCGCCGTCGAGGGCAGGACGGTCTTGCTCCCCTCCCCGCCGTAGCCCGAGGAGAACCCACAGATGTTGCAGGTGGGGTAGTAGAGCAGTTTCTCGAGGTAGCTATCGCCGGGCCCCTCGGCGAAGGCGTGGATGTCGAGGTCGGCCATGACCGCCTCGGCGTCGAACGGCATCGCGTCGAGGGCCTCGCGGTCCTGCTCGTCGATCGGGCGCACGTCGTCGTAGAAGCCGTCGATGGTCACCCGGCCGGTCTCGTCTTTGAGCGAGGCGACGATCCGGACCAACTCCCACGCGGGGTTTGGGACCGGGCCGCCGTAGTTCCCCGAGTGGAGGTCGCGGTTCGGCCCCGTCACGTCGACTTGGACGTACTGCATCCCGCGGGCGCCCATCAGGACGTGCGGGCGGCCCGAGGCGTCGATGGGGCCGTCGGCGACGTACGCGAGGTCGGCGTCGGCGAACACGTCGGCGTACTCCCGGACAACCCCGTCGAGGTTCGGGCTGCCGCTCTCCTCCTCGCCCTCCAGCAGGAGCGTGACGTTGCAGGGCAGACCGGTCGTCTCCCGCAGCGCACGGACCGCACAGAGATGTGAGAACCACTGGCCCTTGTTGTCGCCGGCACCGCGCGCGTAGATCCGATCACGGCCGTCCGGGCCCTCGCGGATCGTCGGGTCGAACGGCGGCGTCGTCCACTCGTCCGGGTCGGCCGGCTGCACGTCGTAGTGGCCGTAGACGAAGATGGTCGGCGCCTCGTCGCCGGCCACGGCGCGTTCGTCGGCGTCGGCCCGAGCGATCACCGCCGGCTGGCCGGGCGTCTCGATGCGCATCGTCTCGTCGAAGCCGTACGTCTCACAGAGCTCCTGTACCAACTCGACACACTCCGCGACGCCCTCGCCGGTCGCGCTGACCGACGGCTGGGAGAGGAGGTCGAAGAGGTCCGCGAGCTGGTCGTCCTCGTGGTCGTCGACGAACTGGCGCGCCTCGGCGCTCATCGTCGGTCACCCGTGTTCGTGTCCATGCGGGCTGGTGGCAGGGGTGGGATAAATGCGCGTCGGAGGCGGCGATAGAGGCGGCTTGGAACGGACTGATCCAAGGTCGAGAGATTATCTCGCGCGGACCTGTCACCGTGGAATACGATACGGTTATGGCCGAAACGCTGTACCCTCCGTTCGAGAAGATGTGTAGGGCCACGCGCGCCACGGCGGAGGACCGGAGCTGATGCAGTTCACGCCGGAAGTCGCCGCGTCGGCCGGGACGGCCCTACTCACCGCTGGAACCGCGGCGTACCTGTATCGCCGACGACAGCGCTCGCTTCCGATACTCTCGCTGGTGGCGTTCAACGTCGCCGTGGCGGTGTGGACCGGCGGCAACGCGCTCCAGGCGGCCGCGACGGTGCTGTCGGCGAAGCTGTTCTGGGTGAACGTTCAGTACGTCGGGATCAGTGTCCTTCCCGTCTCAATCGTCGCGTTCGGACTCTCGCTGTCGGGCAACGAGGACCAACTGTCGCGGCGGCGGGTCGCCCTGCTCGCGGCACCGTTGGTCGCGGTGACGCTGCTCTCGTGGACAAACGGCTACCACGGCCTCGTCCGCTCCTCGGTGGGCCTCGTCACCGTCGGGGGCACGGTGATGCTGGAGCGGGAGTTCGGTGCCGCGTTCTGGGCCGCCTGGCTGTACAGCGCCGCCCTGAACGTCGTCGGTACCGCGCTGGTGATCCGGGCGGTGGCGTACGCCGATCAAGTGGTCGAGCGCCGCGTCCTCACGCTGTTGCTCGCCCCGCTGGTCCCGTGGACCGCACAGTTCCTCTACCTCGCGGGCATGCTCCCCGTCGAACCGGAGGTGTTCTTCGGGGTCACGGGAGTCGCGTTCGCCTACGCGGTCCTCACCTGGCAGTCGGTCGACCCGACGCCGGCCCGCGACGCCGTCTTCGAACTGCTCGACGAAGGGGTCGTGGTCGTCTCCGGTGACGGCCACGTCGTCGACCTCAACGGGGCCGCCCGCGACCTGCTCGGACTGGGCGAGGCGTCCGTGGTCGGAGAACCCGTCGAGGCCGCCCTGGCGGCCCACCCCGACCTGCTCGACGCGGTCCGGACGGGTGAGCCCCGCGAGGACCTCGTCGTCGAGGCCGACGGGATCGGGCGTCGGCTGGACGTCCAGTTCACCTCGTTCGACAACCTCGTCGGGCCGCCCGACCGGATCACGGTGCTGGTCGACCTGACCGACGTTCGGGAACAGGAGCGGACGCTCGAACGACAGAACGAGCGGCTCGAATCCTTCGCGAGCATCGTGAGCCACGACCTCCGGAACCCCCTGAGCGTCGCGGTCGGCCACACCGAGTTGGCCCGCGAAACGTGTGACAGCGAGCACTTGGCGGCCGTCGAGCGGGCACACAAGCGCATGGAGGTACTGATCGAGGACATCCTCACGATGGCTCGTGAGGGCGACGCCGTCGACGAGGTCGAGCCGGTCCCGCTCGCCGCGACGGCGGAGTTGGCGTGGCAAGCCGTCGCCACCGACGGCGCGGGGCTCCGCGTCGACGCCGACGCGGTGATCTCGACCGATCGGAGCCGGCTCCAACAGCTGTTCGAGAACCTCTTTCGGAACAGCGTGGAGCACGGCTCGACGGGCAACCGAAGGGGATCCGGTGACCGCGTGGTGCACGACTCCCCGGATGCCCAAGTCGGGACCGCCAACGCGGAGGCAGCAGGGACGCGTTCCGGGACTTCTTCGGGGGAAGAGGCGTCGGCCGAGGCCGAGCGCGAGCACCTCACCGTCAGCGTCGGCCCGACGGCCGATGGGTTCTACGTCGCTGACGACGGCGAGGGGATCCCGGAGGCAGACCGCGAACGCGTGTTCGAACCGGGCTACTCCACCGGCGGTGGCGGGACGGGACTGGGGCTGAGCATCGTCGCCGAACTCGCCGAGGCTCACGGCTGGACCGTCGACGCCACGGAGTCCGCCGAGGGCGGCGCGCGGTTCGAGTTCTCCGGCGTCGGTCACGTCGAGGACTGAGCCGGTCGGCCGGTCAGCCGGTCGGGGTGTGCTCGTGTGCCCCGGCCGGTCGCTCAGTCCGCGAAGACGTGTTCGAGCGCCGGTTCCAGTTCCGGGTACTCCCACGTGAAGCCGTTCGCGGCCAGTTTCGCCGGGCGAACCCGGTCGCTGGCGAGCAGGAGTTCCGCACCCATCTGCCCGAACAGCAGTCGGACGGCGACCCCCGGCACCCACATCACCGTCGGCCGACCCAGAACGCTGCCCAGCGTGTCGGTGAAGGTCCTGTTGGTCACCGGTGTGGGCGTACAGACGTTCACCGGGCCGCGTACCGACGAGCTCTCGAGGAGGTGCGCGATGATCCGGACGGCGTCGGCCCGCGTCACCCACGACATGTACTGCTCCCCGGAGCCGAGGTGGCCGCCGAGGCCGAGCCTGAACGGGGGGAGCATCCGTGGCAGCGCGCCGCCCTCGGTGCTGAGGACGATACCCATCCGGGTGTTGACGACGCGAATGCCGGCCTCGGCGGCCGGTTGGGCGGCGGCCTCCCAGCGCTCACAGACCGTCGAGATGAACAGGTCACCCGGTGACGCGTCCTCCGTCAGCCAGCGGTCGCCCCGGTCCCCGTAGTAGCCCACGGCCGACCCCGAGACGAGGACCGCCGGCGGGTCGTCGAGGTCGGCGAGCGCGCTCGCCACCAGCCGAGTCCCCTGCACGCGACTCTGCTCGATCCGTCGTTTCGTTCCTGTGGTCCACCGCTGGTCGATGGGCTCCCCGGCGAGGTGGACGACGGCGTCGAACCCCTCGAGGCGCTCGCGGTCGATCGTCCCGACGGCCGGGTCCCACTCGATGCCGTCGACGCCGCCGGTTCCGGGGCGGACGAGCCGTGTCACTTCGTGGCCGGCCCCTTCGAGATGGGGGACGAGCGCACGGCCGATCAGGCCCGTGGAGCCGCTGATGAGGATGTTCATGGTCTCGGTGTCGGTTCGTGTACGGCCCGCCACCCGACCGTCAACACGGGACCCCGACGTCGACGAGGTGCCGCCCCTGCTGTCGGCGCTCCCGTCGGCGCCGGGTCTCGCGTTCGAGGCCGACGTAGGCGACGTACCACTGGATCGGGGTGAGCAGAGCACCGACCGCGAGCAGGAGAACGCCGAGCAGCACGCCGCGTCGCCAGGTCCAGAACCGGGCCTCGTGTGTCGTGATCATGGGTCTCTCCGGTCCGTCGCGGCGGACACACCCGTCCCATGTCCCGTGTATCGGCGCGACGACGAACACAGGAGGGAGTTGGTACCGGGCGAGAATAGCTGTTCACGCTGGCTACCGAAGGTCGATCGGCGGGAGGGCGAACAGGAGCGACGAAAGGGGCGGGTCGTGGTCAGTCCGAGAGGTGAATCTCCCGGATCTCCATGATCCGGTCGTCGGCCTCCAACTCCGTGACCGCAGCGTCGGGCATGTCGTCGTCGAGGCTGTACACCGTCAGCGCCTCGCCGCCGATGGTCTCACGAGCGTTGTACATCCCCGCGATGTTGACGCCGTGTTCGCCGAGCACGGTGCCGATCAGCCCGATCACGCCCGGCGCGTCCTCGTTACGGGCGACGAGCATGTGGCCGTGGGGTAGCGCGTCGACGCGGTAGCCGTCGATGGAGACCAGTCGGGGCTCCTCGCCGGTGAACAGCGTGCCCGACACAGAGAGTTCGTCGTCGCCGTCGCCGACGGTGACGGTGAGGAGGCTCCGGAAGTCGTCGGAGCTTCGCGTCTTGCTCTCGGTCACGTCGACGCCGCGCTCCTCGGCGACCCGTGGGGCGTTGACGGCGTTGACCTGCCACTCGAGCGGCGCGAACGCGCCCTGCTGGGCGCTCGCGGTGATCAGTTCCACGTCCTCCTCGGCGATCTCGCCGGCGTAGCTCACGCCGATCTCCTCGATGCGGCCGTCGAACAGCTCCGCGGCGACGCGGCCCGCGGTTTCGGCGAGGCCGATGTAGGGCTCGATGCGCGGGAACGCGCTCTCGTCGACCGACGGCGCGTTGAGCGCGTTCATCACCGGCTCACCCGCGAACGCCGCGAGCACCTGTTCGGCCGTGGCGACGGCGACGTGTTCCTGTGCCTCGGCCGTCGAGGCCCCGAGGTGGGGCGTAAGGACGATCTCCTCGGCCTCGCGCAGCGGCGAGTCCGCGGGCAGCGGCTCCTTGGCGAACACGTCGAGGGCGGCGCCGGCGACCACGCCGTCGTCGACCGCCTCCGCCAGCGCCGCCTCGTCGACGACGCCGCCGCGGGCGACGTTGATGACGTAGCCGTCCTCCATCTGGGCCAGTTCGGCCTCGGAGATCAGCCCCTCCGTCTCGTCGGTCAGCGGGACGTGGACGGTGAGGAACTCCGCGCGCTCGATACACGCCTCGAGTTCGACCAGTTCGGCGCCGATCTGGTCGGCGCGGTCCTCGCTGATGTAGGGATCGTAGGCGACGAGCTCCATCCCCAGCGCGCCGAGTCGCTTGGCGGCCTCCTGTCCGACGCGGCCGAGGCCGACGATGCCGAGCGTCTTGCCGTTGAGTTCGGTGCCGAGGAACTCCCCCTTCGCCCACGCGCCGTCGACCATGCGCCCGTGGGCCTGCGGGATCGAGCGCGCGGCCGCGAACGCCATCCCGACGGTGTGTTCGGCCGCCGCGCGGACGTTCCCCTCCGGCGCGTTGGCGACGACGACGCCGTGTTCGGTCGCCGCGTCGATGTCGATGTTGTCGACGCCGATACCCGCGCGGCCGACGATCTGGAGGTCCGGCGCGGCGTCGAACACGGCCTCGTTCACGTCGGTTCCCGAGCGGACGATCAGGGCGTCGGCGGTGGAGACGGCGTCGAGGAGGTCCTCTCCCTCGGCGTCGTAGGCGGTGGCGACGTCGTGGCCGGCACCGCGGAGCCGCTCGATGCCGGCGTCGGCGATCGGGTCCGTAATGAGTACTCGCACGGTCGGGTGGAGCCCCCGTCGGGACATAACGCTTTCTCACGCGTGGCACGGAACAACACGGTTTTTGACCATACTCGTGGATATATCTTCGTGGAAGTGTGAATACCTATCCAGCTATGTGCTGTTCCACAAGCGGAATAAGCGGGGGGCCCGCAGGGGGCGTATGACGCTCGTCGCCTTCGACTTCGATGGGACGCTCTCGGACGCGGAGATGCTGGTCGGCCTGGGTGATCGCTTCGGCGTCGCCGAGGCCATCGGCGACATCACCGCCCGCGCGATGCGGGGGGAACTCTCCTACGCCGAGAGCCTCCGCGAGCGCGCCGCCATGCTCGAGGGGCTCCCCGAACACGAGGCCGCCGCGGCCTACGAGGAGACCACCCTTCGACCCGGTGCCGCGGCCGTGATCGAACGGCTGAACGACGCCGGCCACACGACCGCGATCCTGACCGGCGGGTTCACGCCGGGCGTCGAGGCGGCGCTCACCCGTGACGGCGCCGACGTGGACCGGATCGTCGCCAACGAACTCCCGACCGCCGATGGAGCACTCACGGGCGACGTAACCGGCCCGCTGATCGAGGGGACCAAGGACGACGCGTTGACCGACCTCTGTGGGACGTACGGCGTCGACCCGGCCGACACCGTGGCGGTCGGCGACGGCGCGAACGACCTGCCGATGCTGAAAGCCGCGGGCCACGCGGTCGGCTTCGAACCCAAGGACCCCGTCGAACCGCACTGCGACGACGTCGTCACGTCGATGGACGCGCTCGGCGGACTGTTCGAGCGGACGGGACTGTTGGAGTAGCCCCGCGCGTCGCTACACGTCGAGTTCGTGTTGGACGGTCTCGACGGCCGCCTCGGCGTCGACGTCGACGCCGACTTCTTCGAACGCTTCGCCGATGGTCCGGACCCCGCGGAGCAGTTGCTCGGGCGAGAGGTTCCCCATGTTGCTCACGCGGAAGATGTCGCCGCCGAGGTGGGCCTGCCCCCCGGAGATGGAGACGCCGCGCTCGGAGACGGCGTCGAAGAACGCCGTGCTGTCGTCCCCGCGGGCGCCCTCGGGCAGTTCGATCGCCGTCAGCGTGTTCGAGTAGTCGCTCTCCTCGTTCAGTTCCGGGAAGGACTCCAACCCCATCGCCCACATCGCCTCGCGGAACGCCGCCGACTGCCGGCGGTGGCGGGTGATGCGGTTGCCCATCCCTTCCGACTCGATGTCCTCGACGGCGACCGCGAGGCCGCGGAACAGCGGGACGGCGCTGGTGAAGGGAGTCTGGTGTTGGCTCGCCTTCCGGCTGTGCCAGTCCAGGTCCTCATAGAACGGCGCGCCCTCGCCGTCGATGTGGGCGTCGACGCCGTCGGCGACGTAGAGCGCGGAGACCCCCGGCGGCGCCGCGAGCGCCTTCTGGCCGTCGGTGACGGCGATGTCGACGTTCCAGTCGTCGACGCGGAACTCGTCGCCGCCGATCGAGGTGACGCCGTCGACGACGAAGCGGGCGTCGTGGGCCTCCGCGATCTCGCCGATCCGCTCGACGGGGTTCAGGAGGCCCGTGCTCGTCTCGTTGTGGACGACGGTGACGACGGCGGTGTCGTCGGTGACGGCCTCGGAAACCGCCTCGGTGTCGATGGGGTCGCCCCAGCCGAACTCGACAGGCGTGACCTCACAGTGGCGCTCGGCGATCCGCTTGAACCGGCGGCCGAACTTCCCGTTGACGACCGCGACGAGTTCGTCGTCCTCCTCGACGAGGTTCGCCACGGCGGCCTCCATCCCCATCGTCGCCGTGCCGTTGAGGATCAGCGCCTCGCCGTCCCGGGCGGTCGCGGCCTCGTTCGGCGTCGATCGCTCGAACACGTAGGTCAGTCCGTCCTGTGCACGCTCGTACACCCGTTCGAACGCTGCAGAGCGGTGTGAGACCATCGGCTCGCTCATCGCCTCACGGGCGGCGGCGCTCATCGGTACCGGGCCGGGGTTGAGTAACAGAAACTCCTCGTCCATGTGTTTCGGTAGTTTTGCTCGGGGGTGTTAAGCCCGCTGCCCGTGCGGGACTGTGGCCCACGGACGGCCGCGCTGGCCGGCGGCGAGAGCCGACCTCGCTGAGCCGGGGCCTACGCCTCGATCTCGTCGAAGAGGGCGACGACGCGGGCCTGAACGGTCTCGCGGATCTCGCGCACTCGCTCGGGGTCGGCGCCGTCGGGGTCGTCGAGCGCCCAGTCGCGCACCTCGACGCTCTCGCCGACCTCGCCCACGTCGAGGGTCGAACAGCCCATCGTCGCCACGTAGTCACACGACTGCAGTTCCCCGATGGTGATCTCCCGCGGCGTCCGGTCCGAGAGGTCGATGTCGAGTTCGGCCATCGCCTCGATCACTTCCTCGTGGACGTGGTCCGCGGGGAGGGTACCGCCGGTGAGGATCTCGACCTCGCCCTCGAGGCCGCGGCGCTCGCGTTCGCGTTCGGCGAAGGCGGTCGCCATCTGGGAGCGCCCGGCGTTCTGGACGCACATGAAGGCGGTACAGGTGGGTTCGTCGGCGGTGGCGCTCGATTCGGTCGCTGTCGGTTCGTCGGCCGTGGTGTCGGTGGGTTCGGACATGGTGGATCTGTGAGATCGGTCGGTGGCAGTCAGTCGTCGGTCGGTGCGGTCGTCGTCGACGGCTCGCCGTCGGCGCCGGTCCAGTCGAGCTTCCGCTGGAGGTACAGCGCGGCGTGGACCAGTGCGAGCAGGACGGGAACTTCGATCAGCGGGCCGACGACGGTGGCGAAGGCCACGTCGGAGGCGACGCCGAAGACGGCGACAGCGACGGCGATGGCGAGTTCGAAGTTGTTGGAGGCCGCGGTGAAGCCGATCGCGGTCGTCGTCGAGTAGTCGGCGCCGATGCCGCGCCCCATCCCGAAGCTGACGGCGAACATCGCGAGGAAGTAGACCGTGAGCGGCACCGCGAGCAACAGCACGTCGCCCGGCGCGGCGACGATGCTCTCGCCCTGCGTTGCGAACATCACGATCACGGTGAACAGCAGCGCGACCAGCGTCAGCGGATCGATCTTCGGGACGAAGGAGTCCTCGTACCACGCCTCGCTCTTGAGTCGGGTCCCGAGGTAGCGCGTGAGGAAGCCCGCCGCGAAGGGGATCCCGAGGAAGACGACGATGGCCTCGAACACCTGCATCGGCGTCACGTCGAAGGCCGTGATGCCCGCGGCGAGCGTCTCCAGCCCGAGTAGGCCGGGAAGGTAGAGCGCGAACAGCCAGACGTAGACGCCGTAGGTGGCGATCTGGAACAGGCTGTTGAACGCGACGAGACCGGTGACGTACTCCGTCGACCCCTCCGCGAGTTCGTTCCAGACCAGCACCATCGCGATGCAGCGGGCCATCCCGATGAACACCAACCCGAGGAAGAAGTCCGGGCGCGCGGGGAGGCCGGGGACGACGCCGCCGAAGAACACGACTGCAAGCCCGAACATCAGCGTCGGGCCGATGAGCCAGTTCTGGACGAGGCTGAGCCCGAGCACCTGCCAGTTCCGGAACACCGTCCCCAGCCGGGAGTAGTCGGCCTTCGCCAGCGGCGGGTACATCATCAGGATCAGCCCGATCTCGACCAGTCGGAGTTCCTCGACGGTCCCGGGGACCGAGGGCGCGAAGTACCCCAGCCCGACCCCCAGCGCCATCGCGCCGAGGATCCAGACGGTGAGGTACTTATCGAGGACGTCCATCGACCGCGGGTCGCCACAGACCTCACAGTCGCAGTCCGGGCCGTGGGCGTGGGCCTCAGACATCGGCGACGCTCCCGTCGAGGACGGTGACCAGCGCGACCGCACGGTTGGTCGCGCGGTAGTGTTTCCAGCGGCCGTCCTTGCGCCCCTCTACGAGTCCGGCGTCGGCCAGCGTCGACAGCGCTCGGCTCAGCCCGCTGTCGGTGACGTCGACGACGGCGCCGAGTTCACAGACGCACAGTTCCTCGCCCGCGGCGACGAGGACCCGGGCGAGCGTGTAGCGCGTGTCGTTGGCGAGCGCCCCGAGCACGTCCAGTTCGCGCTCGACGGCGCTCCCGCCGCTGTCGGTTTCGAGGTCGCGTAACTCCGCGAGCCGGTCGTCGACGTCCTCGGGCCGACAGTCCCCGAGTTCGTCGTCGAGGTAGCGTTCCAAGCGGTCGGTGGCTTGTGCCATCAGAAAACGATTGAGTAAACACGCAAGTAACTGTTTCGAGTCGATCGGGGGTATATGGGCGCAATAGCACTATGTAGCCTTCGTCAGTTCGGGGTCTGACCTCGATAGTTGCGCAGCCGTGAAACTGCAGATGGGTCAGTCCTCGGCGCGGTTGTGCTCGAACGCGAGCGACTGTGGATCGACAACTGTCGGTGCGCACGATCCACTCCCGGGCGGGTACTGTCACACCGAAGGAACGCTTACGCCGTGGTCGGCTGGGTCGCCGGCATGGCCCACGACTACGAGCGGGACCGCGACGCATACGTCGAGAAGTGCTGCGAGAACGGGCGCGTGAAACGGCACGCGACGGGCCTCGGTGTGCTGAAGTCGCTACCGCGAGAGCGAGTCCGCCCGTTCGAGGACTTCGTAGCCCTGTGCCCGAAGCGCCGCGTCGCGGAACCGCCGCGCGACGAACCGCTGGGGGAGCCGCCGCAGGCCGAACTTCCGGTCCGAACGTACGTCGAGGACGACCTCCGTCCCCGTTCCGGTCGGCTCGATCCGGGCCGTGTAGGTCCCCCACGAGCGGCCGTCGACGGTACCGGTGATCTCTACGCGGTCGGCGGCGTCGGCGTCGGTGTCGACGCGCATCTCGACGCTCCGCAGTCCGAACAGGTAGCTGATCTCGTAGACGGCGCTGCTCCCGACCGACCGGATGTCGTCGGCGATTCCCCACTGAAGCGCCAACGGCGGCGGCGTCGCCCCGGCGAAGTCCGCACGGACCGCTTCGGGATCGGTGTCGGTTCGGAGTCGGGCACGCCCCCCTGTTCTGAACACCGGGACTCGGGCGAGCGCGAGCAGCGCAAGAAAGGCCACCAGCGCCCACAGCAGCGGGAGCGCGAGGTACGCCGCCGCGCCGAGGAGCCCCACGGAGACCGCCGTGGCGCCGCTGACCAGTCGCTCGATCCGGCGGTAGCGCCGAACGACGGCCACCGCGCCGTCGGGAGGGTCGGCTCGGTCGGTCACGGTCGGGCCGTCGGCGACGACCGGCCTCAGCGTTTCGGTCGTCGGTAGAGCGAAGGTTCCGTAGCGCCAACAGGAGGCCATGACTGTCGTCGCGTTCCTCTCGGTCGCACCGGCTACTGACGGGTCGATGTCGGGCGAGGTGGCGAAAGCCGTCGCCGCGCTCGACGCGTTCGACGTGAGCTACGAGACCACCCCGATGGGGACCACCATCGAGGCCGACGATATCGGCGAACTGTTCGCCGCCGCACAGGCCGCCCACGAGGCCGTCGACGGTGACCGAGTGAGCACGTTCCTGAAGATCGACGACAAGCGGACCAGCGACGAGCCGGCGGCGTCGAAGGTCGAGTCCGTGGAGCGGGAGTTGGGGCAGGACGCGCGCAAGGAGCGTTGAGCCCCGGATCGGCACCGAGCGCTCGTGGAAGATATATACCCGTACAGTGAGCTATTAGCAACGAATTAACCCAGCGAGTGGGTATCCGGATTCGAGCGCCGGAACCCCTCCCGATCGAGAGGACCGTTCCCTCCTACCACAATGTCCACGCCACCGCGGTTCAACGACAGCGTCGAGCCCCACCACCTTCGACTGAACGTCGACGAGTACGACGACATCTACGTCGTCGGCGACGTGCACGGGAGCCACGTCGAACTGGAACACCTGCTCGAGAAGCTCGCTCTCGGGCCGGACGACCTCGTCCTGTTCGTCGGCGACCTCGTCCGGAAGGGTCCTTACAGCCCGCACGTCATCGACTTGGTCCGCCAGCACGACCAGCTACTGAGCGTCCGCGGCAACAACGAACAGAAGGTGATCCGCGGCGACAAGGAGCCCGACTGGCTCCGCGAGGGCGACCGGGCGTTCTTCGAGTCGCTCCCGGTCGTCATCTCCTTCGACGACGCGATGGTGGTCCACGGCGGCGTCAACCCGGCGCGGCCGCTGACGGACCACTCGATCGAGGAACTGCTCAACATGCGCGCCCCGGACGGCGACGGCTACGACGGCCCGTTCTGGTACGAGGCCTACGAGGGTCCACAGCGGGTCTTCTTCGGCCACACCGTCCACGACGAACCGTTCGTCGGCGAGCACGCCGTCGCGCTGGACACCGGCTGTGTCTACGGCGGGACGCTCACCGCCTACGACTACCGCCGCGACCGACTGGTGACCGTCGAGTCGATGGTGACCCACGAGGACCGCCGCGACTCGAAGTTCGTCGAGCCGGGCTGGCAGTCGGTCAGCCCGACCTGAGACCGCACCGCCGCCGCGACCCGATCCCACATGCCCACCCCCCATCCCCATAGCGACGCCGATAGCACCGCACCGCGGTCGGCACAGCGCCGACCGTTGCCGACCGCGCCGTCGACCCCGGTGGTGAGTCGCCGTGTCTGAGCCGGACCTGCAGGCCCCCGAGTACTACCTCAACAGGGAGTTCTCGGAACTCGCCTTCCAGCAGCGGGTGCTCGCCGAGGGGACCGACGAGCGGAACCCGCCGCTCGAACGGCTCCGCTTCCTCGCCTACGTCACCAAGAACACCGACGAGTTCTTCATGAAGCGCGTGGGGGGGCTCAAACAGCAGATCGACGCCGGCGTGACCGAGACGACCCCCGACGGGCGCACGCCCGAGGAGCAGTGGACGGAAGTGCTGGAGGCGGCCCGCCCGCTGCTGGGCGAACAGACCGACTACTGGCAGTCGACGCTCAAACCCGAACTCGCGGCGGCGGGCGTCGAAGTCCTCGAGATGGATGCGCTCGACGACGACGAGGTCCAGTCCCTGCGGACGTACTTCGAGGAGACGGTGCTGCCGACGCTGACGCCGCTGTCGTTCGACCCGGCTCACCCGTTCCCGTTCATCTCGAACCGCTCGCTCTCGCTGGGGGTGCTCTCACGCGGCGCCGACCGGGACCTGACGTTCACCCGGATCAAGATCCCCAAGAACCAACCGCGGCTCGTCGAGGTCCCAGGCCGGGACTGCGGCTTCGTCCTCCTCGAGGACCTGATCGAGGCGAACCTCGGGCTGTTGCTTCCGAACCTCGAGATCGTCGACGTGTCGAAGTTCAAGGTCACGCGCAACGCCGAGGTGCGGCGCAACGAGGAGGTCGCGGAGGACCTCATCGACATGATCGAGGAGGTGATCGAGCAGCGGCGCTTCGCGACGGCGGTGCGCCTGGAGATCGAATCGGGGATGGCCGAGCGCTCGCGCTCGATCCTGAAGCGGAACCTCGACGTGACCGAACGGGAGGTGTTCGAGCGCGAGGGGCCGATCGACTTCGAGGACTTCTTCGAACTCGTCGAGCTCCCTCGCCCCGACCTCAAACTCCCCGACTGGTCGCCGAAGCTCCACCCGCGGCTGCGCCCCGTCGACGACCTGAACGACGAGCGGAGCATCTTCGAGGAGATCCGCGAGGGGGACATCCTCGCCCACCACCCCTACCACTCCTTCGAAGGGACCGTCCAGCAGTTCCTCGACACGGCCGCGAACGACCCGAACGTACTGGCGGTGAAAGCGGCGATCTACCGCACCGCCAGCGACTCGAAGGTGATCCAGAGCCTCATCGACGCCGCCGACAACGGCAAGCAGGTCGCGGTGATGGTCGAACTCAAGGCCCGCTTCGACGAGAAGAACAACCTCGAGTGGGTCCGGCGGCTGGAGGAGGAGGGGATCCACGTCGCCTACGGCACCGTCGGGCTCAAGACCCACACGAAGACCGCACTCGTGGTGCGCCGGGAGGAGGACGGCGTCAAACTCTACTCCCACGTCGGGACGGGGAACTACCACTCGGGCACCGCACAGGGCTACAGCGACCTCGGGCTGTTGACGGCCGACCGCGACATCGGGCAGGACCTCACCCGACTGTTCAACTTCTTCACGGGGCCGTCGCTGGACGAACGGTTCCGGAAGCTGCTGATCGCGCCGGTGACGATGCGCGACCGGTTCGTCGAGATGGTGCGCCGCGAGGCCGAGCACGCCCGGGAGGGCCGCCGGGCCCGGATCGTCGTGAAGGTCAACGGGCTGGAGGACCCGGGAATGGTCGAGGAGCTCTACCGGGCGTCGATGGCCGGCGTCGAGATCGACCTGATCGTGCGGGACATCTGCCGGCTCCGCCCCGGGATCGAGGGGCTGAGCGAGAACGTGACCATCCACTCCGTCGTCGGGCGCTTCCTCGAACACGCGCGGGTCTTCTACTTCGAGAACGCCGGCGACCCCGAGTGGTACCTCGGGTCGGCCGACTGGATGACCCGGAACCTCGACTACCGCGTCGAGGCGATCACGCCCGTCGAGGACCCGGCGCTGCGCGAACAGCTCCGGTTCGTCCTCGAAGGGACGTTCCACGACAACCGGCGCCGGTGGCTGATGGACAGCGGCGGCGAGTACGAGCGGGTCGACGCCGATGCCGACGAGCCGGTGATCGACGTACAGCAGCTCCTCATGGACGCGACGACGGCGGCCGTCGAGGAGGGCTACGGGCCGGGAATGGTCGTCGACGACACTGTGGTCGACGAGGAACTACTGATCGAGCCGATGGAGGGACTGACCGAGAGCGAGCCCGCATCAACGACTACTGTGGACTCACCATCGGCGGCCGGCGCGGGCGATTACACGGAGCCGGCGGTCGATGCTCCAGTAGATGCCGACGCGACCGAGGTCGATGACCGAATCGCATTCGAGACGTATCCGGATCGGTGGTACCGCCCCGACAGCGACGAGTACGGCTGGGCCGTCCGTACGGCCGACGGTGGACGCCGCTACTTCAAGACCGAAGCGGGGGCACTCGATCGCCTCCGACGGGAGTACAGCGACTGACCGGGAGCCGATCGGCCATCCAACGGCGGCTCGCGGCGGTAGCTGACTGAAAACCCCTTTAGGGAGTGACGCGGGAGTAAGGATATGGAGAGCATCAACCGGATGGCGGTCGAGCTGGTCGACGAGGCCCTCGACTTCGCCGACGAACTCAACGTCACGCCCTACGAACTCGACTCCGGCGCGACCGTACTCGACTTCGGCGTCGAGACCGACGGCGGCGTCGAGGCGGGCGTCCTGCTCGCCGAGATCCAGACCGCCGGCTTGGCGACGATCACCACCCGGACCGGCCGGGTCGACGGCGCGCCCGTCCCCCACGTCGAACTGTCGACTGACCACCCCGGGATCGCCCTGCTGTGCTCCCAGAAAGCGGGCTGGGAGCTCGAGTTCGACACGTACGACGGGCTGGGCTCGGGGCCGGCACGCGCGCTGGTCGGCCAGGAGACCGAGTTCCAGTCGGTCGGCTACTTCGACGAGTTCGACCTGACCGTGCTGGCCGTCGAGAGCATCGACCTCCCCGACGACGAGATCGCGAGCCACGTCGCCGACCTCGCGGGTATCGAGGAGAGCGGCGTGTTCCTGCCGACGTTCGCGCTTGGCTCCATCGCGGGCAGCGTCGCCGCCGGCGCCCGAGCGCCCGAGTCGGCCGTCTGGCAGCTGTTCGAGGCCGGCTACGACCCGACCGACGTGCTCTCGGTCTCGGGTAGCGCACCCGTCGCGCCCGTCGGCTACGACGAGAGCGAGGCGATGGCCCGCACGAACGACGCGCTCGCGTTCGGCGGCGAGGTCCACCTGACCGTCGCCCGCGACGACGCCGACGCCTTCGAGTCGATCACCTCGAACGCCGCCACGGAGTTCGACGCGACCTTCGAGGAGATCTTCGAGGCCCACGAGTGGGACTTCGAGGCGCTGCCGGAGTCGGTGTTCGGCCCCGCCGCCGCGACCGTCGACGTGGTCGACGGCCCCACCTACCGCTTCGGCGAACGGAACGAGGCGCTGCTGGCCGAGAGCTTCGGCTTCTGAGCATGCGACTCAAACCGCTGCCGGCACCGCCCGCCCCCGACGCCGCCGACGAGGACGACGAGTCGGCCGCCGACCGGCCCGTCTTCGAGGCAATCGCCGACGCCCAGTCGGCGGTGCCGCTGGTCCCCGGGTCGGAGAACGACTGCTGTGCTCGGCTGATGCGCCGCGAGGGCCACCCCAGCCGGGACGTGGCACGGGAGTGGCTGACGTTCCTCCGCGCGCTGGAGTTGGCCGTCGAAACCGAGACCGGGTTCAAGCGGACCGACCGCGAACCGACGCCCGAGAACGTCCGGTCGTCGTTCCGCGAGCGGGTCTTCGGCGCGAGCGAGGCGCTGGACGTGCTCGCCGACGCTGCGGAACCCATCGACGCCGCCGAGGCGTTCGACCGCCTCCGGGCGACCGTACCGGGCTGGGAGCGCGAGCGCCGGCGGACGTGGGTCGAACACTGGACCGACCGAACCGAGCGGGTACTCGACTGGCTGGTCGCGTTGGACCTCGCCGACCGCGTCGAGGGTGGCTACGTGGCCGCGGAGAACTGAGCGCCGCGTTACTCGGCCGACGCCTCGTCCGTGGTCGGACGACCCACCACCACGGCGCGGGCCGCCGTCCCGCCGACGTACGTCGCCGCCGCGCCGGCGCCCACCGAGAGCATATCCGGGAGGTCAGTCGCCACCAACAGCGCGACGACAGCGGTCCCGACGACGATGGCGGCGGCGGCTTCTGCGCCGATCAGGAGGGCCGGCGAGTCCCCGCTCCCCTCCGTCCGGGGGTACGCGCCGGCGAGCAACAGCGGTATCGAGACCCCGAGGCCGACGACGACCGCGTAGGGTTCGGCGGCGACCACGCTCCGGTCGACCAGGAGTACCTGCGTGAGTGTCGTGACGACGGCCGCCAGCAGCACGCCGGCTGCCAACAGCGTGAGCCGCCGCTTGGTGGCGTCCTGCATTCGTTCGAGGGTCGCCCGCGGGCGCGAAAAGGGTTCGGGCTACGTGTCGGTCGACCTGACGGTCCCGACGCCCTTGCTCCGACCCTCACGGAAGACGAACCGCTGGCCCTCCTCGACGAGGTAGGGGCGGAACTTGAACCGAACCGTAGTGGTGCCGTTGTCGCCGGGAAGCAGGCGACCGCCCTCGGGCGAGAACACGGCGGCCTCGCTTACGGTTTCGAGGTGGACGACCGGTTCGTAGCCGTCGCCGATCTTCGTCGGGTGGTTCAGGACGACTACTTCGGCCTCGAACTCCCGGACCGGATCGGGATCGGCGTCACGGGGCAGCAGCGCCATCCCGCGTTCGATCTCGCTCTCGGCGACGCCCTTCAGGGCGATGCCGACGATCCGGCCCGCGCGGGCCTTGTCGACCCGGTGGTAGTGCATCTCGATCGAGCGGACCTCGACCTCCCGGAACCCCCCGTCGGCCATCGGGCCGAGCAGGAGTTCGTCGCCGGCCTCGACCGTGCCGGCGTTGATCGTTCCCGAGGCGACCGCGCCGACGCCGGTGACGCTGTAGGAGCGATCGACGTACATCCGGAACGGCGCGTCGGCGTCGGACTCGCGCTTGGGGAGCGCCTCGAACAGCGTGTCGAGGTCGTCGAGGCCCTCGCCGCCGACGGCGCTCGTCCGGAGGAGCGGAACGGTCGTGCCGACCTCCTCGATGGCCGCGTCGACGCCGTAGCGCTCGACGGGAAGCGGGGTTTCGCCGACCTCCCGGAGCATCGCTTCGACCTCCGCTTCGACCTCGTCGACGCGCTCGTCGCTCACGGCGTCGGCCTTGGTGATGGCGACCATCGTGGGGAGTTCGGTCGCCAGCAGGATCCCGAGGTGCTCGCGGGTCGTCTTCGTCGGGCCGTCGTCGGCCGCCACGACGAGCAGCCCGTAGTCGAGTTTCTGGCCGACGAGGCCGCGGATCGTCGTCCGGAGCCACGGCTCGTGGCCGACGGTGTCGACGAAGCTGACGAGGCGGTCGGCCTCCTGTACCACCCGCGCCCGGTCGGTCTTCCGGTGGGGGTTGTCCATCCGGACCGGGCCGTGGTCGTCGAAACCGTACACCGCGTAGGAGAGGTCCGCCGAGAGCCCCCGCTCGACCTCGTGGGGCTGTACGTCGAGGAACGAGCGCGTGCCGCCCTCCCCGTCGTCTCGCTCGCCGGTGACGAGCGTGCCCACGAGCGTCGACTTGCCGTGGTCGACGTGGCCCGCGGTGCCGACGACGACGTGTTCGTCGTCCTCGCGGTCAAGCATCGCCCCTTCACGGATCGTGGCGACCCCGACGAGTCCCTCCTCGGCCCCCGCCTCGGCGGAGATGCCCCACGTCTCGACGTCCTCGATGTGGGCGTCGGCCTCCTCGGCCAACAGGGAGAGGACGTCCATCGACTCCGAGAAGGCCTCGGGGGAGATGCCTGCGATCGCCCCGTCGTCGTCGACGCCGACGACGTACGTGGCCTCGCCGTCGCCGGAGAGAACACGATGCCGGAGTTGGGCGGCCAGCGACTCCATGCGGCCCTCCCGCAGGTGCGTGTTGCGGGTGAGTCGCGTCTTGAACTCGATCTGCCCGCCCTCCTCCTCGCCGCGCTCCAAGGCCCGCTGCAGGGGGGCCCGGTCTGCGCTCATGACCCGTGATAGGCGCCGACGCGGATATATGCCTTTTCGTGTGGTGGGACACCATGCCACAGTACAGCTGCGGAACGCTCCGGAGTCCCGGAGGGGAAGCCGTTATAGGTATCGGGAGCGAACCGGGTAACAGATGTCCACCGAACTCGAGGACGGGAACGCGGCGATGGAGGGGTCCACGACCGAGGTCTGCCCGGTCGTCGACGCGGTCGAACAGATCGGCTCCCAGTGGCGACTGGTCGTGCTCCACGACCTCACCGAGGGGGAGAAGCGGTTCAACGAACTCAAGCGATCGACCGAGGCGAACGCGCGGACGCTCTCGCGCGTCCTCGACGACCTCCGAGAGACCGGTTTCGTCGAGCGCCGACTGGAGGAGGACGCCCCGGTGGCGACCTACTACTCCCTGACGAGCAAGGGCGAGTCGCTGGCCCCCGTTTTCGACGAGATCGAATCGTGGGCCAACGAGTGGGTAGAGACCTGTCAGGCCTGACCGCGGCCGCCGTCCTCGATCCGTTTTCACCTCGCTACCGGTTACCACGGCCGCGAAAGGCGTTTGAGGCGTGGCCCCGACGGCCCGCCCATGGACGAGCAACGGGCGACCGTCCGTGACGGCTACGACGCGATGGCCGAGACCTACGACGAGCGCCGCTCGGCGTCGCCGACGGCCAACGAGGGCCTCGTGGCACTGCGGGAGTCGCTGCCGGCTGATCCGCGGGTGTTGGACCTGGGCTGTGGTGCGGGCGAGGGACCGCTCGCCACGCTCCCGACGGAGGGGGCCGTCGGGCTGGACTTCTCGACTGCACAGCTACGGCTGGCGCGGGAGCGGACGGACGCCGCGCTCGTGGCCGGCGATATGACCGCGCTACCCTTCGATGACGGGCGGTTCGACGCCGTCACCGCGTTCTACTCGGTGATCCACCTGCCCGAAGACGAGCACCGGGACTGCTACGCGGAGGTGGCGCGGGTGCTGCGGCCGGGCGGGGAGTTCCTGTTCAGCATCGGCGACGACTGGGCCGGCGAGAACGACGACTGGCTCGACACCGGCGCGCGGATGGCGTGGTCGTTCCCGCCGCTGCGGGAGACCGAACGGCTGCTCGAGGCCGCCGGCCTCGAACTGGTGGAGCAGTACGGGGTTCGGAGCGAGATGGACGACGCCGAGTGGCCGTTCCTCCGCTGTCGAGTGCCGGAGTGAGCGCCGACCCTGCCTGCCGGTTCCTTTTTACTGCCCGGCGCGCTACGTCGGGTATGGCCCAGTGTGAGATGTGCGGCGCGGAGAAGTCCTCGCTCACGACGACGAAAGTCGAGGGCGCCGAACTCGAACTCTGTGACGACTGTGCGGACTTCGGCACGGAGGTCAAGACCGAGTCCACCTCGTCGGCGTCGACCAAGTACTCCGCTTCCTCCTCATCGGGCGGGTCGTCCTCCTCCTCGTCGAGTAGCGGCGGGAGCGGGGGGAGCAGCGGTGGTCGTCGCCGTCGGGACATGTTCGACCAGATGGACGAGATCGCGAGCGACTACGACGAGCGAATCCGGGCAGCCCGCGAACACGATGGGCTGAGCCGCGAGGACCTCGCCAAGGAACTCAACGAGAAGGCCTCCCTGATCGGGAAGCTGGAACGGGGTGACATCCTGCCCAGCGACGACGTGAAGGCCAAACTCGAGAAACGCCTCGGCATCTCCCTCTCGGAGGGGTCGGGCGACGACGACGCCAGTTGGGACTCCGACTCCTCGATGACTCAGACGCTCGGCGACGTGGTCGAGCGAAAGAGCGAGTAGCCGCTCCCGACCGCCACGGACCACCGGCGAACCGCCTATCTATTTGCCCGTCGGCTCCCGCCTCCCGACGTGTTCATCCTCGTCAACCTCAAAGCGTACGACTGTAAGCCCGTCAGCGTCGCCAAAGCCGCCGCCGACGTGGCCGAGGAGACCGGCGCCCGGATCGCGGTCGCCCCGCAGGCCGCCCGGATCGGCGCCGTCGCCGCCACCGGCGTCGAGACGTGGGCCCAACACGTCAGCCCCGTCGAGCACGGCAGCCACACCGGCAGCACGCACGCTGCCGCCGTCGAACGTGCCGGCGCCGTCGGGACGCTGTTGAACCACTCCGAGAACCGCCAGAAGCTGGCCGACATCGACGCCAGCCTCGACGCCGCCGACGCGGCGGCCCTCGAAACGGTGGTCTGTGCGAACAACCCCGATCAGATCGCCGCCGCGACGGCGCTCGACCCCGACGCCGTCGCCGTCGAACCGCCGGAGCTCATCGGCGGCGACGAGTCGGTCGCCACGGCCGACCCCGGAATCGTGACCGACGCCGTCGAAGCGGCAGCGGCGGTCGACGACGGCGTTGAGGTGTTCTGTGGCGCCGGCATCGCCACCGGCGAGGACGTCGCTGCGGCCCGGGACCTCGGCGCCGACGGCGTCCTCCTCGCGTCGGGCGTCGCGCTCGCCGACGACCCCGAGACGGTGCTGCGCGACCTGGTTTCGGAGCTCTGAGAACGGCCCGCAGTCCCCGCTCGCGTCAGTCCCGTTCCTCGATCACGTAGTGGTCCTCGCCCTGCTCGACCAGCGTGCCGCCCGCTTCGAGGGTGACCGTGTAGCCGGTCGGCGTGCGCTCCAGTTCGTGTGGCGCACGCACGCGGACGAGGTTGCCGATGAACTGCGCGGAGGGGGGTTTCTGGGCGGCGCCACAGTCGTAGACGGTGACCAGTTCGTCGCCCGCGTCGGCCTCGTACACCACCAGCCGCGCGTGGCGGTCGAGGTGCCAGCGTCCCTCGCCGGTCCGGGGGAGCGCCCGCATCAGTCGATGTCGGTCGCCGACTCGATGGCGGCGACGGCGTCGGCGACCGTCTGGCCGTCGGCGGTGCCGTCGAACGCTTCGTCGACGAGGTCGGTGAGCGCGTAGCGGTAGCGGCCGGCGCCGGCGTGTTCGATCACGCCGGCCTTTCGGAGCGTTCGGTTCCGGGCGTAGGCGTACTGTCGCTCGCCCGAGCCGCCGGCGGCGACGTGGGCGTCGACGGGGGCAGCGTCGCCGGCCTCGCGGTAGTGCGCGAGCATCCCCCGGGTCAGATCGTCCAGTTCCTCGATACCGCGGACGAGCGTCTCGACGACCGCCTCCTCGCTCCGGAGTTCAGCCCGACGCACGAGCAGGCTCAAGCGCTCACCACGGTCAGCAGTCGGGTCGGGCCGGCCAGCCCCCTCGTTCGACGACTCCTCCCCGCCCGTTGCCGCCGTGTCGCCGGCGTCAACAGCGGCGGTTCTCCGGTCGGCTGAGCTTCCGAGCGAGCCGCCGGTGAGGTTCGAGGAAGTCTCCATGGTGACGCCGAACTCCGACTCGGTCGGCGAGTCGCTCGTGGTGCCTGCCTCCGAGGCACCGTCGTCAGTCCCGCCGCGCTCGTTCCGGCCGCCGGCCGTTCGGACCGGCTTCAGCCCGTCAGCCCCGGCCGCGCCATCGGCATCGACATCGGCCGTCTCCGGCTTCCGCTGCTCGGTCTGTTCGGGGTCCGGATCGTTCGTCGCCGCCGTGGTCGTCGCAGCCTCGGCGGTGATCCCCTCGTGGTCGCCGTCGCTCTCGACGGGGCCGGTGTCTGTCAGCGGGTCGGTCTCCGGCTCCCAATCCTCGTGGGACAGGGGCACGTCGTCGCTCCGTTCGGTCTCGGCCTCCTCGTCGCTCTCGGCGCCGTCGGCCGCCTCGTCGCTCCGGTTCGTCTCGTCAGCGCTGCCACCGGCGTCCGCGTCGCCGGCCGGTTCCAGGTACTCCCGCTCGAGTTCGCGTTCGAGTCGTTCGATCCGGTCCTCCTTGGCGGCGATTTCGGCTCTGAGCGCCGCGTAGGTGTCGATCAGCGGCAGCGGGACGGCGCGCTCTTCCGGCTCGCGGTCGGCGGTGTCTGTGTCGTCGGTCATGGTGGTGGTCGCCGTCGCGCCGCCGTGGGGGGCGGCCGACGGCGTCGGGGCGACCGGTACGGCCGCCCGGGGTTGGCGTACCAGACCCACCGCGGCCACATAGGGTTTCCGCCGGCCTACTCGAACTCGCCCAGCGAGAACTGGCCGGATCGGCTCTCGGCCGGCGTGGACTCCGCCGCGGCGTCTTCTCCTGCCGACTCCGACTCGGTCTCGGACTCGGTCTCTCCCTCGCTCCCGCCGTCGGCGACGGTCGCCGACGCGAAGCCGTCGAGGCTGGCCTGCTCGCCCGCGGCGAAACTCAGCTTCGACACCCGGACGCCGAGCTTTCGGACCGGTTCGTCCTCGAACTCAGAGAGCAGCGAGAGGGCGGTCTCCTCGACCAGTTCGGGGTCGTCGACGGGCCCCGAGAGCGACTCGGCGCGCGTGTTCACGTCGTAGGGCGTCGTTACGGCCTTGATCCCGATGGTCCGGTAGAGGGCGTCCTTCGACCGGGCACGCTCGGCGACCGCGGCCGCCAGCGCACGGACCTTCTCCCGCATCGCCCCGGCGTCGGTCGTCGCCTCACTGAACGAGGACTCCCGCGAGAGACTCTTGGGGAGGCCCGTAGGGGTGACCTCGCGGTTGTCGACGCCGCCGGCTCGGTCGTGGAGTTCGACCCCGCGGTCGCCGAAGCGGTCCTGCAGGACCCCCGGGTCGGCGTCGGCGAGGTCGCCGGCGGTCTCGATCCCCATCTCCCGAAGCTGTCCCGCCCGGACCGGGCCGACGCCGTGGATTTCCTCGACTGGCAACGGCGCGAGGAACTCGGCGACGGAGCCGGGCGGGACGACGGTGAGCCCCTCGGGCTTGTCGTGGTCGCTGGCGATCTTCGCGGTCGCCATGTTCGGCGCGACGCCGACGCTCGCGGGCACGCCGACCTCGCGGGCGATCCGTTCGCGGACGTGCCGGCCCAACCCCTCCGCGAGCGTCCGTTTCTCGGCCGCGCCGGAGGCCCGGGGAGGGTCGTCGACTCGCTCCCAGGAGGTGCGGGCGGTCACGTCCAGGTACGCCTCGTCGATGCTCACCTCCCGGACGGTGTCGGCGCAGTCGTGGAGGATCGCCTTCACCTCGCTCGCGACCGACTGGTAGAACTCCATGTCCACCGGTCGGTAGTGGCCACGGTCGTCGTCGGCGCTCCCGAGGTCGGGCCGCTCGACGGGGGGGAGCCGTTCGACGGCCTGCGAGATCGGTTGGGCGGAGTCGACGCCGTAGGCCCTCGCTTCGTAGGACGCGGTGGCGACGGCACCGATGGTCTCGCCCTCCTCGTAGCCCATACCGACGACGACCGGCTGACCGCGGAGTTCGGGCTCCTTGAGCCGCTCACACGAGGCGTAGAAGCAGTCCATATCGACGTGAAGCACCACGCGGTCGGGGGCGTCGTCGTCGCCGGTCCCCGGGAGGGTGCTCCCGCTCATGGGCGCACTCGGGCCGGCACGGAAAAGAGGGTTTCCCGAGCGGGGTGGAACTGAAACGGCGGCGCACAGCGTTTTCCGTCGGGGCTGCGACACGCCCCCATGGCTACGCCCTCACCTCCCGAGGTGTTCGCGGCCGTCGGCGTGATCGCCGCGTTCGTCGGGCGGTTCTACGCGTGGCACCACGGCCAGCGCCGTCGCCAGCGCTCGCTCACCGCGCTGTTCGCGGTCTTCTTCGGCTTCTGGTGGTTCCTGCACTTCGATCACCCGTCCCGGCACGGCATCGCCGCCCTGTTCGTCGGTATCGGCGGCTGGACGCTGCTCAACGTCACGATGGCGGAGTTCACGCCCGACGACGTCGGGGCGACCTGAGTCACCACGTCAGCCGGCGCTGGACGCCGGCGACGACGCCGTAGAGCGCCATCCCGAGCGCCGCGAGGGCGAGGGCGGCCGCGTAGGTGAGTTCGGGGTTGGTGTCGGTCATCCCCTGTAACAACAGCACACCGAGCCCGTCGCTCGTGAGGAACCACTCGGCGATGACGGTGGCAGTGAAGCCGCCGACGACCGAGAGTTTGAGCCCCGCGAACAGTTGGGGGAGCGCGTATCGTGCCCGAGCCACCAGCACGCGGTGTCGCGGGGCGCCGACCGACCGGAGGAGGTCATACTGGCGTGCGGGCAGCCGGCCCGCCCCGTCGGCGGCGGCGAGGGCGACCGGGAAGACGGCGGCGACTGCGACCAACAGCGCGGCGGTCGTCGGGCCGACGCGGAACCAGACGAGAAAGAGCGGGACGACCGCCACGTCGGGCACCGATCGGGCGGCGACGACGTGGCTGCCGAGCAGCCCCCGGAGCCGCGGGGCCAGTCCGACGACGGCGCCCACGGCGAGGCCGAGCAGCGAGCCGCCGCCCCATCCGATGGTGAACGTGAGCAGCGTCGCCGTGCCGGCGCCGACGAACAACCCGGCGGCGTCGAGGAGCGTCCGACCCACCGCGAGCGGCGCCGGGAGGAACAACGCGAGGTCGCGGGGGAACGCACCGCTGGCGACCTGCCAGACCAGCGCCCCGACACCGAACGTCGCCGCGGCGACGACGGCGTTCGTGGCGGGGTTGCCCGGGAGGTCGGCCGTGACGGTGCCGCCGCCGTCAGCGACGCCCGCCGCTGCAGCGTCCCAGCGAACCGCCGACTCGACCGTCCGTAGGAGCCCGAACAGCGCGATCCCGAGGCCGATCAACACGAGCACGTACGCGAACAGCAGCGCGGTCTCGAACCGGGCTGCCGTCGCCTGCAGTGCGGCACCGATCCCACGGTTACCGACGAGGAACTCCGCGAGCACGACGGTCTGGACGGCGATGGGCGCCGAGACAGTCAGCCCGGTGAACAGCGCGGGCAGCGCGTCGGGCAGGCGGACGTACCGGAGCTGTTGCCAGCGCGAGGCCCCGACGACCGACAGCGTCGCCAGTCGGTCACCGTCGGTCGATCGTAACCCCTCGATCGTTGCCAACGTGACCGGGAAGAACGTCACCAGCACCGCGATGGCGGCCCGAGAGGCCGCCGTCGGGCCGAGCACGAGCACCAACACCGGCAGGAAGACGACGACCGGCACCAGCCTCACCACGACGAGGAACGGGTAGCCGAGCCGGCTCGCGGCCGGGGAGAGCGCGATCGCGGCGGCGAGGGCGACGCCGACCGTGACGCCGATGGTCCAGCCGACGGCGACTTCCGCGGCGGTGTACGCGACGCTCGCGGCGATCGAGTGGGCGTTCGCGCCGAACGCCGCCGCGACGGCGACGGGGGAGGGAAGAAGCAGGTCAGGGAGACCGAGTACGGCAGCCGCGCCGGTCCACAGCACGAGCGCGGTTGCGACCGAGGCGAGGGCGAGCAGCCCTCCAGAGGACCATCGGGACACCGGCCCGTCAGCGCCAGTCGTCCGTGTAGTCGGCCGAGACCTGTCCGGCGAAGGAGCCGACGGCCGCGGCGTCGCCGTCGAGGTACGCGTTCGACCACGCCGCCTCGGCGTCGGCCTCGCCGGAAACGAACCCGGCCGCTGCGAGCGTCTGTTGGACGGACTCCCAGTCCGGACCGGCCTGCCAGCCCCAGCCGTGTTCGCTGACCGCGTCGGTCAACATGAGCTTCGCCACGGTTCCCTCGATCTTTCGGATGCCCAACTCGCGACCGCCCTCCAGTCGCGGCTCGGCGTCGATCATGAGGTCCATCGCGGCGGGCGGGTCGTTCGCCGCCCAGGCCCAGCCACGCGCGATGGCTCGGAGCGCCCCGCGGAGCGCCTCACCCTGCTCCTCGGCGAACGTGGGGTTGGCCGCGACCAGCCGGCCGGTCGAGGCGACGTGATCGGAGAGCCAGAGCATCGAGGCGTCGTAGCCGTCCCGCTCCATGGCGATCCCGTCTGGGAACGCCCCGAGGGCGGCGTCGGCGTCACCCGAGAGCAGCGAGGAGGTCAGCCCGCCCCAGCCGACGCTGAGGAACTCGACCTCCCCAAGCACGCCCGCGTCGTCGAGCAGCGCCTTCAACAGTGCGAGGTTCGACGACGAGGAGGCAGCGGCCACGGTCTTGCCCGCGAGGTCCGACGGTTCCTCGATGGCGCCGCCGAACTGCTCGGCGACGGTGTAGACGACGCTGTTGGGCCCCTGTTGGGCGGCGGCGTAGCTCCGGATCGACACGTCGCCGTTGCGCGCGCCGAGCACCGACGCCGCGCTGGTCAGTCCGATCTCGTACTTCCGCAGTCCGACCTGCTCGGCGGTGGTCGAGCCGCCGGAGCCGGATTCGATCGAGAGCGAGACGCCCTCCTCCTCGTCGAACCCCTTCTCCGCGGCGACGAAGTTGCCCGCGTGAGTGCCGTTGGCCTTCCAGTCGAGCAGCAGGCGAACCGTCGTCGGCTCCGGCGTCCCGCCGAGGACGGCCGAGCGGGCGTCGAGACAGCCACTCAGCGAAGCGGCGGCGCCAGCCCCGAGCGCGCCGAGGAACGCCCGGCGGCCCTGTCGGCGGTTAGTCATCGGTCGATTCGGCCGGCGTTCGGCGCCCCGCGCGGTCGAGAAACTCGGTGATCGCCGGGGAGTCGTCGAGGTACTCGTCAGTCCAGACCGACTCGGCGTCGACGGGGTTCTGTAGCGCGTTCATCTCGGCCATACGGTCGACCAGTTCGGCCCAGCGGTCGCCGTCGTGGGTGCCCCACCGCTCGGCGAACGTGTCGTACTCGACGAAGCGGTCGAGCATCCAATCGAGCTTGCGGCGCTCGATCTCCCGGGTGTAGGCGAGGTCGGCGTTGCGGTCGACGACGGCGTCGATGGCCGCCGTGGGGTCCGCGACGGCGTCGGCCCAACTCCGGGCGCTGGCGCGCAGGAACGCTCGAACCGTCTCGGGGTTCTCGGCGGCGTACTCGGGGTTGGCGACGATGGCCATCCCGTAGATGGGGAGCTCCAGTCCGATCGAGAGTTCGTGGGCCTCCTTGTCGTACTCGCGGGCCAACTCCTCGCCGTTCGTGACGACGCCGACCGCGGCGTCGACGGTGCCGTCGAGCAGCTTTCGCTGCGGCCGGTGGTGGGTGTGCTGGTCGACGCCGAGCAACTGCACCGAGTCCCGGATCCCGGCCTCGCGGAGCAACATCCCCGCGAGCAGCGAGGTCTTCGTCGCCGTCGGCGCGAGGGTCTTGCCGGCGAGCTGTTCGGGCGATTCGAGGGGCCCGCCGAACTCCTCTTCGAGCGTGAACACGGCCGCCGGGGTCCGGTGGGTCGCGCCGGCGACGGCGACGATGTCGTTGCCACGGCTCTTCGAGAGGACGATTCCCGAGCCGCCGGCCCACGCGAACTCACAGGAGCCGTCGGCGACCCGTTCGGTGGCGAACGGCGAGCCCGTGCCGACGCCACCTCCGCGCGCGCCGAGCATCCGTACGTCCAACCCCTCGTCCTCGTAGTAACCGCGCTCGGCCCCGAGGAAGAAGGGCGCCTGGAACCCCGTCGGCTCCCAGTTGAGTTGGAAATCTACTTGGTCCGACATGGATCGAGCTTGTGAGAGCAACCACTTAGTGGTTTCTGCTGAACCTTTATAAGTAACCGTTGGGAGCGAGCCCTTATCACGGTCGACGGGTAAGAGACACCAGATGAAGACGGTCGAGTATCCGGCGCTCGGGGCGGCCGACGAGCCGTTGGTCGATCGGTACGCCGTCGGCCTCGGTACCGACGCCGCGCGAGTGCTCGCCTACCTCCGCCTGCGGCTCGACCGACCCGACACCGCCGGGGAACCGGCGACGCGACTCGATATCCGGATCGGGACCGGGCTGAGCCGTGGTGCCGTCGGCGACGCGCTCGACCGGCTTGGTGATCTGGGGCTGGTGAGCGAGACGTCCGTTCGACGCCACGAGAGCGGCCGTCCACCACAAGCGTGGACGACCGATGCGTCCGTCACCCCCCGCCGGGCCTACGAGTGCCACGCCAATCGGCTCCTCGATCAGACCGGAACCGCCGCCGACGAACCGGGATCGGGCCCCGACAAGCCACCGACGGCCGACGGCGACCCGTTCTCGGTCGCGCTGAACTGGCACCCGAACGCGCTCCACGCGCCGTTGTACGCCGGACTCGCCGGTGACCACTATTCGGACGGGGGGTTGGAGGTGACGTTCGATCCCCGAACCGGCTCGGGGGCGGCACTGGACGCGGTCGCGGCCGGCGAGGTCGACGCCGCCCTCGTCGGCGCGGCGACGTTCGTCGCGGCGGCCCCCCCGGATGTGGTCCCGCTCGGACTGCTGTACGAGCGCGCGATGGCGGTGCTGTACGCCACTCACGACTCCTTCGGGGGCCCGTTCGAACGGGTCAGACAGCTCCGGGGCCGGCGGGTGGGGATGTCCGTCGGCTCCGAGACCGCGCGGCTGGCGCGGCTCCTGCTCTCACAGGTCGACACGCTGGAAGCGGTCGACATCGTCGACATCGGTGGCGAGGAACGCGAGGCGCTCCGCTCGGGCCGGGTCGACGCCGTCACCGGCCAGATATCCGACCCCGACCGGATCACCGACGGGACGGTGGAGACAGTGCCCGTCGCCGAGCAGTTCCCCCTGTACGGGCCCGTCCTCGTGGCCCGTGAGGCGACGCTGACCGAGCGACCGTCGGCGCTCCACGCGTTCCTCGTGGGGACGATGTGTGGGTGGGCCGACGCCGCCGACTCGCCGGGCGAGGCCGTCGCCAGCGTCCCCGGCGTCGACGCCGACGATACCGGGGCTCGGACGACTGTGGAACGAGCGATCGAGGAGTTCGGTTTCGACAGGTCCCACGGCTGGGGTGTGCACGACGAGGACGGCTGGCTCCGCCTCCGAACCGCACTCGCCCAAGTAGAGGGCTCGTAGCCGGTCGCTACGGGCCGGTTCTCGCCGATAGCGGCCACAAGTGCTTTTCAGCGCCCCCGTGAAGCCGACCTATGCCGGTCATCATGCACGCGCTCCCGGAGGCCGACTGGGCCGCCGCCGAGCGTGCCGGGGAGTACCGCCCCGCCTCCCTCGACGAGGAAGGGTTCATCCCGCTACAGGACCCTGCCGACATCGTCGCCCACACGAACGAGCGCTACGCCCGCGAGGAGCGCGACGACATCGGCGTGTTCGCCGTCAGGAGCGAGACGCTCGGCGACGCGTTGCGCTACGAGGACATCGACGGCGGGCGCCGGCCACGGCTCTACGGCTCGGTCGCGCCCGACGGCGTGGCCATGTGGGGGCACTTCCCCCGGGACCGCCACGGCTTCCACCTGCCGGAGTGGGCGGTCGATCTGGTGGCGGCCGATCGGCTCCCGGAGGAAGCGAACGGGGAGTTCCGCTGAGAACGGTCGTCGGCTACTTCAGCCGTTCCTGTAGGAAGCAGGGGTGGGCGGCGGTGACGCCGTCGACCTCGAGGATGTGGTCGTTGATCACTTCCCCGAGAGCGTCGCCGTCGGCGGCCCGGATCTCGGCCATCAGCATGTGGTCGCCCGAGGAACTGTAGAGCGACTCCACGGCGTCGAGTTCCTTGAGATCGTTCGTGGCGTCGACGTACTGCTCGGAGTCCACGTCCATCCCGACCAGTGCGATCGACTGCCCGGTCAGCTTCTTGGGGTCGACCTCGGCGGAGTAGCCGACGATTACTCCGTCCTCCTCCAACTGACGTACGTACTTTCGGACCGTGGGTTTCGAAACGTCGGCGCGCTCGGCGATCTCGGAGACCGACGCCTGCGCGTCCTCTTCGAGGATCCCCAAGATCCGATCTGCCGTAGCCGACGCAGTCATGGAGTAGGGTTCGGCGTGAGGGGAAAAATGCCTTGCGAAGCCGAAAGCGTGAGTCGACTGGGACGAACCGTAGCGGCAGGAACCGCTACTGTGCCCCGGTGCTCACTTGTGGTCGTCGATGAACATGTCCGCGGATCGCTCCCACTCGTAGGAGTCGTCGAAGTACCGCTCGGCCAGCGGCTCCTCGGGCATCTCACCGATCTGCTGTTTCTCCTGCTGGTAGGACGGGCGGTCCTCGTCGACGTAGAACTTCCCGGTGAGCACCTCGCCCTCGTGGAGGGCTTCCTCGGTCTCACGCATCATCGCGGCGGCCTCGTCCCGGTTGGTCGGGTCGAAGTCGTAGTCGTCGTTCTCGTTGACGTCGATGTAGGGGACGTACTGCTTGGCGTCCTTGTTCCAGGTCGGACACTGGGTCAGGAAGTCGATGTGGGCGAACCCGTCGTGCTCGATGGCCTCCTTGATCAGCTCCTTGGCCTGGTTGGGGTTTACCGCGGCGGTCCGTGCCACGAACGACGCCCCCGCGTTGAGCGAGAGCGAGAGCGGGCGGACCGGCTCCTTGGCCGAGCCGTGGGGCTGGGTCTTGGACTTGTGACCCTTCGGGGAGGTGGGCGAGGTCTGGCCCTTGGTGAGGCCGAAGATCTCGTTGTTGAACACGATGTAGGTGAAGTCGTGGTTCTCCCGGGCGGTGTGCATGAAGTGGTTCCCGCCGATCCCGTAGCCGTCGCCGTCGCCACCGGCGGCGATCACTTCCAGTCCGGGGTTGGCGAGCTTCGCGGCCCGCGCGACGGGCAGTGCGCGCCCGTGGATGGTGTGGAACCCGTAGCTGTTGAAGTAGGAGTTCAGCTTGCCCGAGCAGCCGATACCCGTCACCGTCAGGGTCTCGTCGGGCGTGCGCCCGGCTTCCGGCAGGGCACCCTTCAGCGCCTTCAGGACGCCGAAGTCACCACAGCCCGGACACCACGTCGGCTGGGGCTCGATGCCGGGAGTGTACTCCTCCTGTTCGATCTCTCGCTGCTCGCCGATTGCGCTGAATGCACTCATTGTCAGTCACCTCCCGCGGGAACGAACGTCGTCTGGTGCTCCGTCGCCTCCTCGCCGGCGAGGGTGTTGTGGAACCCTTCGACGACCTCCGCGGGCTCGAAGGGGTTACCGTTGTACTTGAGCAGGCTCGACAGCTTCGGGCCGTACTCGCCGAGCTGTTTCTGGGTCAGGCCGCGGAACTGCGCGGTGGAGTTCATCTCGACGACCATCACGCGGTCGACGCTCTCGATGAACTCGCGGACCTCGGTCTCCGGGTACGGCGCCAGTTCGCCGACGGAGAGCGCCTTGACGGACTCGCCGTCGTCGTTGAGTCGGTCGACCGCCTCCTCGACGGTACCGACCATGCTGCCAAAGGCGAGCACGCCGTAGTCGGCGTCCTCGGGGCCGTAGGTCACGTTGAGGCCGTCGCCGTTGAGGTCCTCGCGGATCGCTTCGAGCTTCCGGGTCCGCCGGTCGACCTGCGCGACGCGGTTGTCCGGGTCCTCGGAGATATGGCCGGCCTCGTTGTGCTCGTTACCGGACGCGAGGAAGCGCCCGCCCTTCTGGCCCGGCACCGAGCGCGGCGAGACGCCGTCCTCGGGCTCGTGGCGGAAGCGGTGGAACTTCCCGCCGGGCTCGTGGGGTGCCTCGGCGATCTCCTCCTCGGTGAGCACCTTCCCGATGTCGGGGTTGGGCTCGCGGTCGAAGTGACTCGCGGGGACGTTGCGGTACTCCCCGGAGAGCTTCTGGTCGTAGAGGATGATCGACGGGATCTGGTACTCGTAGGCGATCTGGAACGCCCGTCGCGCGTGGTCGTACGCCTCGGCGGGGTCCGCCGGCGCGAAGACGACGCGGTTCGAGTCACCCTGCGAGGTGTAGAGGACGTGCTCCAGGTCGGCCTGCTCGGGCTTGGTCGGCATCCCCGTCGACGGCCCCGCTCGTGCCGCCTCCAGCAGCACGATGGGCGTCTCGGAGATTTCCGCCAGCCCGAGGGGCTCGGACATCAGCGCGAAGCCGCCGCCGGACGATCCGGACATCGCCTTCACGCCGGTGTGGGCGGCGCCGATCGCCAGCGCCGCCGCGGCGATCTCGTCTTCGACCTGCTCGGAGATCCCGCCGACCTCCGGGAGGTTCTTGGACATGATGGTGAACACTTCCGTCCACGGCGTCATCGGGTAGCCGGCGATGAACCGGCAGCCCTCGTCGAAGGCGCCGTAGGCGATCCCGTCGGAACCGTTAACGAGCACCTGCTCCTCCTCGTGCTCGCCCTCGGGGCAGGAGACCTCGATACCCGTGAGGTCGTACTCCTCGTGGACCTTCTCGTAGGCCGCGTTGAGGATCTCGACGTTGGGTTCGAGGATCTTCTCCGGCATCGCGTCGGCCATCAGCTCCTCGATGGCTTCGACGGGGATGTCGGCGATGGCGCAGGTGACGCCGACGCCGGCGGTGTTGCGCATCACTTCCCGACCCATCTCGCGGGCCATCCCGCGGAGGTCGATCGGGAAGACGTGCCAGTCGTTCTCCTCGGCACGCTGTTCGAAGTTCGGTACCTCGTCGGCGTCGAGCAGTCCGGAGTCGTAGACGATCACGCCACCCTCCCGGAGGTCGTCGAGGTTCTCCGAGAGCGGCTTGATCTCCTCTTTCCCGTAGTAGGCGTTCTCCTGTGGGTTACGGGCGAAGGAGTCCCCCAACGCCAGCAGGAAGTCGTAGCCGTCCCCACGCGAGGTCACGTCCTCGGGGGCAGCCCGGACTTCCGTGTACGTGTGGCCGCCGCGGATCCGCGACGGATAGTGTCGGTGGGTGAAGACGTCCAGCCCCGACCGCATCAACGCTTTCGCGAAGTTCTGGCTGGTCGAAGCGATCCCGTCACCGGAACCCCCCGCGATCCGCCAGATGAGTTCGTCATCAGTCATGAGTGGTACGGCGACCAGCGTGTGGTCGCGTCTTCATGGGCCTTTCAACGCCGAGCCCAAAGCACTTGCTATGAGTTGTCAAGAAAAGACCGTTACAAACCTTCGAGCGGGGACAGAAAGGGAACGGAACCGAACGACAGTTCGTCGTTAGTGACCGGCTTCTTCCTGGTCCGGCAGCCCTTCGAGGTAGCGTGCAAGAAGCAGGATCCCGAGGACGATCACGGCGCCGCCGGCAGCCTGCAGCGGCTGTGCGAGCGCTTCGTTGTGCAGCCACATTTCGGTGCCGAGTTCGACGCCGGCCAGCAGCACGCCTAGCCCGGCGGTCATCGCGCCCGTGATGAGGTAGGGCATCGAGGACTCGTTGTCGATCATGACCGTACTGGGGGCGCGGAGCGATAAATAACGCACGGACACGTCGCAGCCACGACCCCCGGCCCGCCGGGTGGTAAATCTCCGATGGATCATGGAATTTAAGTATTGAAACGGGATGAAGAAACTCATCGGAAGATGAAACGACTCCCCCTCGTGCTCTCGGTGCTACTCGTGACTGCCGCCCTCCCGGGGCTGGGCGCCGGTGTCGCCGACGTCGACGCCGACGGTCGCCCGCTCGCCGATGCCGGTCTCGACCAGTCGGCGACGGTCGGTGATACCGTCTACCTCGATGGCGGCGGCAGTCTCGACCCCGACGGAGAGATAGTCAGCCACGAATGGACGATCAGGACCCCCGCCGGGGACAGAATCACTCCCTCCGAGCCGGAATCCGTCACCACTCGGTTCGTCCCCGACGAACCCGGACGCTACCACGTCCGGTTGACTGTCACCGACGACGACGGCCGAACGAAGAACGACACGCTCTACGTCGACGTGGAGCAGTCCGCGCCGGTGCCGGCGACACCCACGCCGTCACCCTCGCCGTCCCCCACGCCGACCCAGACGCCGACTCAGACGGCGCCGGCCACCACACCCGACGGGACACAGCCACCGCCGACGGCTCCGGTCTCGACCCCCGTCGACCCGCCAGTGCCACAATCGGACAGTAACGAATCCGAGGCGGCATCGTCGAACTTGCCACCATCGGGCGACGTTTCCGGCCCATCGTCGGTGACTTCCGGGTCGAGGGTCACGTACACGCTCGACACCCTGGACCGTGACGGGAACGTTACGGACAGCTGGTGGCTCCCGACGACACTCGCTACAGGCCAGGCCTCCCGGTCCGACCTTGCGGGGAACGCGCGGACGATCACTGTGGACGGTACCCCCGGTACGACGGTCGAAGTCGCCGCCATCGTCGTCGACGACGATGGCGCGACGACGACGGTAACGAAGGCTGTTGACGTGGTGAACACCCCGCCGAGCGCCTTGATAGAGGGCGACGGGACGGCAGTTGTGAACACGACCAAGGAGTACCGGCTGCGCGCGACTGATCCCGACAGCGAAATCACGTCGGTCAGCCTGACGAGTGGTTCGGGGGCTGTCGAAGCGACAGCACAGATGCCGTGGGCCGGGCCGACATCGAGTGGCGAGTGGGCCCGTTCGTTCCGCTTCACGGATATTCCCGAGGAGGATGGGACGGTTACGTTCGAAGCGACCGTTCGGGACGAATTCGGGGGTGTGACGACGGTGGAGAAGTCCGTTACGGTGGTTAGTAGTGGTAAGACGCTTCTACAAGAGCCAACCTCCCAGTCCCCACCCGAGATCATCTCCATCGACGCCTACACCGCAGACGAGGCAGGCCTCAACGACGGCCAGGTCCGACTCAGCGCGACTGCCCGGGACGCCGATTCGGACAAACTTACCTTCAACTGGCAGATCGGGGATCGGGCGCTCCTTCGAACAGCCGACGACGGCGACCCTGCTCGTGGGAACGTCTCTTACGCCTTCACAGACATGGACTTCGACGGGAACGGGATCGAAGTATCCGTCACCGTCTCGGACCAGTACGGTAACCAACGAACTGCGAGTACACGCATCGAGCTACAGAGTACGAGGAGCAACGGCGGTGTCGTCGGTCGGAGCCAACCTATCGAGATTACCAGTGTTCAAGGTCGAACGGTCAATGGCCGCTACCAACTCTGGAACAGACACTCGAGTGAGGAGATCATCATTAACTACGGCGACGACTACACCGAAACGGTCACCCTCAGCGACACCGCCGAGGTCCAGTTCTCCCACCGGTACGAGTTCGCTGGGCGGTACTCGATCAGTATCAACCCGGGCTGGTCGCCGGACGTCTCACGGACGATCGTCGAAGTGGATGCCCAGACGTACGAAGAGTACTCTTACGAGCGTAAGTCGACGACGATCCAGCGGACGAGAGCCGCAGAGAGCCCCGGCGAAGATTGGACCCGCGACGGGATCGCCCGGATCGAACGCGAGCAGACCGGTACGGAGACGATGCGAACTCTCGCGGACGGCAGGAGGGCGATGGCCGATCTCGGTGACGAGTGGCGACACGTCGGAACCGTAACTGAGTACCACACTGAGCGTCGGACGAGGGAGTCGACGACTTCTCCCGGTAGTGCGTGGGATCTCGCGACGAGGAACGTGGACGAGAAGCGAGTGTTCGACGGCTGGCAACGAACGACCATCCCCCATCGGGGGCTGTTGAGTAACCGCTGGGAGTACGTGAGAGCGGTCGAGAAGTCGGTCGACCGGACGGTAACTAAGCGGTCAACCGATCGACCCTCTGGTGCTGGCTGGAGTCGTGAACAACGGGTCGGAGAGGTACAAGTCGGGTTCCGAACGGCGTGGGTTGACTATCGGTTCCATGCGGATCGGGACTGGGAGTACCGCGGCTCGAAGCGGTACGTTAGTCGCTACGAGGAGGAAACGGTCTGTGTCGAGGAGATCGATCTACGCTACTTCACCCACTGTGTCGAGGAGCGTACGGTCCGCCAGCCCGTGTACGACTACCGGTACGAGTACGACGTTCCCCAGTACGACTCGGTGTATGAGTGGGAGCGGACGGTCCAAGAAACTGAGTACGAGTACCGCTATCGGGCCCCGACCTACACGACAGAACCTGTCCACGAGTACGAGCGGGACGTCCGTGTCGGAACCGACTACGCCCAGTGGGAGCGGCCCATATACGACGAAACCGATATCTACCGTTGGAAGAAGACAGAGGAAACGTGGGAACGGTCGACCTCGTTCAGTAAACCGAAAGGGGACGTGCGAAACCTCGAACGGAGCGTCAAGGAATGTGGCGGGTCACGCGATGCGGACGAGCCACCGATCTGTGAAGGAGGTGGGCAGTAATGCGCAGGGGAGCCCTCGTGGTCTGTTTCGTCGTACTCGCGGCGGGCTGTGCGGGGGTGGGTCCACTCCCGACGCCGGGAGACAGTGGCGGCCGGACCGCAACGCCGGCGGTTCCAGAAGAGCCGACGACACCTTCCTCGGCGCGGTACAACGTCGACGTCGAGGAGATCGAGAACCGCATCCACGAGCAGATGAACGAACGGCGAGTGCAGAACGGTCTTGAGCCCCTCACCCGCAACGAGTCACTCGACGCTGTCGCACGCTACAAGTCGTGGGATATGGCACAGCGAGATTACTTCAGCCACGTGGGGCCGAACGGGACTTCGCATGTCGACGTCCGGGATCGGTTTAGAGCTCGTTGTGCGTACTTCGGACAAAATCTCCATTCTCAAAGATTCACTTCTGGAGACGTGTACCCATATCCACAGTCTGAACTCTCCGATCAGGAGCAAATCGCCACAGATTCCGTCAACTCCCTCATGAACTCCTCCGGCCACCGTGAGAACGCGCTCTCGCCGGACTACGATTCCCAGGGAATCGGCGTCTTCGTCGACGAGAACGGCACCGTGTTCGTCACGCAGGAACTCTGCGGGAGCGGTTAGTCGTTCCGCGGGCTGCTCGGGTGGTACGGCGTGTCGTACTCGCCCGGGCGGTCGTCGAGGCGGTCAGGGTTGATCCGGCCGCCGAGCAGCATGAAGTCGAGCACCGTGAGGTAGAGCATCGCCTCCACGACCGGAACCGCACGCGGCGGCAGAACCGGGTCGTGGCGGCCGACGACCTGGATCTCCTTCTCCTCGCCCGTCTCCCAGTCGACGGTACGCTGGGCCTTCGGGATCGAGACCGGCGGGTGCCAACTGACCTCGCCGTAGATCGGCTGGCCGGTCGTGATGCCGCCCTGAATCCCACCGTGGTCGTTGCCGACCGGGACCGGGTCGCCGTTGTCGTCGAACTCCCAGTCCTCGTTGTACTCGCTGCCCGCGGTGGTCCGTGCCTCCCGACCGATGCCGTACTCGAAGTCGTTGACGGCGGGGATGGAGTACATCGCCTGTGCGAGCCTACTGGGGACGCTGTCGAACCGCGGCGCACCGAGGCCCCGCGGGACCCCCCGACACTCGAAGTAGACGGCGCCACCGATGGAGTCACCCTCCGTCTGGTACTGGTCGGCGAGATCGCGCATCTCTTCGGCGGCCTCCGGGTCCGCACACCGGACCTCGTTCTCCTCACTGTGTTCCAGTATCTCCTCGAAGGTGACCGGGCCCGCCTCCACGTCGCCGATCTGATTGACGTGGGCTTTGATCTGCACGTCGTGATCGCTCTGTTCCAGCACCTGCTTGGCGATAGCGCCGGCGGCGACCCAGTTCACCGTCTCGCGGGCGCTGGATCGGCCGCCGCCGCCCCAGTTCCGGGTGCCGAACTTCGCCGAGTAGGTGAAGTCACCGTGGCTCGGCCGTGGCGCGGTGACGAACGGCTCGTACTTTCCCGAGCGAGCGTCCTTGTTCTGGATCGTCATCCCGACGGGCGTTCCCGTGGTGTAGCCGTCCTGCAGCCCCGACTGGATCGAGACCTCGTCGGGTTCGCCGCGGCTGGTGGTGATCATCGACTGGCCGGGCTTGCGCCGGTCGAGATCGCGCTGGATTACCTCCTCGTCGAGTTCGACGCCGGCGGGGACGCCGCTGACGGTGCAGCCCATCCCCGGGCCGTGACTCTCGCCGTAGGTGGTCACCTGAAACAGGCGACCGAAGCGATTGCCGTTCATGGGCGGACGTAGAGAGCCGGGCTTATAGTCGTTGCAGAAGCGGGCCTTGTGTGGTCAACGCCGCGGAGCGCGCGCTGGTGGTTCCGCGGTTCAGCGGAGGTCGCTCGCACGGGCCGCGCCGAACGGTACCAGCATCTCCTCGGGCGTCATGCCGCCGTGGACGCCGATCTTGTCGTCGGGTTCGTGCCACATCGGCGACTCCCGGTGGACCGCAAGCAGGTCGGGCGCGCGGCGGTCGAACAGTGCGCCCGGGTCGGCGTGGTTGCTTCCGAACAGGCCGCGCTCGCGGTACTCCGCCTCCGAGAACGTGAGTACGTCGCCGTCGGCCACGGCCTCGACGTGGTCGCGCAGTTCCTCGACGTGACCGTCCCGGACGTGGAACTGGACGTTCCGCGGCCCACCCATCGGGGGGATCGGCTCGCCGTCGTCGCCGCGGGCGAGGCAGTCCTGTACCTCAGGGACCGAGAGGTCGACCGCGACCGACTGGTCGACGTTCGTGTGCCCGTGATCGGCGGTGACCAGCACGGCGGTCTTCTCGGCGGTTTCAGCGTCGAGAGTGTCGATGAACCCCGTCCGGATCGCTTCGGTGACCATGCGGGCCTGTGCGTCGTAGCGGTGGGTCGCGGTCCCGGTCCGGTGGGAGACGCTGTCAACGTTCGGGACGTACGCGGTGGCGTGGGTCGGGCCGTCGCCGTCGGTGACGACGTCCCGGAGCGTGACGGCCATGTCGGCGACGTTCCAGTAGCCGTGGGTCTCGGCACCGGCGGTCGTGAGTTCGGAGGAGGCCGAGCCGGCGATATGGCCGGGTTGGGTGACGTGGGTGTCGATCCCGGCGGCCTCGGCGTCGTCGTAGATCGCCTCACCCTCGAACAGGTCCCGGGGGTTCGCGAGCGGGTAGCGTTCCTGTACGGGCGTACCGTCCTCCAGCAGGAACGGGAGCGTCTGGATCGACTCGTCGATCGAGTCGAGGTACTGGTGCCAGCCGAGCAGGCCGTGCTCCGCGGGGAGCAGCCCGGTGTGGAGCGTCGTGATCGCGGCGGCGGTCTCGGAGGGGTACGTGGAGGTGAGGGGAGTGACGGTCCCCGAGGCCTCGAAGGCGTCGAGCAGCGGGAGGTCGTCGGCGAGGCGGTTCCACTGATCGAGACCGAAGCCGTCGATGACGAGCAGGACGACGTTCTCGATACCGTCGTCGAGCAGGCCGGCGAACGCCTCGTCGGGGAGGTTCCGTGGGAACGCCGGGGAGAGGATGGAGAGGGCGCTCTCGGGGGTGTCGGCGAAACAACGGTCGCGGTAGGCCGGGAAGACGTAGCCGTCCTCCTCGCGGGCCGCACGGAGGTCGGGTGTGAACTCGGTCACGGCCTCAGTCACGGAGCGACGGCCAAAGAGCTACCGACAACGATCGGAACAGTTCCCGTCAGCGGCCCCTCGCATTCGCCGGCGCGTCTCCGGGGTCAGGCGTTCGTGACCGTCGCGCCGAGGTCGTCGAACACCGTCCAGAAGTCCGGGAACGATACGTCGACGTGTTCGGCGTCGCTGATGGTCGTCGTCCCCTCGGCGACGAGGCCGGCGACGGCCAGTGCCATGGCGATCCGGTGGTCGCCGCGACCGTCGACTTCCGCGCCGACGAGGTCGCTCTCGCCGCCGTGGACGGTGAGCGTGTCCTGCTCTTCGGTGACCTCGGCGCCGAGCTTCCCCAGCTCCTCGGCCATAGCTGTCACGCGGTCGGTCTCCTTCAGCCGCACGTGCTCACAGTTGACGATCCGAGTGTCCCCATCGGCGACGGCGCCGACCGCGGCGATGGTGGGGAGGAGGTCCGGGGTGTCGGCCACGTCGACCTCGATCCCGGAGAGGTCGCCACCGGCGGAACGGAGTTCACCGGCGTCCTCGTCCCAGTCGATCTCGGCTCCCATTCGGTCGAGGATCTCGACGATGGCCGTGTCGCCCTGCGCGCTCGGGTGGGCACCCTCGACGAGGACGCCCTCGCCACCCTCGTCGGCGGCGACGGCGCCCGCGGCGGCGAGGTAGGAGATCGAGGAGAAGTCGCCGGGGACGCTGTAGCTGCCGTCTTCCGGGCTGTACTGCTGGCCGCCGGGGACCCGAAAGCCCGAATCGGTGTGCTCGGCGTCGACGCCGAACGCCTGCAGCACTTCGAGCGTTATCTCGACGTACGGCGCTGACTTGAGTTCGGTTTCGAGGTCGATCGCGATCCCCTCCTCGGTGACAGCGCCGGCCATCAGCAGCGCGGTGATGAACTGTGAGGACACGTCGCCGGGCATCGAGACGGTGCCGCCGGGGAGCGCGTCGCCGACGACGAGCGGCGCTTGCCCGTTCCGTCGGGTGCTCTCGGCCCGGCCACCGAGGTCCTCGATGGCGTCGAGCAGCGGGCCGTGGGGGCGCGACCGGAGCGAGTCGTCGCCGGTGAGCACCGTCAGCCCGTCGGCGAGCGCGCCCGCGGCGGTGACCAGCCGCGTCGTCGTGCCGGAGTTCTCGCAGTTGATCACGTCGACGGGCACGTCAGGGCGCCCGCCGAACCCCTCGACGCGGAGGGTGCCGATGTCGAGGCGCGAGCGGTCGACTTTCCCGCCGAACGCCGAGACCGCGCGCATCGTCCCCCGGGTGTCGGCGCTGACCAGCGGGTCCTCGACGGTGGCGTCCTCAGCGTAGCCCGCGGCGAGGATGGCTCGGTGGGTGTAGCTCTTCGACGGCGGCGCGCGGCAGCGTCCGGCGACCCGGGAGCGCGAGACGTGTTTCTTCATGGCTCCGTCTGTGGCCGCCGAGGGGATGAGTCCACCGGAGGTCCCCCGGCGGGATAGCCGGCTCCGGAACGGACTTGTCCCTTGCCACCAAGCCGCAACTATGTCGATGGCCAACTACAGCCTCTACGACCGCGAGGAGCCCGACCTCTCAGGGTTCGAGCGAGAACTGTACGACACCGTGAACGCCGACGCCCCGTGGGCGCTGGTCGAGCGCTTCGCGGACTTAGAACGGGTTTCCGGCAGCGACGAGGAGGTCGAAGCGGCCGAGTACGTCACCGATCGACTCGCCGACTTCGGCGTCAGCCACGAGCGCTACGACCCCGAACTCTACCTCTCGATTCCCGGGAACGCATCGCTCGCGGCCGCCGGCGAGTCCTTCGACGCCGTCAAGACCGTCTCCTTCGGCGGCGGGAAGGCCGCGGGCGAGATGGTGGACTTCGCCACCGGTGAGGCGAGCGTCGACGACCTGCTCTCGACGGACCTCGGAGAGGTCGGCGACATGACGGGGAAGGTCGCGGTCCTCGACGGGCTACTCCCGATCGAAGCGATCGGCGAACTGGACGAGGCTGGCGTCGAAGGCGTGGTTGTCGTCCACCCCCACGAGCGCGAACCCCACGAGGGGATCGCGACGCCGATCTGGGGCGGCGCGCCCGAGCCGGGAGAAGAGCACCGTATTCCGGACGTCCCCGTCGTCGTCGCCGCCGCACCCGTCGGCGAACGACTGCGTGAACACGGCGAGGGGACCTCGATCGCGCTCACCGCCGAGACGGAGACGGGCTGGTTCGACTGCCCGGTGGTCGAGGCCCGGATCGACGCCGGCGCCGACGACGCCGCGGACGACGACTTCGTGCTCGTCCACGGCCACTACGACTCCTGGCACGTCGGCATCGCCGACAACGCGACGGGCGACGCGGCGCTGCTCGAACTCGCTCGCGTCTTCGAGGAACACGCCGACGAACTCTCGCGGGACGTCCGGATCTGCTGGTGGCCGGGCCACTCCACCGGGCGCTACGCCGGGTCGACGTGGTACGCCGAACAGTTCGGCCTCGATATCGCCGACAACTGCGTGGCGCAAGTGAACGTCGACTCCCCGGGCGCCGTCGACGCCACCGAGTTCGAGGACATGCTCTGCTGGATGCCCGAGGCCGACGAACTGGCCCGGAACGCCGTCGCCGACGTGAGCGGGAAGGACGCCACCGAGGTCCGACCGCCACGCGCGGGCGACTACTCGTTCAACAACCTCGGGGTCACGGGCTGCTTGATGCTCTCCTCGAACATCCCCACCGACGTCCGCGAGGAGCGCGGTTACCACGCCGTCGGCGGCTGTGGCGGCCACAGCAACGCGTGGCACCTGAGCACCGACACCCTCGACAAGGCCGACCCGGACGTGCTCGTTCGGGACATCCGGATCTACGCCA
The DNA here is from genome assembly GCF_026616205.1 of Halolamina litorea. Lineage (NCBI taxonomy): Archaea > Methanobacteriati > Methanobacteriota > Halobacteria > Halobacteriales > Haloferacaceae > Halolamina > Halolamina litorea. The sequence continues at coordinate 1,417,435 of NZ_JANHGR010000001.1, forward strand.
CGATCGTCGCCCGACTGGCCCGCGAGGACGTGCTCCCGCTCGACTTCCGACACACGCTCGAACAGCACCGAGAGACCGTACAGGAGTACGATGCCGCCGCTGGCGAGGCGTTCGACCTCTCCGCCGTCAGCGATCGACTCGCCGACCTCGAAAACGTCACCCACGCGTACTACGACCGGATCGACGCCGGCGAAATCGATGCCGACGCCGCGAACGAAGCGATCCTCGGCCTCTCACGAGCGCTCGTCCGCGTGGACTACACCACGGAAGGCCAGTTCGAGCAGGACCCGGCGACCGACCGCCCCTCCTACCCAGGGCTCGCCGCCGCCGCGGAGCTGGACGACCTCGACGCCGACGAGCGGAAGAAGCAGGTAGTCGCCCTCCGCCGACAGCGGAACCGGGCCGTCACGCTACTGGACGAGGCGTTCGACGCGCTCCCGTAGCCCGAGTTCAAGTAGGAAGGCGGGACCACTCCCGCCGTGATCTGAGAACCGCCGCGGGACGGTTCGCGGGTGCGTGGCTACCCGTTCCGCGTCACCGATTTTCTGCCACCTGTTCGCCAGCGATGGCGGGCGAGAGCCACGCGACTACGCCGCTCTACTCCTCGGCGGCGTCGACGCCCGCCACGTCGGCCATCGCACCGGCCAGCACCTGCGCCGCGTTCGCGCAGTCAGCCCAGTTGGTCCACTCCCGGGGGTTGTGGCTGATGCCGTCCTGTGAGGGCGCGAACAGCAGCGCAGCCTCGGTTACGTCTGCGACGTGCATCGTGTCGTGGGCGGCGCCGGAGTGAAGGTCCATCGTCCCGATGCCGGCCGCGTCGCCCGCACGGTGGGCGGCGGCGCGGAGCGATTCGCTCATCGGCGTCGGTTCGAGATCGAACGGCCGCGAGAAGCTCGTTTCGACACCGCGGTCGGCCTCGACGATGGCGAGGCTCGATCGAGTCGCCTCGACAATGGTCTGCATCGACTGGTACTCGACGTCCCGGATGTCGACGCCGAACTCGACCTTTCCGGGGACGACGTTGGTCGCGTTGGGCGACACCGAGAGCGAGCCGACCGTCCCGACCGCGGTCTCGCTCTCCTCGGCGACCACGTCGTTGGCGGCGGCCTCCACGTCGAGGACCACCTCCGAGGTCGCGGCAAGCGCGTCGGTTCGCTCGTCCATCGGCGTCGCCCCGGCGTGGTTCGCTTCGCCGAGGATCTCCGCCTCGCAGTGGGTGATGCCCGTGATCGTCGTGACGACGCCGACCGGGACGTTCTCGCGCTCCAGCCGGGTGTCCTGCTCAATGTGGAGTTCGTACCACGCCTCCCAGTTGCCCGCGTCGAGTCGCCCCTCGCCGCGGAAGCCGATCCGTTCGAGCGACTCTTCGAGGCTGACCCCCTCGTCGTCCTCGATGGCGAGCGCCTCATCGACCGTGCGCTCCCCGACGGCCACCGAGGAGCCGAGCAGCCCCTCCGAGAATCGCTGTCCCTCCTCCTCAGTGAAGGAGACGACGACGAGCGGCCGCGCCGGCTCGACGCCGGCGTCCTGCATCGCTCGAACGGCCTCCAGCGCGGCGTAGACCCCGAGCGGGCCGTCGAAGATCCCGCCCTCCGGGACCGAGTCGACGTGGCTCCCAGCAGCAATCGGGGCGGCGTCGGGGTCCGCGGAGTCAGGGGTCCACGTGCCGGCGATGTTGCCGACGGCGTCGACAGTCACGTCGAGTCCCGCGTCCTCCATCCGTTCGACGAGCGTCTCCCGGGCGGCGCGGTTCGCGTCGGTGCCGGTCAGCACTGTCCGGCCGCGTCCTTCCTCGACCTCGATCTCACCGTGTTCGGCGTTCGTCTCGATGTCCGCCCGGAGGCGATCGGCGTCGACGTGCATACCCGTCGGTGGCGTCGGCGTCGCCTTACGTGTACCCCTCGCGGCGAACGAACCGGGGAGCCGAGAGGGCCGGAGCCGTGGTGCTTAACCCCGACGGCCACCTGCATTCGGCCGAATGGAGAACGCCGGCGTCGACGCCTTCACGCACCTCGGGCCGGCGGTTCGGGCGGCCCTCTCCGAGCGGGGGTTCACCACCCCGACCGAGCCACAGCGCCGCGCGATCCCGCCGCTCGCCGCGGGGGACCACGCGCTGGTCATCGCCCCCACCGGGACTGGCAAGACCGAGACGGCGATGTTGCCCGTGCTGGACCAGATCGCGGCCGCCGAGGAGCGCCACGGTATCTCGGCGCTGTACATCACGCCACTCCGGGCGCTGAACCGGGACATGCTCGAACGGCTGGAGTGGTGGGGCGAGACGCTCGACCTCGAGGTGGACGTGCGCCACGGCGACACCACCGACTACCAGCGGAGCAAGCAGGCGAACGACCCGCCGGACGTGCTGATAACCACCCCCGAGACGGTGCAGGCGATGCTGACCGGGAAGAAGCTCCGGAAGGCCCTCTCGGACGTACAGCACCTCGTGATCGACGAGGTCCACGAGCTGGCGGCTTCGAAGCGCGGCGCCCAACTCACCATCGCCATGGAGCGCGTCCAGGAGCTTTCGGGCCCGTTCCAGCGGATCGGGCTCTCGGCGACCGTCGGCGACCCCGACGAGGTGGCGAAGTTCCTCACCGGCTCAGTCCGGGGCGAGGAACGAACCGACCGCGACTACCGGATCGTCGAGGTCGACGCCGGCTCGAAAGTCGACCTGTCGGTCGTGAGTCCCGAGATCACGAGCGCCGACAAACGGCTCGCCGGCGAACTCGCGACCGAACCCGAGATCGCCAGCCACGTCCGGTTCATCCGGGACGTGGTCGCCGAGAACGAGTCGACGCTCGTGTTCGTCAACACCCGCCAGACCGCCGAGGCACTGGGTGCCCGGTTCAAGAGCCTCGACGCGCCGATCGGGATCCACCACGGCTCGCTCTCGAAGGAGGCCCGGATCGAAGTCGAGGAGGACTTCAAGGCCGGCGAGATCGACGGCCTCGTCTGTACGTCGTCGATGGAGTTGGGGATCGACGTGGGCCGGGTCAACCACGTCGTGCAGTACGGCTCCCCCCGCGAAGTCGCCCGCCTGCTACAACGCGTCGGGCGCGCGGGCCACCGCCGCGGGCAGGTCTCGCACGGAACTGTCGTCGTCTCGGACGCCGACGACGCCGCCGAGGCGATGGTCATCGCCCGCCGAGCGAAGGCCGGCGACGTGGAGCCGGCGGGCATCCACGAGGGGAGCCTCGACGTGCTCGCCAACCAGATCGTCGGCCTGCTGATGGACCAGAGCGAGATCGACGCCCGGGAGGCCTACGAGCGGATCACCCGCGCGTACCCGTTTCGGGACCTCCCCGAGGAGACGTTCCGCGAGGTGGTCCGGGAGCTCTCCTCGAACCGCCTGCTCTGGCTGGAGGAGGACCACGACCGCATCGAGAGCTCCGGGGGGACGTGGCAGTACTACTACGCGAACCTCTCGATGATCCCCGACGAGGAGAGCTACGAGGTGTACGACGTCTCCTCGCGTCGCGGGATCGGCAGCCTCGACGAACGCTTCGTCGTCAACTTCGCCGAGCCGGGATCGGTGTTCGTTCAGCGCGGCGAGATGTGGCGCGTGGACCGCGTCGACGAGGACGAAGAGCGCGTCGAGGTCTCGCCGGTACAGGACCCCGGCGGCGAGGTGCCGACGTGGGTCGGCTCCGAAATCCCCGTTCCCGCCGCCGTCGCGAACGAGGTGGGCGAACTCCGCGAGATCGCGGGGCGGCAGTTCGCGAACGGCGCGGGCCTGTCGGCAGTCGCGTCGGACTTCACGAGCCGCTACCCCGTCGACGCCGCGACCGCGGAGGTCGCGCTGGACCCGGTCGAGCGGCAGGTCGATGTGGAGGCACCTGTCCCGACCGCGAACCGGCTGGTACTGGAGTCACAGGGTCGAACGGTCGTGCTCAACAGCCCGTACGGGCACCAGGTCAACGAGACGCTGGGCCGGATCTGCTCGGCGCTCGTCGGTCAGCGCACCGGCTCCTCGGTCGGGATGGAGGTCGACCCCTACCGCGTCGAGTTCGAGGTGCCAAGCGGCGTCGGCATCGCCGAGTTCCACGACGTGCTGCTGGAAACGGACCCCAGTCACGTCGAAGCGATCCTCGAACTGGCGCTGAAGAACGCCGACGCCCTGAAGTTCACCCTCTCCCACGTCGCCGCGAAGTTCGGCGCGCTCAAGCGCTATCAGGGCCGCGGGCGCTTCGGCGGTGACCGCCTGCTCGCCGCGCTGTCGGACACCCCTGTTTACGACGAGGCGCTCCGACAGGTGTTCCACGAGGACCTCGCGCTCACCGAGACGAGGGACCTCCTGAGCGAACTGCAGGCCGACGACGGCGACGTGGAACTGGCGACGGCCCGCGAGCGCACGCCAATTGGCGCCGGCGGACGCTCGGCGGGCGGGGAGTTCCTCGTCCCCGAGGGCGCCGACGCCAGCGTGATCCAGACGGTCCGGGACCGCTTGGAAGGCGACCGAGTGTTGCTGTTCTGTGTCCACTGCAAGGACTGGAACCGCCGACAGGAGGTCGGGAAGATTCGTGAGCCGATCAAGTGTCCCAAGTGTGGCTCGACCCGGATCGCGGCGCTGAACCCGTGGGCCGACGAGGTCGTCAAAGCGACTCGCGCCGAGGAGAAGGACGACGAGCAGGACCGCATGACGCGCAAGGCGTTCAAGTCGGCCAATCTGGTACAGGAACACGGCATGAAGGCCGTTCGGGCGCTCGCGGCGAGGGGGGTCGGGCCGCAGACGGCGGCGCGGATCATCTCGAAGTTCCGGGAGGACGAGGCCGACTTCTACCGGGACATCCTCGAACAGGAGCGCCAGTACGCGCGGACGAAGTCGTTCTGGTGAAACCGGTCCCGGCGAGTGAGCGTCGCCGACGTCATGTCGGCGAGGACGAACCCATGACGCTATCGTGCAAGACCATCCACGGCACGCGACCGGCGATCCACGTGGTCGTCGTCCGGCACCCCGATAGCGTCGCTCCGGCAACGCTTTGGGGCACCCGCGCGCAGGCCCGGCCATGAGCGACTCCCTCCGTCTCACCGTCCGCGCCGCCGAGAAGCGCGACGCCGGGCGCGGCATCGCCCGCCTCCCCGAGTCGGCTCGCCGGAAGCTGGGCCTGCTCTCGGGGGACACCGTCCTCGTCGAGGGCGAACGCGAGACCGTCGCGAAACTCTGGCCGGCCCGCGGCGACGTGCCCGACGGCGTCATCCTCATCGACGCCGACAGCCGCGCCAACGCCGGCGTGAAAGTCGGTGACACCGTCCGCGTCGCCGCCACCGACCTCCCCGAAGCCGACTCGGTCACGCTCCGGGCGCCGGCGGCGCTCGGGACCGTCGACGTGGAGCGCGACACGATCGAGCGCCTCGTGACCGAGGACGTACGGAACCGACCGGTCGCGCCGGGCGACCAACTCCACCTCGAACGGCTCTCAGGCATCGGCTTCACCGTCGACGGGACTGACCCTGACGGCCGGGTCCGCGTCACCGACGACACCGAGGTGCGGGTCGTGATCGAGGGCGAATCCACACCTGACCAACTCAGCGGGACCAGCCGATCCAGCGAGTCAGATGACGGCCCCGTGCGTATCGACGTCGGCGGGGGCGACGAGGCCGACGACGCTGACAGCGCTCCCACGGGTGCCAGCGAGGACGTGTCGGGCGGCGCCGTCGAGGTGTCCGGGGCGGGCGGGGCCTCGACTGGCGTCGCCTACGAGGACATCGGCGGCCTCGACGACGAACTCGATCTGGTGCGCGAGACCGTCGAACTGCCGCTCTCGAACCCAGAACTGTTCGCACGGCTGGGGATCGACCCGCCGAAGGGGGTGCTGTTGCACGGCCCGCCCGGCACCGGGAAAACCCTGATCGCCAAAGCCGTCGCCAACGAGGTCGACGCCACCTTCATCAGCATCTCCGGCCCGGAGATCATGAGCAAGTACAAAGGCGAGAGCGAGGAGCGCGTCCGCGAGGTGTTCGAGGCCGCCCAGAAGGACGCGCCCGCGATCATCTTCTTCGACGAGATCGACTCCGTCGCGCCCAAACGCGAGGACGGCGGCGACGTGGAGAGCCGCGTCGTCGGCCAACTGCTCTCGCTGATGGACGGGCTGAACGCCCGCGGGGAGGTGGTCGTCATCGGCGCCACCAACCGCGTCGACGAGATCGACCCCGCGCTCCGCCGCGGCGGCCGGTTCGACCGCGAGATCGAGATCGGCGTCCCCGGCGAGACTGGCCGACGAGAGATACTCGACGTCCACACCCGCAACATGCCGCTGGCGGACAGCGTACGGATCGACCGCCTCGCCGAGCGGACCCACGGGTTCACCGGTGCCGACCTCGCCTCGGTGGCCAAGGAGGCGGCCATGTCGGCGCTCCGGCGCGTTCGCCGGCACGAGACCGAGTCCGCCGACCCGGCGACGGCCATCGCGGCCGCCGACATCGAGATCACCCGCGAGGACTTCGAGTCGGCGCTCGCGGCCGTCGAACCCAGCGCGATGCGGGAGTACGTCGCCGAGTCCCCCGACGTGGGGTTCGACGACGTGGGCGGCCTGGACGAGGCCAAGGAGACCCTCGAACGGGCCGTCGCGTGGCCGCTCTCCTACGGGCCGCTGTTCGACGCCGTCTCGGCGTCGCCGCCCTCGGGGGTCCTGCTCCACGGCCCGCCCGGTACCGGGAAGACGCTGCTCGCTCGGGCCATCGCCGGCGAGAGCGGCGTGAACTTCCTCCAGGTGGCGGGGCCGGAACTGCTCGACCGCTACGTCGGCGAGAGCGAGAAGGCCGTCCGCGAACTGTTCGAGCGCGCCCGGCAGGCCGCCCCCGCGGTCGTGTTCTTCGACGAGATCGACGCGGTCGCCATCGCTCGTGGCTCCGGCGGCGACTCCGGCGTCGGCGAGCGCGTGGTCTCTCAGCTACTGACCGAACTCGACCGCGCCGCCGAGAACCCCAACCTCGTCGTGCTGGCGGCGACGAACCGCAAGGACGCCCTCGACCCGGCGCTGCTCCGACCCGGACGCTTCGAGTCCCACGTCCTCGTTCCCGCGCCCGACGAGGCGGCGCGGCGGGCGATCCTCCGGGTCCACATCGAGGGGAAGCCGCTGGCCGACGACGTGGACCTCGACGGGATCGCGGCGGCGATGGAGGGCTACACGGGCGCCGACGTGGCTGCGGTCGTACGCGAGGCGACGATGGGGGCCGTCGAGGACGTGGCGAACCGCTACGACGGCGAGGAGGCCAACGAGCACGCCGACGAGATCCTGCTGACGGCCGCCCACTTCGAGCGGGCGCTCGAACGGGTCGACCCCTCGATCTAACCGCGCCGGTGTCGGGCCGTTTATCCCCGTCGCCCCGAACGTCCGAGCAATGGCGTTCGGACTCAGCAGACAGGCCACGCTCGCCGCCGGCGCGGTCGGGCTGACCGTGCTCGGCATGACTCTCGGGACGGTGTTACTGCTTGCCACCGGCCGCCGTGACGCCGGATGGTTCATGTTCCTGCTCTCTTTCGGCGCGTGGATGTTCGCCGCCGTCGCCGGCATGCTGTTGGTCTGGGAGTCCGGCTATCTGGACCGATAGCCAGCCACGGCTCGCGACCACGCACGGCCCCCGTGTCGTTCGTCGGCACCCCGTGTCGCGGCCCAGCGGACGCTGCCGCGGTTCCGATAGGCCAAAGTACGACCCGGCCGGAGCCGACGCCATGGACGACCACGACCACGGCGACGACGCGGGGCGCGTAACCGCACCGATGCAGGAGTTCACCACCGGACAGGTCGGCGTCGGTCTCGCCGTGCTCCTCGTCGGCCTCGTGCTGACGTTCGGCCTGGCACTCGGCCTGGTCGGCATCTGACTCGGCCGTTCCACCCTACGGCGCCGCTCGGTCCGACCGACTAACGCCGACTTTGACCACGTCCCCGAGCGTCGCGTTCACCGTTGCCCGGCGGACGAACGACTCGTCGCCGAGCAACACGACCGTCGTCTCCTCGTTCGGTTCGACGACGCGGTAGGCCGTCGCGTTCCCGCTCCCGTTCTCGTTCCCGGACCAGACCCCGCCCTCCCGGGTCGCCTTCGCGTCGAGGTAGCGCCGGAAACTCCGCTCGAACTCGGTGGCGTTGGCGGCGTCGTCCCAGTGAAGCGTCCACGCCGTCGCGGTCCGGTTCCCCCGCTCGAACGTGATCCGTCGGTCCTCACCCCACCCGGCAGCGGCGTCGACGGCCGCCGATCGGTTCAGTTCCGTCCGGAGGGCGATCCGCAGGAACAGTTCGCCCTGCCGGTCGCGGTGTCGCTCCGACCAGTTCCCGGTGTCGCCGGTCGTCACCGTCAGCGACTCGACCGGGTCCGTGGAGTTGTGGAGCACCTGCTCGCTCGACCGCGGCGGGGAGCGATGCACCGAGGCGAGTTCCCCCGGTGAATCGACCCGGTCGGCGACGTACTCGGCGCCGAGGACGTAGCGCGCGAGGTTCAGTCGCTGGTATGCCGAGCCGTTACGGTAGGCCGCCCGCAGGGAATCCTCCCCCGCGCGTTCGGGGAGGAACTGTTCGACGTAGTCGTCCTCGACGTACTCGGCGGCCCCCTCGATGACGAGGTAGTAGGTGAGCCGGCCGTCGTAGTTCATCCCGCCCCTGACCGCCGGGTCGACGAACCACACCGAGTCGGCCCAGCCGCGCCGGAACTGCACGACGTGGACGAACTCGTGAGCGACGGTCACCTCGGCGGCGACAGGGTCCGAGAGCGTCTCCTCGTTGACGTGGACCGAGTTGCCGTCAGACGCGGCGTAGGCGGCGAGAGTCAGCCGCTCGGAGTCGTTCCGGGCCGGTGGGTCGATGCCGAGCGCCGCGCGGAACGACGATCGGCGGGCGTCGAGGACGCTCGTGGACATCTCCGATGGCGGTTCGACGTACACCACCGGCCCGTCGACGCGCTCGCCGGTGAGTGTCGTCACGCGCTCGAACACGGTCGTGGCGTCGAACGGGAGGTCGCCGAGGACGGTGACCGAAGTCGAGGGCGTCGACGGTTCGTCACTCTCGGTCGCCGCCGGCGTCGTGGCGTCCATCACCCCGCCACAGCCGGCGAGGACGATCAGGAGGGCACAGGCGATGGGGGCCAGTCGCATGGCAGAACGTACAGGAGGTCGACCAAAAGGGTTCGGTGGCGACGGCTGCGCGAGTCAGTCGAGTTCGCGGGCAAGCACGTCCCGGAGGTCCGCGATCCCTGCGGCGTCGTACCGGATCGACTCCTCGCCGACCGTGATGGAGAGGTCGCCCGTCCCGGTCGCCGTTCCGAGTTCCGTCACCGTGGCGTCGTCGCCGACCGCCTCGGCCAGCGCGTCGGCGTCGGTCGTCTCGACCACGATACGACCCGGCGTCTCGCTGAACAGCGCCGCGTCGTCGTCGACGGCCGCGTCGACGCCGGCGGCGTCGGTGACCATCTCGGCGAGCGTCACGGCGAGCCCACCGTCGCTGGTGTCGTGAGTCGCGAGCGTCGAGTCGAGGTCGGCGACGCGGACGAGTGCGTCCACGAGGGCGCCCGGGTCGGCGGGCAGCCCGGGGAAGCGGTCGGAGCCGCCGAACGCTTCGAGCAGCAGCGAGCCACCCAGCGCGTTCGGGTCGTCGCTGCCGATCCCGGAGCCGGCGACGTACGCTGCGGGCTCGACGAGCACGAGGTCGCCCTCGCCGGAGACCGTCGCCGGCGGGGCCTCGTAGCCCTCCCGCGTCCCGAGCACCGCGAGCGTCGGCGTCGGCGCGACGGGGCCGGTCTCGGAGTCGTTGTACAGCGAAACGTTCCCGCCGACGACGGGGACCGAGAGGTCTGCGCAGGCTTCGGCGAGGCCGTCGACGGCCGCCGCGAAGCCGTCGTACGTCTCGGGGTCCTCGGGGTTGCCGCCGTTGAGGCAGTCGACCGCCGCCAGTGGGGTCGCGCCCTTCGCGGCGAGGTTGGTGGCGTTCTCGACCGCGACGGCGCGGGCGCCGGATTCGGGGTCGGTGTCGGTCCAGTGGGGGTTCGCGCCCGAGGAGAGCGCGATGGCGTGTTCCTCGTCGGCCTCCCCGGTCTCGTGGAGCGCGAGCACGGCGGCGTCGTCGCCCGGCGGCGTCGCCGTTCGCAGGCCGACCTCGTGGTCGTACTGGCGGTAGACCCACGCCTTGCTCGCGGCGGTGGGGTCGGCGACGACGGTCTCGAAGGCGTCTTCGAGGTCGAACTCCGGGAGGTCACGCTCGGGCGCGGCTGCCGGCTCGCGGCCGAGGTCGTTCATCGGCGCGCCCTCGGCGAGGTACTCCGCGGAGGCGTCGACGACGGTCTCGCCCTCGAAGCGGCAGACGTAGTTCCCCTCGACGACCTCGCCGATGTCCGAACAGCCCAGGTCGAAGCGCTCGGCGATCTCGGCGACGCGCTCGACGTTCTCCGGGGCGACCTCGTAGCACATCCGCTCCTGTGACTCCGCGAGCAGGATCTCGGTCGCGTTCATCCCCGGCTCTCGCCGGTGGACCGCTTCGAGGTCGATGTCGGCCCCGAAGCCGCCCTTGGCGACCAGTTCGGAGGAGGCGCCCCCCAGTCCGGCGGCGCCGAGGTCGCGGGCGGACTCGATCAGCCCCTCGTCGATCAGCGCCTCGTTGCACTCGATCAGGAGCTTCTCGGAGTACGGGTCCCCGACCTGCACGGCCGGCCGGTCCTCGGTTTCGGCGTCCTCGGCGAGGTCCTCGCTGGCGAAGGAGGCGCCGCCGAGTCCGTCCCGACCCGTGGCGTTGCCCAGCAGGACGAGTCGGTTGCCGGCCTCCTGCGCTTCGGCGGTGACGAGCCGGTCGGGCGTCGTCTTCCCCACGCAGGCGACGTTGACGAGGGGGTTGCCGATGTGACCCTCCTCGAAGGCGACGCTGCCGGCGACGGTCGGGACGCCGATGGCGTTGCCGTAGTCGGCGATCCCTTCGACGACGCCGTCGAGAAGGTAGCGGGAGTGTTCCCGGTCGAACGGGCCGAAGTAGAGCGAGTCCGCGAGCGCGATGGGGTAGGCGCCCATCGAGAGCGTGTCCCGGACGATGCCGCCGACGCCGGTGGCGGCGCCGTCGTACGGATCGACGTAGCTCGGGTGGTTGTGGCTCTCGATCCCGAAGGTCAGCAGTGTGTCGGTCCCGGGGACCCGGACGACCGCGGCGTCGTCGCCGGGCCCGATCTCGACGTGCTCGCCCTCGCTCTCGAACGCCGAGAGCAGCGGGCGCGAGGATCGGTAGGCGCAGTGTTCGCTCCAGAGGTTCTCGAACAGGTGCTGTTCGGCCCGAGTGGGCTCGCGGCCCAACTCCCCGACGACGAGTTCGTGGTCCGCATCCGCGAGAGGCATTCAGCTGTGTGGTCAGCGTCGGGGTGCAAAGGGGTTTCGTTATGCACGTTCGTGGGTCAAAGACGGTGCCCCCTCGGCCGGATCAGACCGACAGGAGCGGGACCATCGCCAGCACGCCGGCGAGGAACCCCCCGACGAGTTCCCGACGGCCGTGACCGTCGAGGCCGGCGCCCGTATCGAGGGCCTCCGGGATGAACTCCGTGACCACGAGGTAGATCATCGCCCCTGCCGCGAAGCCGTAGCCGAACGGGAGGAACGCCCTGGCCCACCTGACGAACGCGAACGCGATGACGGCGCCGATGGGCTGGGGGAGACTCGAGAACACCGCCGCGCCCACCATCCGCCAGTTCGAGAGCCCCATCGCCCGCATCGGGATGGCGATGGCGGTGCCCTCGGGGACGTTGTGGATGGAGATCGCGACGGTCATGAACACGGCGAGCACGGGAACGGCGATGCCGAGGACGGGGATACCGCCCTCCAGCCCCAACTCCGCGAACGAGACGCCGACGGCGACGCCCTCGGGGAAGCTATGGACGGTGAGGATGCCGAGGATCAGGAGGAGCTTCTTCGGGTCGCCCTCGGCGAACGCCTCCGCCTCCATCCGGTGTTCGTCGTGACCGTCGTGGCTGTCGTGATTCGGCCCGTGCTCGTCGTGTTCGTCATCGTCGTCGCCGAGTTCCACGCCGTCGAGCACCCGATCCGAGACCTCCACCAACACGACCCCGGCGAACACGCCGACGACGAGCATGAGCGGCAGGTCCGACGTGTAGGCGAGCCCCTCGTTGAGCAGGCCGAACATCGACGCCGAGACCATGATGCCCGACGCGATACCCCAGAGGCCGACGTTCCAGCGGTCGCTGAACTCCTCGACGAAGAAGAAGGGGATCGCCCCGAGCCCCGTCGCCAGCGCGGTGAGTAGCCCGGCGACGAACACCAACACGAGACTGGCCGTCTCCACCATACTCGCAGTTGGGAACGGCGGAAGATGAGGGTTCCGGATTCGCGAAATAAATTTGGCGTTCCTAAAAATTCGGCACTATTCCGCCGGTATCGGGGTCTCGCGCTCCGCCTACCGGTCCCCTTTTGAACGATAACCGCCAAGAACGGCCATGCTTTCGGTCGAGCTTCACTGCCACTCGGAGCTCTCCCACGACGGCCGGGACCCGGTGGATCTGTTGGTCGAGCAGGCCGCCGCCGTCGGCATGGATGCCATCGCCGTCACCGACCACGACGCCATCCAGGCCAGCAAGGACGCCGCCGCGCTGGCCGGGGAGTACGGCCTCGTGGGCATCGTGGCGATGGAGGTCACCTCCGCGGCCGGCCACGTACTCGCACTCGGGATCGAGGAGGAGATACCCCCGGGGCTCTCCTACGACGAGACGCTCGAACGCATCCACGAGCAGGGCGGGATCGCCATCGTTCCCCACCCCTTCCAGAGTTCGCGCCACGGCGTCGCCGCCCACATCACCGACGAACAGCTCGCCAGCGCCGACGCCATCGAAGTGTACAACTCCCGGCTCCTCACTGGCCGGTCGAACCGACAGGCCGAGCGCTTCGCCACCGCCCACGGGCTGCCCAAGACCGCCGGCAGCGACGCCCACATCTCCGAGATGGTCGGGCAGGCGGTCACCGAGGTCGGCGCCGAGGAGCGATCCGTCGAGGCGATACTTGACGCCATCGCCGATGGCCGCACGAGCGTCGTGGGCCAGAAGACGCCGTGGCGAATCTCGTTCCGGCAGGCAGCCGGCGGCGTCAAGCGCCGGCTCCAGCGCGGCGCGCGGGAACTGTTCTGATGGTCGACGACCTCCGCGGCGCCGACGCGGCGACCGTTCGGGGAGCGATCGAAACGAGCGACCCGCTCCCCGGCACCGCGGGCTTCGCCGGCGAGGTCGACGGTCGAATCGTCCGGGACGTACTGGGCCGGCAGCCGATCTACCTCGACACAACGGGCGACGACTGGAGCTTCGACCCGAACGACCTCGACCGGCCCGAACTGCTCGACGCCGGCACCGTCGTCGACGGGGGCGAGGGGCGGCAGGTGTGGTCCCTCCCCGACCTCGAGGTCGAGACGGACTCCGACGCGGCCGTCGACGCCGTTCGTGAGGCCGTGCTGACGAGCGTTCGGGAGCCCGGTTCCGAGGGGCTCGCAGTCGCGTTCTCGGGCGGCGTCGATTCGGCGGTCGTCGCCGCGGGCGTGTCGGAAGCACCCTGCTACGTCGCCGGCTTCGCCGACGCCGAGTCCCACGACGTGGCCGCCGCGCGGGAGGCGGCCGAGGCGATGGGCCGGGACCTCCGGGTTGTCGGGTTCGACCACGCCGACATCGAGCGAGCGGTGCCCGAGATTGTTCGCGCGACGGGGCTGGCGAACGCGATGGACGTGGGGATCGCGCTCCCGCTGTACTTCGTCGCCGAGCGCGCCGCCGCCGACGGCTACGACCGACTCGCCGTCGGGCAGGGGGCCGACGAACTGTTCGGCGGCTACCGAAAGGTGGTGACCCCCGCCGAGGACCACCGCGTCGCGGCCGAGACGGTTCGTGGGGCCACGCGGGAAGTGATCGCGACGCTCCCCCAGCAGCTACCGCGGGACGTGCTGACGCTCCGCGCCGCGGGGGTCGAACCGGTCGCACCCCTGTTGCACGACCGCGTCGTCGACGCCGCCCTCCGATTACCGGCCGACCTGCTCGCCACCCCCGACGAGCGGAAGGTCGCGCTGCGTCGGGCCGCCGACGGCGTGGTTCCGGAGCCCGTTCGCTCGGCGGAGAAGAAGGCGGTACAGTACGGCACCTACGCCGCGCGGGAACTGGACCGGCTGGCCCGGCAGGCCGGCTTCAAGAAGCGGATGGAGGACCACGTGGGGCAGTACATCGACGCGCTCGTGGCCGGCGAGGCCTGAGGCGGGCCCCGACGGGCCGAACCGGGGCGAACGCGTTTTCGGGAGTCCCGTGCCGTATCGGCCGTGTAGGAGAAACTGCCCGGGAGCACGCTGCTCGACTGGGCGACCGACGTGGGCAGCCGACTGACGACGTTCGACATCCAGTACTTCGCCGAGGAGGACATGCGCGACGCGTGGGAGTGGGTGAACGAGGACGAACTGCCGTTCGCGTTGGGTTCAGTCCTCAGTGGCGTCGATCGCTCGGAGCGCCAGCGCCCGCGTGTCGTCGTCGATGTCGCTCTCGTGCAGGTCCTCACGGTCGTACCACTCCCACGCGTCGACGCCGGCCTCGCCCGGGGCGGGGTCGATCTCGCGGGAGGGGACCGTCGCGAAGTAGACGTGGTCGATGTGTTGGTGAAACACCTGCCCCTCGTCGCCGTCGATGTCGTAGAGCAACTGCTCGCGGGGTCGCGGGAGGGTCTGACCGGCGGGGGCACCGACGGGGTCGGTGTCGTCGAGCAGCGTCGGTTCCAGTCCGGTCTCCTCACGAGTCTCGCGGAGGCCGGCTTCGTGGGGGAGTTCGTCCCGGTCGACGTGGCCGCCCGGCGGGACGTGGATCCCCAGTTTGGGGTGGAAGTGTAGCGCGGCGGCGCCGTCGTTGACGACGTAGACGGTGGCGGTGAAGTGGCGCGTGGTCTCCATGGCTCGGGGTTGCCGCCGCGGGCTTTCGGGGTTGTGGTTCGGCGCCGGTACGGCCGCAGCGCGTTGCCGAGTCGGTGGGGCAGTGGTGGCCGTTGACGCCCGCCGCGAACGCAGTGAGCGGGCCGACGAACGACCGCAGGGAGTGAGGAGGCTTTTGATCGAGCTTTTGCCAGGGCCCCTCTGGGGGCCCGCAGCAAAAGGTCGAGTTGCAAAAGGTCGTTCGGAAGAACTACCTTCGATGCCCTCACAGGCGTGGGTATGGCACACGACTCTTCGTCGGACCTCGGCCTCGGCGTCGGCGTCACCCTCTCGGTGGTCGCGCTGCTGGCCGCGGCGTGGCTTGCGGTGACCGACCCGAGCGCGACGTTCGAGAGCGGCACCCACGAGGCGGCGGTCCCCTTCGCCCTCGCACTCGGGGGCGGCATCGCCGCCATCGCGGCCATGCACCTCTTCTGGGGCGAGTAACCCGGGAAACCGTTAAGACCGGGAATCTCCTACGGGAAGGTGAATGACTGACTACACAGAGGAGGAGGCGCGCATCGTCGCCTATCTACGCCACAGCGTCTCCTCCGGGGACCGGTACTTCCGGGCCAAGAACATCGCCGAGTCGATCGGCCTCTCGGCCAAACAGGTCGGCAGCCGCCTGCCGACGCTGGCCGAGAAGTCGGAGGACGTGGAGATCGAGAAGTGGGGGCGCTCGAAATCCACGACGTGGCGGGTCACGCCGCAGGGCTGAGACCGCGCGGTCCCCACGAGTCGTCGCGAACCCCGCCTTCTCCGCCGTCAGTTTCCACCTGCGTCGCCGGGCCACCGGGCTCCGGAGTCCCCATCCGTTATGACCCCCCGTCTCCTAGCCCGGACCATGACCGTCCGTGTCGAGCGGACCTTCACGTTCGAGGCCTCGCCCGAGGACGTGTGGGCGTTCATCGCCGACCCAGAGAAACGAGCCCAGGCGATCAGCGTCGTCGAGTCCTACGAGATCACCGACGAGGCGAACTACAAGGCCGTCTGGCACGTCAGCCTCCCGATCCCTGGACTCGGAGCCACCGTCCCCATCGAGACCGAGGACGTGCGACGTGACCCGCCAACGGAGGTCGAGTTCGTCGGCCGCTCGAAGGCCCTCCGCGTCACCGGAACCCACGTCATCGACTCCGACGGCGGGACGACGACGCTCCACAACGAGTTCGTCGTCGACGGCCGGATCCCGGGCGTCGAGCGCTTCTTCAAGAAGAACTTCGAGGCGGAACTCGACAACCTCGAAGCCGCCCTCCGGGAGGAACTGGAGCAGACAGTATGACCGACGGGATCGGCGTCGCCGACGACGCGATCACGATCGCGCTCGCCCAGCACCGGGTGAAGGCCAGCCGCGTCGGCGCCAACGTCGACCGTGCGGTCGCCGCGATCGAACGTGCGGCCGCCGACGGTGCCGACCTCGTCTGTCTGCCGGAACTGTTCAACGTCGGCTACTTCGCCTTCGAGAGCTACGCCCGGAACGCCGAGGGGCTTGACGGGCCGACGCTCGACCGGATTCGCGATGTGGCCGCCGACCACGGCGTCGCTGTGCAGGCCGGCAGTATCGTCGAGGACCTAGAGGCCAGCGCCGCCGCCGGCTTCGAGACGCCCGCGCCCGACGGACTGGCCAACGCCTCGGCGTTCGTCGGCCGCGACGGCGAAGTCGAGGCCGTCTACCGCAAACAGCACCTGTTCGGCTACGACTCCGCGGAGACCGAACTGCTCACGCCCGGCGAGTCCCTGTCGACCGTCGAGTTCGAGGGGTTCACCGTCGGAATGACGACCTGCTACGACCTGCGGTTCCCCGAACTCTACCGTGACCTCGCCGACGAGGGCGTCTCGCTGATCCTCGTCCCGAGTGCGTGGCCCTACCCGCGGGTCGAACACTGGCAGACGCTCCCCCGGTCGCGGGCCATCGAGAACCTCGCCTACGTAGCGACGGTCAACGGCGCCGGCGAGATGGAGGGGGACCGACTCGTCGGCCGTTCGACCGTCTACGACCCGTGGGGGACACCGCAGGCGACCTGCGACGACGACCCGGCGCTGGTGACCACGGAGATCGCTCCCTCGCAGGTCGAGGCCGTCCGTGAGGAGTTCCCGGCGCTTCGGGACCGTCGGTAGCGCCCCGTTCGGGACTGGTCGCCCCCGTGACGTCCCGGTACCCGTGCCTTTATGTCGCTCAGTCAGGTAGCCTATACCGTCGACCGATACGGCGCTTTTCTCGCCGTCACGTCGACAAGCCAACAACAGCCGCTTGGTCGTGTGGCGAGGGGTCCGCCACCCGTCGAAGCCTCGTCGGGCCGCTTACGGGGGCCACCGGTCCGACACATCCGCCTCCTCCGCCTTTCGCTCACTCAGCGACGGCTCGCGTCCGTCCGTCGCCCGGTTGCTGCGGCCTCGTACACCGCGTCCATCACGGCCACGTCGGTCAGCCCGTCCCGTCCGTCTGGTTCGGGCGGCGTCCCGGTCAACACGCAGTGGGCGAAGTAGTCGAACTCCTCGACGGTCTCGTCGGCGCCGATGCCCGAGAGTGTCACGTCCCCGGCGTCGGTGCTCACCCGAACGGTCCGCTCACCGTTCGGGACGAACGCGTTCTCGATCCGGATCCGGCCGGACTCGCCGACCAGTTCGAGCCACGAGTCGGCGTCGCCGCTGAAGCTGGCGGTGAACTCGCCGGTGGTCCCCTCGGGGAACTCCGCGAGGAAGTGGACGTGTTCGTCGGCCAATCGCGGGCTCTCGGGGTCGTCAGGCCGGTCACCGAACGGCTCGCTCGCCCGGGCGGTCGCGTCGACGGCGACCGGGTCCGACCCGAGCAGGTACCGCGCCGTGTTGAGCGGGTAGACGCCGACGTCGACCAGCGCGCCGCCGCCGGCGAGTTCGGCGTCGAGACGCCACTGGTCGGGGCCTTTCGAGCCCGCGAGCACGGGGAAGGTGAACTCGCCCATCGCCTTCGTCGGCTGGCCGATCCTACCCGCCGAGACGAACGAGCCGAGCGCCCGGATCACCGGATCAGCCTGCATCCGGTAGGCCGTCATCAGCGTCACGCCGGCGTCGTCGCAGGCGTCGACGGCCGCCGCGGCGCGCTCGGGCGTCGCTTCGAGGGGCTTCTCACAGATCACGTGTTTCCCCTGATCGGCCGCGGTGCGGATGCCGTCGAGGTGGAGTCGGTTCGGGGTGGCGACGTAGGCGGCGTCGTAGGCGTCGACGGCCTCGCCCTCGGCGTAGCCCTCGTAGGTCAACGCGGCCGCGTCGTGCTCGGTGGCGACGCGCTCTGCTTTCTCGGGGTCGCCCGAGACGACGGCGCCGACGGTCGCGTAGTCGCCGCCCTCGATCGCGGGGATCGAGACGTTCCGCGCGTAGTTGCCGAGGCCGACGACGGCCAGCGAGACGGTTCCCTCGGGATCGGTGTCCCAGTCGCGTGTCGAGGCGGCATCGACGAGTGCTTGGAGGTCCATACTCGGCCCTCGGCGCGGTCCGGGAAAACCGTTGGCGAACCGGGGGGAGAGCTTTGGACCCTCGGAGCACAGCCCCGGGCATGGAGCCCGTGAATGAGGCCGATCTGGAATGGGTCACGACCGAACACGGCGAGACGGCGTTCCGCCGGAAGAAACTCGCCGCGGCCGCCGCCGGGGGCGCAGGTGGGGCAGAACCACCAGCCACGGACCCCGAACTCGGCTGCAGCCTCTACGAACTCCCGCCGGGAAAGCGCTCGTGGCCGTTCCACTACCACACGGGCAACGAGGAGGCGTTCTACGTCCTCGCCGGCGCGGGCACGCTCCGGGCGGCAGACGACGAACACCCCCTGGAGGCCGGCGACTTCGTGGCCTGTCCCGCCGGCGCCGAGGGCGCTCATCGGCTGGTCAACGACGGCGACGAACCGTTGCGGTACCTCGCGTTGTCGACGATGCGCGAACCGGACGTGACGGTCTACCCCGACAGCGACAAGATCGGCGTGTTCACCGGGGCAGCACCGGGTGGTGAGGGCGACCGGGACGTGTCGGGCTACTACGAGCGCGGGGCGAGCGTCGACTACTGGGACGGCGAGGCCTGAGTCGCCGGATGCCGGGCACCGAACACTCTTTGTCGCGTGGTCGTAGAGTGTAGCTATGAGCGAGCGGCTTCAGTCGGTAGGCGAGAGCGGCGAGCGGGTAGACCCGGCCGACGCGTTCGGGTTGGTCGCCAACGAGACGCGGCTGTCGATCCTGGAGGCGCTCTGGACCGCTGACGCATCGCCGGTCCGGTTCTCGGAGCTCCGAGAGGCCGTCGGGATGCGCGACAGCGCACAGTTCAACTACCACCTCGACAAGCTGACCGACCAGTTCGTCCGGAAGCTCGACGAGGGGTACGAGCTCCGCCACGCCGGCGAGAAAGTGGTACAGGCGGTGCTCGCGGGCTCGTTCACCGAACATCCGACCCTCGACCCCATCGACGTGGGCGACCCGTGTGTGAACTGCGGCGCCGACCTCCGGGCGACCTACGAGGACGAACGCCTCGCGATCACCTGTCCCGACTGTGGCTACGGCCACGGCGAGTACGCGTTCCCGCCGGGCGGCCTGACCGACCGCGACGACGAGGAGGTCCTCGCGGCGTTCGACCAGCGCGTCCGGCACCTCCACTGTCTCGCCAAGGACGGCGTCTGTCCCGAGTGCAGCGGCCGGATGGAGACCACCGTCGAGCGCGCCGACGACTGCTGTGTCGGCAGCAGCCTCACCGCGACCCATCGCTGTTCGCAGTGTAACCACCAACTCTGTTCGGCGGTGGGGCTGGCGCTACTCGACGACAGCGAGGTCGTCGGATTCCACCGCGAACACGGCGTCTCCCTCTCCGAGCGGCCCTACTGGACGCTCCCGTGGTGTGTCACCGACGACCCGATCACGCTGGCCGGCGAGGACCCACAGCGCTTCGAAGTCGCCATCGACTGCGAGGACGAGACGATGACGGTCACCCTCGACGACGACCTCTCCGTCGTCGAAACGGCACGTTCGGACTGATCGGGCGCCCCCCGGCCCCAAAACCTATACCGCGACCAGACAGCCACGCTACATGGCGAATCAGTCCCCGCCAGCCGTCCGTATCGACGGCCTCCACAAGCGGTTCGGCGACGTGACCGCCCTCCGCGGTATCGACCTCACCGTCCGGCGCGGCGAGGTGTTCGGCTTCCTCGGCCCCAACGGCGCCGGGAAGTCGACGACCATCGACTGCCTGCTCGACTACCTCCGACCCACCGAGGGTCGCGTCGAGGTGTTCGGTATCGACGCCCAGCAGGAGTCGGGGCGTGTCCGGCAGCGCGTCGGCGTGCTCCCCGACGGCTACGACACCTTCAGCGAGTACACGGCTCGCCAGCACGTCGAGTACGCCATCGAGTCGAAGGGTGCCGACGACGACCCCGACGCACTGCTCGACCGGGTCGGCCTCGCCGGCGACGAGGAGCGCGTCGCCGACGACTTCTCGAAGGGCATGACCCAGCGGCTGATGCTCGCGATGGCGCTCGTCGGCGACCCCGACCTGCTCGTCCTCGACGAACCCTCGACCGGGCTGGACCCCAACGGCGTCCGGCTGATGCGCGAAATCGTCCGCGAGGAGGCCGAACGCGGGACGACGGTGTTCTTCTCCAGTCACATCCTCGATCAGGTCGAACGGGTGAGCGACCGCGTGGGCATCCTCGCCGACGGCGAACTCGTCGCCGTCGACAGCGTCGAGGGGCTCCGCGGCGCCGGCGCCGTCGCCGAACTCACGGTCCACTGTGACCCGTTGCCGGCCGCGGCCGTCGAGGCTACCGCTGAACTCCCCGGGGTAGACCGCGCGAACGCGGAGGACGGCCGGCTGAGCGTCACCTGTTCGGGGCCGGCCAAAGTCGACGTGCTCGACGCGATCCGGGACCACGGCGCGGGGGTACAGGACTTCGAGGCCGACACCGGTTCGTTGGAGTCCGTGTTCGCGTCCTACACCGGCGCCGACTACGAGGCGGTGGCCGGGAACGGTGACGGGGGCGGTGATACCGCCGCGGCCCCGGAGGTGGGCGAATGAGCCTCCGAACTGTCGCTCGGAAGTACGCCGCCGACACCCACCGCACGAAGTCGGCGTGGGTGGTGACGGCGCTGTTCGCGGTCGTGTTCGGCTTCATCGGCTGGTCGAGCGGCTACAGCTACGGCGGCGAGGTCAACCCGCTCGTGGCCGGCGGCATCACGAACGCCGCGGCCGTGTTGGTGCCGCTAGCGACGCTCGCACTCGGCCACGGCGCCGTCGCCGGCGCCCGCGAGTCGGGGTCGCTCCGCGTGCTGCTCGCCTACCCACACTCCCGCCGTGACGTGGCGGCCGGCGCGTTCCTCGGCCGTCTGGGGCCGATCCTCCTCGCGGTCACCGTCGGCCTCGTCGTCGCGCCGATGACCTACGCGCTCCGCGTCGGGCAGCTCCCGAGCGCCGATTACCTGACGCTCGTCGGCTTCGTCTACCTCTGGACCCTGTTCGCGACCGCGCTCGCGGTCGGCGTCTCGGCGCTGGTCACGACGGGTCGCCGCGCCATCGCCGGCGGGCTCGGGACCTACATCGGGTTCCTGTTCGTCTGGGACTGGCTGCCCTCTGAGATCGTCCGCCGAACGGTTCCGCGCGACCAGCGGTACCCGCGTCCGGAGTGGGCGCAGCTGTGGACGTCGCTCGACCCCGTGTCGGGCTACACCGACGCGACGCGGCTGCTCCGGTTCCGCCCGGACGAACCGCTGGCAGTCTTCGAGACGATGCCGTTCTTGGCGGCCGTCATCGCGGTCTGGGCGGTCGTCCCGATGGCGCTGGCGCTGTGGCGGTTCCCGCGGACGGACCTCTGAGGCCGCGCCGACATCGGGGTCGTCGACGACGGCGCGCAGCCAATCGGTTTATACCGTCTCGGGTAATCGTAGCGCCAACGACGGATGCAACTAGTTTTTCTCGCCCACGTCGGCGTGTTTGCTCTCGCCGCGGTCGGGTGTCTGGTCAGCGTGCCCCGCGCACTCGAGATCCGTCACCCGCGAACCCGGCAGGGGATGGTCGGGCTCCTGCTGTCGGTGACGCTCTGGGCGGGTGGCTACGTCGGCTACCTGCTCGCGCCGAGCGACTGGCTCCGGGCCGCGTTCTACACACTCGGGTTCGTCTTCGCGTTCGTCGCCGTCGCCGCGTGGTTCTTCTTCTGTGCGGCCTACACCGGCCGGCCGCCCGAACGGATGCCCTACCGTCGGCTGCTCGTCGGGGCGTTCCTCGCGCTGACGGCGCTCAAACTCTTCAACCCCTACCACCACCTCTACTTCACGACCGCGTGGACGGTCGAACCGTTCCCGCATCTCGCGATCAACCACGGCCTGCTCTACTGGATCGTTCTGGGACTCTCCTACGCCGTCACCGCGGTGGGTTTTTTCATGCTGGTCGAGCGCTTCGAGCAGACCGGCGCCGACAGCCAGCCGCTGCTCGTGCTCGCGGTGGTGACGGCCGTTCCGGCGGTCGCGACGGTCATCGGCGAGCAGGTCGACTGGCTGCTGCCGCTGATGTACGAGCCGCCGGGCGTGGCCGTCTTCTCGATCGGTACGCTGTTCGTCTACTTCCGGCGCTTCGAGGCGGTCCAACTGACCGGCGAGCGCGCGGAGCCGTCGGTCTTCCTCGACCGCGACGGCCTCGTTCGGGACTACAACCGGGCCGCGGAGTCGCTGTTCCCGGCGCTCGCC
Organism: Halolamina litorea; assembly: GCF_026616205.1. NCBI lineage: Archaea > Methanobacteriati > Methanobacteriota > Halobacteria > Halobacteriales > Haloferacaceae > Halolamina > Halolamina litorea. The sequence goes on from NZ_JANHGR010000001.1 coordinate 1,440,011, forward strand.
GGCTCGGTCGGCGAGCCGATCGAGTCGACCGTCGCGCCGCTGGCCTCCCGGGTCGACGACCCCGGGGTGGTGTCGGTCGACGACGACGGCGACGGCGACCGGTACTTCCAGATCGCCTCCACCGCGTTCACCTCCGGCGGGGTCACGACCGGGCGGCTGGTAACGCTGACCGACGTGACCGAACGGGAGCGCTACCGCCGCCGGCTGGAGGAGAAGACCGAACAGCTCGAGGCGCTCAATCGGGTCGTCCGCCACGACATCCGCAACGACATGGCCGTCATCAACGGCTGGGCCGGGACGCTCCACGAGCACGTCGACGAGGAGGGTGACGAGGCGCTCGAACGCGTGCTCCGGAAGTCCGAGCACGTGATCGAACTCACCGAGACCGTCCGGGATTTCGTGGAGTCCCTCTCCGGGGAGGCCGTCTTCGAGCCCGAACCGACCGACCTCCATCGCCACCTCGACACCGAGGTCGCGGCCACCCGGGAGACGTTCCCGGAGGCGACGATCCGCGTCGACGGCGACCTCCCGACCGTGACGGTGCTGGCGAGCGAGATGCTCTCCTCGGTGTTCCGGAACCTCCTCGAGAACGCGGTTCGCCACAACGACAGCGACGCCCCCGAGGTCACGGTCAGCGCCGTCGACGCCGGCGACACCGTCCGCGTCCGGATCGCAGACAACGGCCCGGGCGTCCCCGACGAGCAGAAGGAGACCGTCTTCGGCAAGGGTGAGAAGGGCCTCGACAGCCCCGGTTCGGGGATCGGCCTCTACCTCGTCCACACGCTGACGGAGGGGTTCGGGGGGCGCGTCTGGATCGAGGACAACGAGCCTCGGGGCGCCGTCTTCGTCGTTGAACTGCCGAAAGCCGACGACGCCTGAGTCGGACGGTCGCCGGCGCTACTCGTCGTCGTAAGCGGAGAGGAGAGTAGCGAGATGTCTCCCTATTCGGTCGCCGGCGCTACTCGTCCTCTCCGGTCTTGATGTCCGCGCTCAGGCCCTGTGCCATCTCGATCTCCTTCGAGTTGTTCAGGGTCCACGCAGTGCGCTCGGTGACGGCCTCGATGACCTCGCGGGCCGAGGGGTAGCCGTTGCCGGACTTCTTGACGCCGCCGAAGGGGAGTTGGACCTCCGCGCCGATACAGGGGAGGTTCCCGTAGGCGAGGCCGACCTCAGCGTTGTCGCGGTAGTAGTTGATCTGTCGGTAGTCCTCCGAGATGATCGCGCCGGAGAGGCCGTACTCGGTGTCGTTCTGGATCTCGACGGCCTCCTCGATGTCGCCGCTGTACTTCAGCAGGGCGACGTGCGGGCCGAAGACCTCCTCGTGGGTACAGCGCAGGTCCTCGTAGGGGTCGGCCTCGTAGACGAACGGGCCGACCCAGTGGCCGTCCTCGTGGCCCTCCGGGATCTCGCTGTCGTCGAGCTCCTCGCGGTCGACGAGCACGTTCACGCCCTCGTCCTTGGCGAGTTGGTTGTAACGCGAGACCTTCTCCTCGTGTTCGGTCTCGATCAGCGGGCCCATGAACGTGTTCTCGTCGAGGGGATCGCCGACGGCGACCTTCTTCGCGTTCTCGACGAAGCGCGTCTTGAACTCGTCGTACACGTCCTCGTGAACCACGAGACGCTCGGAGGAGACACAGCGCTGGCCGGTCGTCTTGAAGGAGGACATCGTCGCCGCGTGGACGGCGATGTCGAGGTCGGCGTTCTCGGTGATCACGATGTTGTTCTTCCCGCCCATCTCACAGGCCGCGAGCTTCCCCGGCTCGCCGCCGACCTTCGAGGCGATCTCGTGGCCGACCTCGGCGCTGCCGGTGAAGAGGACCGTATCGACGCGGCTGTCCTCGGTGATGGCGGCGCCGGCGTCGCCGAAGCCCTGCACCATGTTGAACACGCCGTCCGGGAGGCCGGCGTCCTCGAACATCTCGGCGATGACCTGCCCGCACCACGGCGTCTGCTCGGCGGGCTTCCAGACGACGGTGTTGCCCTCGACCAGCGTGACGGCCATGTGCCAGAACGGGATGGCGACCGGGAAGTTCCACGGCGTCACGCAGCCGACGACGCCGCGGGGTTTGCGCCGCATGTAGGCGTCCTTGGCGGCGATTTCGGAGGGGACCACGTCGCCGTTGGGGTGCCGGGCGTCGCCGGCGGCCCACTCGACCATGTGCCAGGCCTCGGTCACGTCGGCTTTCCCCTCGGAGATCTCCTTGCCACACTCCTTGGAGACGATCTCGCCGAGTTCCTCGTGGCGCTCCTTGAGTTCGTGGTAGATGTCCCAGAGGTACTCCGCGCGCTCGATGCGGGAGAGCGAGCGCCACTCGTCGAAGGCGTCCTCGGCGGCCGCAAGCGCCTCGTCCACGTCGGCTTCGGTGCCGCGCTGGAACGTCCCGAGGCTCTCGCCGGTGGCGGGGTTCTCGCTGGTGAACGTCTCGCTGCCGGTACCGTCGACCCACTCGCCGTCGATGTACTGTTGGTAGGTGTCGCTCGACATGTGTCGGGGAGGTCCGGCCGTTGACGTGATAAACCCTGACGGTTGGGAGCGAGCATCGGCGCTCGACGGACAGACCGGTTCAGAACGCAGCCGACTGCGGGCTAGTCGCCGCGCTCGGCGGCGTCGGCGCGCTTCTCGATCTCGCCTTTGAGTTCGGCGGCGGCGAAGGTGTGGTCCGGCCGGACCGAGACGAAATCGAGGAACTCCCGCGCCTCGAGCAGTTGCGTCTCGTCGTAGTGCTCGAGCGCCGCGTCGACGGCGGCCTTGGCGCCGATCAGCGGTTCCAGCGCCGCGAGCGCACACGCGAGGTCGTAGGAGCGCGCCGCCGCCATCGACGGCCCGCCGTCCTCGTCCTCGCGGACGTTCGTGGCGTCGATGACGTACACCTCGCCGTCGACGACGAGGACGTTCTCCGCCCGGAGGTCGCCGTGAGCCAGCCCGTGGTCGTGCATCGTCCGCAGCGCGGCGAACACGTCCGGGGCCAGTCGGCGCTCCTGGGCCTCGGGCACGTCGTCGAGCACGTCGAACTCGGGGAGGTACTCCATCACCAGCACGCCCATCCCCTCGACCTCCAGCGCCTCGACTGGTTCGGGGACGTTCAGCCCTACGTCACGGAGCCGCTCGGTCGCGTCGAGTTCGTGTTCGGCCATCTGGTAGGGCGTGCCGTAGTGCCCGAAGAACCCCTCGGTCCCCGAGGAGAACGCCCCGAGGTTCCGGGTCGCGGTAAAGAGCGCGTGGACCAGCGAGTTCTGCTCGGTCACCAGCTTCACGAAGTACTCGTCGTCGAGCACCAGCGGAGTCGAGAGCCAGTTGTCCGCGTCGAGAAAGCGGACGTGCACCTCCTCGCGATCGTAGCGGTCGGCCAACTCCCGGACGACGGACTCGATCAGGGACCACTCGGGCTGGCCCCGGACGAGCTTCCGCAGTTCCATCGAGCGAACGTTGGGCCCCGACCAGTATAAACGGCGGTGGCCGACCAAGTTCGAACCGTCCGAACCACTCAGACTGTTCAGAATGTGTGGACATTTCTGACAGTCCGAACGGCGCCGACGGTGAGGGTCGGACGGGTCGTGGACGGGCACGACGCCGGGTCCGGGGAAACGGCCGCGTCGACCGCATTTCGCGGGGGAGGACAGTCAGTCGTTGGCGAACGCTTCGGCGACCAGCAGCGGGAACACGAGCGTCGCTTCGGCCTGGACCTGCGTGTAGTTCGTTCCCTCCTCCTTGATCTTCCCCCACGAGACCGCCTCGTTGGGCGGCGCGCCGGAGAGCGAGCCGTCGCCCTCCATCCCGGTAGAGATGTAGACGGCGTAGTCGGCGCCGCCACGGAAGAGGTTCGTCATGATCGCGTGGTGTTTCGGGATGCCGCCGCCGACGACCAGCAGCCCCGTGGTGTCGGCGAGCATGCCGTTCTCGATCAGGTCGTCGTAGTCGGCCATGATCTCGATGCCGATGTCGGTGTCGTGCTGCTTGCGGTAGTAGTAGAGGAAGTTCCCGACCTCGGCGTCGTTGAGCGCCGGGCAGTAGATGGGCACGTCGTTGTCGGCGGCCTGCTTGAGGACGGAGTCGGGGTCGTCGAGGGTCTCGCCGAGTTCGCGGGAGAACTCGGTGGGGGTTCGGACCTTCTCCTCGGCGAAGAAGTCGTCGAAGAAGTCATAGAGGTACTCCTCCAGCCAGACGTAGCGATCCGAGGGGACGTAGATGTTGCCGAGTCGGTTGATCCCTTCCTCGCGGAGCGCGGCCTCGTCGGCGTCCCACTCGCCCATCTTGAACGGCTTGGCGGTCTTGATCACGTCCTCGGTCAGCGAGCCGGAGGTGGTGATGATCACGTCGACGAACCCCTCGCGGACGAGGTAGGCGACGACCTCCCGCAGCCCCGAGGAGATGATGTTCGAGGTAAGCGTGAGGTAGATCTGTGCGTCGTTCTCCTGCATCTGCTTGGCGATGTCCACGGCCTCGGCGAGGTGGGTCGCCTGGAAGCCGGTGGTCGCGTAGGCGTCGAGCATCTCGCCGAGGTCGAACTGACCGCGGAAGTCGTAGCCGCGCACGTCCTCGCCGGCGATGTCGGCCTCGCTGCCGGGGACGACGTGGTCGTGGCTGTCGTCTTCGTCCATACCGGCGGTAGCTGGGGGGGACTCTTGAACTGCGTGGGTTGGGCCGGCGGCGGGACAGCGGCGGTGGGAAAGGAGTCTGCCGCGAGGGGAACGCCGAAACCCCCCGCTCGCGTACCCCGACCGTGCACCTCACGATCCGCCGGTTCGAGCGCGTCGACCGCGACGCCGTCGACGACGTCGTCGAGAGCGCGCTCCGCAGCGCCGACGCCTACTTCGAGGACGTCCCCGCGCTGGAGGACGGCGACATCATCGCCGAGTACGTCGACGCCGGCGGGGCGTTCCTCGTGGGCGAGCGCAACGATGTGGAGGCGAGCGAGATCGTCGCCACCGCCGCCTTCCGACCGCCGACGGGCGTCGCCGCGGTGTTCGTCGACGACGACGGCTCGACGGCCGAGGTAAAGCGGATGCACGTCCACCCAGACCACCACCGCGAAGGGGTCGGGCAGCGGATGTACGACGAACTGGAGGCTCGGGCACGCGAGATCGGCTACGACCGGTTGGTCCTCTCGACGACCGGCCGGCAGACGGCCGCTCACGCCTTCTACGAGTCGAACGGCTTCGGCCGGATCGGCTCGACGACGGCGGCCGTCGCGGACACGACGCTCTCGATCCTGGTCTTCGAGAAGTCACTCGACTGAGTCACGACGGCCAGCGTCTGCACGGCCGTCGCTGCTCGCGGCGACGACACGGCGGACTCGGCAGTGGTTATGCCCGGTCGGCGGCGTTCACGTAACAGTCCGCGTGTACGGGCGACGCCTCGTCAACCCCGATAAACGGCGCGAGTGGGTCCGCCGCGTCGACGACGTGGGACTCCTCTGCATCACTGACCCGTTGTAGACAGTACGGACACCGGTAGTCTTCAACCATCCCCACCAGCCCCACCGAACCCAGTCGGATAACTGTGGTCACGGGACGACACGATGGCGGCGACTCCCGCCCGAGCGCGCCCACGGTCCGTACGAGCGACATCTTGATACCGCTGGTAGTGTCAGTTCCAAGGAGATGCCCGCCATCCGAACCGACGGCCTGACCAAGTTCTACGGCGACGTTCGCGGAGTCGAGGACCTCACCCTCTCCGTCGAGGAGGGGGAGGTCTTCGGCTTCCTCGGCCCGAACGGGGCCGGGAAGACGACAACCATCAGGACCCTCATGGGCTTTCAGTCGCCGACGGAGGGGTCGGCGACGGTGCTCGGCGCCGACGTGACCGACGCCGCCGCCCTCAGGGAGGCTCGGGCCCGCGTGGGCTACCTCCCAAGCGAACCCGGCTTCGACGAGCGCGTGACCGGTCGCCGACTGCTGGCCTACCACGGCGCGCTCCGGGGCGACTCCCGGAGCGAGGAACTGCTCGAACTGTTCCACCCGCCGCTCGACCGTCCCGTCGGCGACTACTCGCGGGGGAACCGACAGATGCTCGCCATCGTCATGGCGTTCATGCACGACCCGGACCTCCTGATCATGGACGAGCCGACGTCGGGCCTCGACCCGCTGAAACAGGAGACGTTCCTCGAGTTCATCCGGGCCGAGAGTGACCGCGGCACGACCTTTTTCTTCTCCTCGCACGTCCTGAGCGAGGTCCGGAAGGTGTGTGACCGGGTGGGGATCATCCGACAGGGTCAGTTGGCGGAGCTCTCGTCGGTCGACTCCCTGCTCTCCCGGAGCGGCAAACGGGTCCGGGCGACCGTCGACACCCTCGACCACGACGCCTTCGACCTCCCGGGCGTCCACGACCTGACCGTCGGCGGCGGCTCGCGCCGGAGCGGGGACGGCGGCTCGACGACCGTCTCGTTCACCTACACCGGCGCGTACGAACCGCTGCTCGAACGGCTCCTCGAGTTCGACCTTCAGGACCTCGCCATCGAGGAGGCGCCCCTGGAGGACGTGTTCATGCGGTTCTACGACGAGGGGATCGACGAGCGCGTCGAGGCCGTCGAGGACGGCCGGGACGGGGAGGCAGAGGATGCTTGACACCGCCCGCTACGAGGCCGAGCGGCGCTTGACCGGTTCATTCGTGCTCGCGGTCGGGCTGGCGGCGTTCGCCGGGATGATGACCCTGATCGCACCCGGCGTGATCGGCGAGGTCGACCTCGAGGCGCTCGCCGAACAGCTCCCGCCGGGCATGGTCGCGGCGTTCGACCTTCGGGTCATGGGGACGATGGCGGGGTTCATCGCGCTCGAACTGTACGAGTTCCTCTGGCTGGTCGGCCTCGGGGCGTACATCGCCTACATCGGCGGCGGGACCATCGCCGGCGACGTGGCGACCGGGCGGATGGACACCCTGCTGTCGGCACCGATCTCCCGGGAGCGACTGCTGGTCGAGAAGTACCTCGCCCTCCTCACGCCGATCCTGTTGGCGAACGTCGCGGTGTTCCTGACCGTGTTCGCGGCCTCGCGGGTGGTGAACGAACCCATCGCCGCCGCCGACCTGCTGGCGGTCCACGCGCTCTCGATCCCGTACTTCCTCTGCTGTGGCGCCTTCGGTGCGCTCGCGTCGGTCATGACCGCCGAGCGTGCCGTCGCCGAGGGGATCGCCGCCGGGGGCGTCGTCGGCGCGTTCCTGCTCGAAACGATCGGCGCCGGGGCGAACGTCGACTGGCTCGGCACCCTCTCGCCGATGCGCTACTACGACCCGCTGGCAGTACTGACCGCCAGCGAGTACGACGTGGCGGGTGCAGGCATCCTGCTGGCGGCGGCGGCGGTGATGCTGGTCGCCGCCGCCGTGGTGTTCCGGGAGGTGGATATCGCGTGAGCGCCGACTCCGACGGCTCGGCGCTCCGGACGGTCGCCCGCTTCGAGGCCGAGCGCCGCCTGCGGACCGCCGTCGTAGCCGCGGCCGTGCTCTCGGCGTACGGCGTGCTGTTCGTCTGGGTCGGCCCGGAACTGGTCGGCGGGGAGGAGATGCAGGCGCTGCTCGACGCGATGCCCGCGGTGCTGACGGCGATGCTCGGCTTCGAGAGCCTCGCCTCCCTCTCGGGGCTGCTCGCCGGCGAGTACTACACGTTCGGCTGGCTGGTCGGTCTTGCCGGCTACGTCGCCTACAGCACCGCCGGCGCGGTCGCCGGCGACGTGGAGCGCGGGCGGATGGATACCCTGCTGTCGGCGCCGGTCTCGCGGCCGACGGTACTCGTGGGCTACTTCCTCGCGCTGTTGGTCCCGATCGTCGTCGTCAACGCCGTCACGGCGCCCGTGTTGTACGTCTCGGCGGTCCTCTTCGACGCGACGCTATCCGCCGAGCGACTGGTCGCGTTCCACGTGCTGTCGATACCGTACCTCCTCTTCTGGGCCGGCGTCGGCCTGCTGCTCGGGTCGGTGACGGATCGGAGCCGTGTCGCCGGCCGGGTGGCGCTCGCGCTGGTGTTCGGGTCGTGGTTGGCAGAAGCGGTGTTGGACGTCACCGACTACGCGTGGGTCGGGGCGGTCCTGCCGACGCGGTACCTGGATCCCTCCGGGATACTCGTCGACGGCGAGTACAATCTCGTGGCAGCGGCGGTCCTGCTGGCCGGGACGGCCGTGATCGTCGGGCTGAGTCGTGCAGCGTTCGCTCGGCGCGACCTCTAACTCTCGGCGGAAGCGGGGGTCTCCTCGTCGTACTTCTCGCCGAACTCCCCGATCAGGTTCCCCACCTTCGCGTACCAGTCGTTGAGGGTGCGCTGCATCTCGCCCGCGATCTCCTGGGCGTCGCGCGGGTGGTAGACGTGGTGGTAGCCACCCTGCTCGTAGTTCACCTGCTCCTTCTGGAGGAAGCCGGCGGTGAGCAGCCGCTGGACCGAGCGGTAGGCCGTCGAGCGCTCACGGTCGACCGCGTCGGCGATCTCGTCGACGGTCAGGCCGCCGCCGCGCTCGTTCAGCAGGCGGAACACCTCCTTGTCGATCCCCTTCAGGTCGTGGAAACACTCCAGCAATCCCTCACACTGCATGTCCGAGCGGAGCATCTCCTGCATCGAGTCAGCCATGTCTATCTAAGTGTAGCGTTCGGACGCTCAAAAGTGTTTGCATAGTCGGCACAATACTGCCGGATACGCGGCGGGCTCGCGCCGGCGTCGGCATGGCTGTCGCTGGGGTATCGATCACTCCGAAAAAATCACGCGGAATGGCGTTCAGTCGGCCGTCGAGGTCGTCGTCGTCGTCGACTCGGCCCGGAGCTCCCGGATCGAGCTAACGACGACTGCGCCGGCGACCAGCACCGCGGCGCCGACGATGATGACCAGCGACACCGTCTGAAGGACCGGGACGTCGATCGCGTTCCCGACCTGTCGGACCGCGACCGCGATCGAGCCGAGCAGCAGCATCACGCCGAAGTACACCTTGATGTCGTCCTCGTTCACCAGGTCCGTCGCTGCCGCTCCCAGGCGCGCACCGAGTGCGCTCCCGGCCAACAGCGGCACCACGATGGTGAGGTTCACCGCGCCGTCCATGGCGTACAGGAAGCTCCCGATCCCGCCCGAGAACACGATCTCGAACAGGTCGGTCCCGACCGCAATCGGGACCGGCACGCCGATCAGGTAGAACAGCGCGGGCATCCGGATGAAGCCGCCGCCGACGCCGAGGAAGCCCGACAGCAGCCCGGTCGCGAAGGCGACTCCCAGGATCAGCCACAGCGAGACCCTGATGCCGCCCCGGAGCTTCATCATCGGCGGGATGTTGTAGGACTGGATCTTCTTGGCGATGTCTGGGATGTCGTCGGCGTCGATCTCGCCGTCGGCCTCGTCGTGGTCGGGGCTGAGCCCGCCGCCGTCACCGTCCCCCATCGCCGTGTAGGTGACGAACAGGCCGATCCCACCCAGGAGGAGCACGTAGATCACGCTCACGACGGTGTCCGCGAGCCCGAGGTCCTGGAGGAAGTGCAGGCCGATCTTCCCGACCTCGATCCCGCCGGTCGTCCCGGCGATCATCAGCACCCCGAGCTTGTAGTCGACCTGCCCCAAGTCACGGTGTTTCAGGGTCGCAATCACTGAGGTCGCGAACACGAACGCGAGGCCGGAGGCGACCGCCACGTCGGTCTCGTACCCCATCACCATCAGTGCGGGCGTGACGAGGAACGACCCCCCCATCCCGAAGAACCCGAACAGGAGGCCGATCAGTACGCCGAACCCGGCGAACAGCGCGAGAAACGTCACGCTCACGCCGAACAGTTCCATCATTCTCCGCTCACCATCTTCACGAGCGTCGGTCCGAAGAGCCGCTCGAGCGCTCCGTACCCGATGTACAGAATGATGGCCTCGAGCAGTACGACTCCCATCACCAGGCCTGCACCCTGCAGGCCGGTGGCGTTCTCAAGCCCGAACATCGATCGTCCCTCCACGCAGTCTTGTGCAGTTCATGGGTTTCTACTCACATCGACGTAACCGGGTGACCTATTTAACGGTTTTGGGATTACTGTGCAATACTGGCCCCCTCCTCGTTCCCGACGGTCAGGGAAGTATCGCCGCAACGCCGTAGGCGAGACCGAACGCCAGCACGAACGAGCCGGCCCACGCGCCGACTGTAACCACGATCTTTCGCCCGCTGATGGCGTCACGGCCGCCGACGGCGGCGCCGCTCCCGATGATCGCACTCACCACGATCTCGTTGAACGAAACCGGGACGCCCAACAGGACGGCGGTCTGGGCGATCAGGAACGACGGCACGAGCGCCGCGATCGAGCGCCGCGGGCCGAGCGACGAGTAGTCTTGGGCCAGCGACTTGATCATCCGTGGTGCGCCCGTCCACGACCCGACCAAGATGCCGAAACCACCGCCGACGAGCACTGCGAGCGTCGAGACTGTCTCGATGCCGTCCAGCAGCGGGAGGAGTGGACCGACTGCGAGCCCAACCTGGGATCCGCCCGCGGAGAACGCGACCAGCGAGCCGAGCCCGAGCAGAACGCGACTCAGCCCCGCGGAGGGATTGCGCTGGATATCGATCGAGACCGCGGCCGCGACGCCGACGAACGCGAGCAGAGTGACTAGCAGGATGCCGGCCCACCCGAGTCCGATCAACCCTCCCACAACGGAAGCGATGGAGCCACCCCCCCGGCTCGAACCGAGGAACGCGAACTCGATGTTCATCGTCACCGCACCGACCAGCCCCGCGAGGGCCGCGACGCTGAACCGCTCGGGAACGTCGGGCCGCGGGAGTACGCTCGCGATGGCGTACGCGATGCCGCCGCCGACGAAGGGGGTAAACACCCAGACGGCACCGATCTGCGTGTACTTCGGCCAGACGGGCTCGCCGCCCATGGCCAGCCCGATCCCGATCACCGATCCGGTGACGGTGAACGCGGTCGCGATCGGGTAGCCGGTCTTGATACCGACCGCCATCAGCCCGGCGCCGATCACGAGAACCCCGATCACGCCCGACAGCGGGAGACTCACGCCGCCGACGAGCCCACTTCCGACCGCTTCGGAGACGTTCGCGCCCTGTGTTACAGCGCCGGTGAAACCCAGGATGCCGACCACGAACGCGGCCCGCATGGTGGATATCTCGTTTGCGCCGACAGCGGGGGCAAACGGAGTAGCACCGCTCGAACCAGCGCCGATGACCCACGCCATGAACAGACTGGCGATACCTGCTGCCACGAAGAGGGCGATGAATGCGAGGTCCATCGAGGAAAACGAGGGGTTAGTTCGACCCGCGCGAGCGGATGTACCCCTGGCCGTACGCGCCGAGGAACATCCCGGCGATCGCCCAGAGGATCGGGAGGTTCCCGATGCCGACGCTGGCGTAAGCGGCCCCGGGACAGATCCCCGAGATCCCCCAGCCGACGCCGAAGACCACGCCGCCGACGATGACGTTGCGGTCGAACTCTTTCACTCGGCGAGTGTACTCGCTCCCGGTCAGGGGCGCAGTGCTGTCGAGGCGCGTCGCGACGGCGAAGACGATCCCCGTCACGACCGCGGCGCCACCCATCACGAACAGGAGGCCGAAGTCCTCGAACTGCAGGAAGTCGAGGACGACCTCCGGGCGGGCCATCCCGCTGATGGCCAGCCCCAGCCCGAAGATGAGCCCGCCGGCGTAGATCGCCGCCGTGAACAGCGGGTGTCGGCCGGCGTCGCTCATGGCGACACCCCCACGGCCTGCACGAGCTGTGCGGTCCCGATGGCGAACGCCATGAACGTCGCGACGTTCACCAGCGACGTGTTAGAGACGGAACCGACGCCACAGACGCCGTGGCCCGACGTACACCCCTTCCCGAGTCGGGTGCCGACGCCGACGAGGACGCCGCCGCCGAGCAGTCGCCACCACTGGACGTCGGTGGTCCACGCGCCCGCCTCGGTCGCGAGCCCCGCCGTCGACGCGAACGAGGGCATCGCCGCGGTGAGTTCGGGGCCGAGGAGGAAGCTCCAGAGCGCGGCACCGCTGACGATCCCCGCCGTGAAGACGACGCGCCAGCCCCGCGACTGGACGTACTTGAACCGGTTGAACCGGTCCACGTCCGAGACGTACGACAGCGTCGACTCGAGGAACGTGCTCGCGCCGGCGATGATCCCCGTCGAGAGGTAGATGACCGAAGCGCCGGCGCCCACGAGCAGCCCCCCGAGGAGGTACGGCAGTACCCCTCGCGGGAAGAGCTCACCCGCCGCGAGCAGCGGTGTCAGCGCCGTCATCAGTCGGTCATCGCCTCTTCGCTGGCGGCACAGTTGTTCGGCCCGAGTTCGAGTTCGAACGCCGTTTCGTCGTCGGGCGCCTCACGGCCGAGGTTCGAGGCGATGATCTCCTCGTAGTTCGCCGGCCGCGGGGGCATCCCGTCGACGATGAACTCGACGAACGACTCCTCGTCCATCGTCAGCGCGTCCATGCGCTCGACGAGGTCGCCCAGTTCGGCGGTGTAGGTGCCGTCGTCGTTCGGCGTCGCCGAGTCGCTGAAGTGTGCCGGTGCGATCACGGTGTCCTCCGGCAGCGGCAGGACCTTCTCCTGCAGGCTGTCGTACAGCGTGCGGGCGGCGTCCTTGGCGGCCTCGGGGTCCTCGAGGTCCGGCCGCGCGACGCTCTCGGTGAACAGACCGTCGCCGGTGAACAGCACGTTCCCGACCTTGTAGGCCGTCATGCCGGTCGTGTGGCCGGGTGTGTGGACGACCTCGATCTCGGCGTCACCCACGGAGAGCGTGTCGCCGTCGGCGACGGTCTCGTACTCGCGGTCGTAGTCGACGCCGCGTGCGTCCGCCGCCTCGGGGATCACCGCGGTCGCGCCGGTCTCGTCGGCGAGGTCGCGGATGCCCGAGATGTGGTCGGCGTGGATGTGGGTGTCGACTGCGTAGGTGAGGTCGACGCCGAGGGTCCGGGCGTCCTGGACGTACTCGTCGGTGAACGCTCGGAGCGGGTCGATCACGGCGGCCTCGCCCTCGGAAGCGACGAGGTAGGCGAGACAGCCACTGGAGGGTCGTCGGTACTGTGCGACGGTCGCGTCGGCGTCGGTCTCGAGCTCCTGGTACTCGTAGATCCGCGCCCAGCCCTTCATCCCGCGCTCGAGGTGGTCGACGTCGAACCCCTCGTCCTGGAGGTTCTCGGCGATCATCTCGCTGGAGCCGCCCTTCGCACAGAGGACCGTGATCCGGCGGTCCTCGGGCAGCTGTTCCTGCAGCTCCTCGGGGATCCCGTCGAGGAGGTCGAAGTAGGGGTGGTTGATCGTCTCGGCACCCTCGATGCGCCACTCCGCGAAGTCGGCCTCGGAGCGCACGTCGAGGAGGAACACGTCCTCGCCGGCGTCGATGCGGTCTTTCAGCGCTTCGGGCGTGATCGACGCGACTGCAGCGTCGGTCGTGGATTGATCGGACATCGTCGTTCCCGAGTACCGGCCGCCCCGCAATAAGGGTTTGGATAGATTTTCGCTAACTACACAAGACCGGTACAGCGAACACGGCCATTTTGACTCTTTATTGTTTGTTTACGCGCTAGCGTGCGATGCTTCGGCGGCCCGGTTGTGCGCAGTTACAGAACAGCTATCGATATGCTTTTACCGCCGGGTCCAATATTGGGCGATGAAGCCAAAACCATGACCGAGTACGACATCACCGAGACCCTCGACGTGAAAGGAGAGAACTGCCCGATGCCCGTCGTCAAGACCAAGCAGGCCATCGACGGCCTCGCCGGCGGCGACGTGCTCGAGGTGGTGGCCACCGACTCCGGGAGTATGAGCGACCTGGGCGGCTGGGCCGACACGACCGAGGGCGTCGAGCTTCTCGAACAGGAGGAGGGTGACGGCGTGTACAAGCACTACGTGCAGGTGACCGAATGAGTACCGACACGACCGGCGGCGACGCCGCCGCGGCCGAGGACGCCCCGACCCGTGCGGAACTGGCCGCGCGCGTCGAGGAACTGGAGGAGTCGCTGGCGGCCGTCGAGGACGACGGCGAGAAGAAGATGTCCATCATCGCCACCAAGGGCACGCTGGACATGGCCTACCCGCCGCTGATCCTCGCCAGCACCGCGGCCGCGTTCGGCTACGACGTGACCGTGTTCCACACGTTCTGGGGGCTGGACATTCTCCACGAGAAACACTCGAAGAACCTCAAGATGAGTTCGGTCGGCAACCCCAACATGCCCGTACCCAACGCCATCGCGGCGCTGCCCGGGATGGACCGCATGACCACGCGCATGATGGAGGGTCGCATCGAGGACAACGACACGGCCACCATCGAGGAGCTGCTGGAGACCAGCCTCGACATGGGCGTCGAGTTCCAAGCCTGTCAGATGACCATCGACCTGATGGACTACGACGAGGACGACTTCTTCGACGGCGTCACCACCGGCGTCGGCGCGGCGACGGCGATCCAAGACATGGCCGACGCCGACATCCAGCTCCTGATCTAACGCCCCCTTTTACGGCGCCCGGGCGACCAGCAGGAACGTCTCGGGCCGACTCGCCCCGAACTCGACCTCGAAGCCGCCGGCTTCGAACTGTTCGATGGCGTCCTCCAGACCGTAGCGCTCCGACACCGGCGGCCCGGCCTCACCCTCGCCGTCGGCGGCCCAGTCGGCGATGCCGATACGCCCCCCGCTGGCGACGACGCGGGCGAGTTCCGCGATCGCCTCGTCGGTCGCGAACTCGTGGAACGTCATCGTCGAGAACGCGCCGTCGAGTTCGTCGTCGGCGAAGGGGAGGTCCGCGACGCCCGCGGTGACGAGTTCGACGTTCTCGGGGACCCCGGACTCCCGGTGGTACTCGTGCATGGCCTCCTGTACGTCGACGCCGTAGACGGTGCCGGCACGCTCGGCGACCTCGCGGGTGTAGAAGCCGGTCCCGCTCCCGAGGTCAGCCAGCGTCGACGAGTCTGTCGGCGAGGCCGCCCAGACCAGTTCGTCGACGGAGACGTATCTGAACCGCGTTGCCGGGTCTTCGAGCGCCGACGCCTTCTCGGGGTCGAACGTGTGGTGTCCCATCGTCGAGAAGGCGGGAGCGAGGGACCATAGGGCTGCCGACGGGAGCCCGAGGAACAGATTTATGGATGCGTATTGTGTAGTGATGCACGTAATGAACAATACCATCTCGGCCGACGAGGTCGCACGGCGACTTCAGGACGAGTCCGACGACCTGTTCGTCCTCGACGTCCGCAACGAGGACGACTTCGAGGAGTGGCAGATCCCGGGAAGCACGAACCTCCCGGTGTACGACGAGCTACTCGACCACGAGTTCTCGACGTTGGAAGCCCACCTCGACGAACTGCCCGAGGACCGCGAGATCGCCATCGTCTGTGTCGGCGGAGTCACCTCCTCGCGCGCCGCGGCGGTGCTGCGCGACAACGGCTTCGAGGCCGCGTCCGTCGCCGACGGGATGAACGGCTGGGGCCGGGTTCACCGCGCCTACGAGGCCGACGGCGTCGAGGGCGTCGTCCAGATCGTGCGGCCCGGGACCGGCTGTCTGTCCTACCTCGTCCACGACGGCGAGTCTGCCGTCGCGGTCGACCCGAGCCAGTACGTCGACGTGTACCTCAACGCCGCCGAGGAGCGTGACCTCGACATCGTCGCCGTCGCGGACACCCACGCCCACGCGGACCACGTCTCGGGCGGCCCCGATATCGCCGCCGAGCACGACGTGCCGTACTACCTCCACGAGGCCGACGCGGGGGATCGAGACGACGTGACGACGGTGACTGACGGGGACTCGATCCCGGTCGGGAGCCGCGAACTCGACGTGCTCTACACGCCGGGGCACACTCCCGGCAGCGTCTCGTTCCAGTTCGGCGACGGCCTGCTCTCAGGTGACACGCTGTTCCTCCGGAGCGTCGGCCGCCCCGACCTCGAGGACAGCGACGAGGACGCCGTCCGGACCGCAGCCAGCGAGCTGTTCGACAGCCTCAACGGCCTGCTCGCGCTCGACGACGACGCCGTCGTCCTGCCCGGCCACTTCACCGACGAGACCTACCGGCCGCTCCAGACCGACCTCGGCGCGCTCCGGGACGAGACGACCAACGAACTGTTCAGCTACGCCGCCGACGGCGACCGTGAGTCGTTCGTCGAGACCATCGTCGAGAGCCTCGCCGACGAGCCGGCCAACTACAACCAGATCAAGCAGATCAACTGGGGCAACGAACGCGCCGGCGAGGACGCCGAGGCGCTCGAACTCGGCCCGAACAACTGCGCGGCCAACTGAGCGTGCCCGACCGCTTCCGCAACACGGCCCAGCCCGACCGTGACTGGTGGGAAGCGCTCTGGGAGGACCCGGCTCGAGTCGTCGAGCGTCTCGGGGTATCGACCGGGGACCGCGTCGCCGACGTCTGTGCCGGTGACGGATTGTTCACGCTCGCACTCGCGGAACGGACCGATGAGGCGGTCTACGCGGTCGACCTCGATATCGACCACCTCTCGACGCTGGAAGGGAGCGCCGAGGGAGCCGGGCTATCCGTCGAGACGGTCGAAGCCGACGCACGCCAACTCGACGACGCGCTGCCGGAGCCGGTAGAGTTCGTCCTGCTGGCGAACACGTTCCACGGCGTCGCCGACCCGACGGCGTTCGCCCGAACGGTCGCGACGACCCTGACAGACGGCGGGCGGTTCGCCGTAATCAACTGGCGTGATCAGCCCAGAGCCGAGACGGCGGTACTGGGCGAGCGACGCGGCCCGCCGACTGACCTGCGGATGCCGGCCGGCGAGACCATCGACGCCGTCGGCGACGCGGGGTTCGAACTCGACGCGGTCATCGACCTACCGCCGTACCACTACGGTGCCATCTTCTGCCCGGCCCCCTGACCGATCGGTCACAACACATAAGGGGACTGCAGCGGTATTGTGCGATATGGTCTATACTCTAGACGAGACGGTCGATGGTGCGTTCGACGACGTAGTCGAGACGACGATCGACGCCCTCGACGACGAGGGGTTCGGTGTCCTCTGTGACGTGGACGTCCAGGCGACGTTCGCGAAGAAACTCGACGCGGAGTTCCGCCAGTACCGGATTCTCGGGGCCTGCAACCCGCCGCTGGCGAAGCAGGGTCTCGAGGCCGACGTCCGCCTCGGCGCGCTGTTGCCCTGTAACGTCGTCGTCTACGAGACCGACGAGGGCGACGTGGGCGTCAGCGCCGTCGACCCGGAGACGCTGCTGTCGGTCGTCGACGACCCCGAACTCGACGAGATCGGCGCCGAAGTGCGCGAGCGCTTCGAGCGCGTGCTCGATGAGGTGAGCGCCTAACGCAGATGGCCGACGGCTCGCCCGAGGACGACGACGAGACGGGGCCCGCTCCCCACGAGATCGGAGCGGGGCTGTTGGACGAGGAGATGGGGCCCAGTTCCGCGATGGCCCACCTCTACCGCGGGGAGGTCCACCGGATGAAGTTCTGGCGCGAGCGGCTGGACCGGACCACCCGCTGGGCGGTCATCGTCGTCGCCGCCCTCATCACGTGGGCGTTCGCCAGCCCGAACAACCCCCACTACGTGCTGCTCGTGGGAGTGGTGACCATCGGGGTGTTCCTCACGATGGAGGCCCGTCGCTACCGCGGCTACGAGATCTGGCGGACCCGCGTGCGGATTCTCCAGGAGAACGTCTGGTCCTACGGGCTGGACCCGTCGCTGGGCGTCGACGACCCCGAGTGGCGCGAGAAGCTCGGGCGTGATTACCGGACGCCGACGGTGAAGATCAGCGCCGAGGAGGCCATCGCCCACCGACTCCGCCGGATCTACCTCCCGCTCTCGGGCGTGGTGCTCGGCGCGTGGCTGCTGCGCGTGACGGCGTTCACGAGCGAGCCACTCCCCGCGAGCGCGTCGATCGGGATGATCCCCGGCGTCGTCGTCATGGGCGTCGTCGCGGTGGTCTACCTCGGCGCACTGTTCGTCGCCTGTCGCCCCCGGACGTGGCACGCGAAAGCCGAACTCCGGGCCGAGGAACTGCGGGAGCGGCAGGGGTAGTCACCGACGGACCCAGTCGGGCCCTCGGGCGGTGGCTCAGGCGTCGTTCCCGTTCCCGTTCTCGTTCCCGTTCGCGCTTGCCGACCGTGTCTCGGACGGACAGAGCACCACGTTCCGCTCCCGCGACTCGTAGACGCCGGGTCGATCCTGCTGGGTGAAAAAGGAGACCAACACGACCGCGTCCTGGTAGTCGTGGTTGTCATCGTTGAAGTCGAAGAGGTAGATCGCCTGGTTGTCCCGAAGCGAGATCGAACCGTTCTCGACGTACGGGTCGACGTACGCCGCGGCGGACTGCTGTTCGTCGGCGCCGCCGAAGTCGGGGGCGTCGTCGCCGTCGCGGTACACCCGGACGTTGTCGGTGTTGTCGGTGCTACTCACTCGGACCCAACTGGTGGTACAGCCGAAGAAGAAGGAACACTGGCGCTGCTGGCCCGCGGCCCCGATCTCCAGGCTGGTCCCCGACTCCTGTCGGGAGACGCCGTAGGCGCCGACCAGCGTGTCGCTGTCGCCGACCATCCGCCACGCGTGTTCGAGGGCGTCGTCGACGCTGACGGTGACGTTCACGTACGCCTCCCGGTTCGGGGCCGACCAGCCGGTGCCGACGAACTTCACGTTCGCCGTGTAGGGGGCGGTGGCCCGGACCTCGGCGCCGTCGATGACGAACTGCCCGCGTTCGATCGGTACCGTCTGCGTCGAGAGTTCGTAGCCGGTACCGCCGTCACCGCGGTAGGTCAGGGTGATCGACGCCGAGTCGGCGTCGCCCGCACAGAGCACCGACTCGTTCAGGTCGAGGGTGAGCCGTTCCCCGACGCTCCACCGACCGTCGTTCAGCGCGCCAGCGTCGCTCTCGGTGGCGGGAATGCTGACGGTCCGCCCGCCGACATCGACCGTCGTCGTCAGCGCGTCGGCGTCGACGGGGTCGCCGCCACGGTGGACGACCTCCAGCGTGTGTCGGGTCTCGTTGCCCTGGATGGCGACCTCGACGCTCTCCTCGCTGGCGGCGAACGGCGGCGGCGCCTGTAGGGAGTCGCTGATGCCGAGGGCCATCACCCCGACCGTGGCCGCCAGCGCAACGATGATCACGATCATGAGGGCCGCGCCGATGACGGGCGAGATCGCACGGTCCTCTGACTGGGACGGCATAGGGGTGAACAAACAGTCAACCGCCATAACTCCCCGTGGCGCAGTTCTCAGGAACGATACGGGTGCACGGGACGGCAGAGCCCCGGGCCGCCACGGCGCGGAGTTGTTAGGAATCAAGTACTACCGACTTTATACCTGACGGGGCGGAGCCACCACCAGAGAGCGTGATGCCGGCAATCCAGACACATCGCGTCTCCAAGCGATACGGGGACGTCACGGCGGTCGACCGGGTCGACCTCACGGTCGAGAAGGGAGAGATATTCGGCTTCCTCGGCCACAACGGCGCCGGGAAGTCGACGGTGATCAACATGCTGCTCGACTTCGCGCGGCCCACCGAGGGCCGCGTCGAGGTGTTCGGCATGGACGCCCGCGAGGAGAGCGTCGCCGTGCGGGAGCACATGGGCGTGCTGCCGGAGGGCTACGACGTCTACGACCGCCTCACCGGTCGCCAGCACCTCCAGTTCGCCGCGGAGTCGAAGGGCGTCGAGGTGGAACCGGTGGCGCTGGCCGAGCGCGTCGGCATCCGGGACGCCATCGACCGCCCGGCCGGCGGCTACTCGAAGGGGATGGCCCAACGGCTGGTGCTCGGAATGGCCCTGATCGGTGAGCCCGACCTGTTGATCCTCGACGAACCGACCTCGGGGCTCGATCCGGGCGGCGCCCGACGGATGCGCGAGATCATCCACGAGGAGAACGAACGCGGCGCGACCGTCTTCTTCTCCAGTCACATCCTCGAACAGATCGAGGCGGTCTGTGACCGCGTGGGCATCATGCACGAGGGGCGGCTACAGGCCGTCGACACCATCGACGCGCTGCGGGACGCCGTGGCGGGCGGGACGAAGCTCCGCGTGACCGTCGACGACCCGAGCGAGGCCCACCTCGACACGATAGAGGGCGTCGACGGCGTCGACGCGGCATGGATCGAGGACGAGGCGTTCTCGGTCACCTGTCCGAACGACGTGAAGATGGACGTGCTGGTCGCGCTCGACGACGCCGGCGTCGACGTGCTCGACTTCTCCACCGAGGAGGCCTCGCTGGAGGACCTGTTCGTGGAGTACACTCGCGAGGGAGGGCAGTGAGTTGGGCCGTCGTCGCCCGCAAGGAACTGCGGGACGTGCGAGGCTCGCGGCGCACACGCTGGCTGCTCGGCGCGGTCGCGTTGCTGTTCGTCGTGGGCGGGTACCTGCTCCCGATATCGGGGTCCCCCGAGCCGACGAGCGCCGACTACGCCTCGTTCATGGTGAGCGTCGTCGCGCTGGTGGTGCCGCTGGTCGGCCTGCTGCTCGGCCACCGAACCATCGTCGGCGAGCGCGCCTCGGGCCGGCTGACGCTGTTGCTCTCGCTGCCGTACGACCGGCTGGACGTGGTGGTGGGGAAGTTCCTCGCTCGCACGGCCGCGCTCGGCGCCGCCATCGCCGTCGGCGTCGTCGCCGGCGCCGCGCTGGTGAACTACCCGTTCGGGAGCTTCGAGGCGGGGACCGTCGGCGCGTTCCTGCTCGGGACGCTGCTGTACGGCGCCGCGTTCGTCGGCGTCGGCCTCGCGGTGTCGACGGCGACGACCTCGACGGCCGTCGCCAGCAGCGCCGCGTTCGGTGTCTTCGTCCTGTTCGTCGCGGTCTGGTCGCAGCTCCGCGGGGTGTTCCTGGCGCTGCTCGACTATCTCGGACTCGCCGACGGCACGATGCCCGACTGGGCGCTGTTCCTCTACGGCGCCGAGCCGGGGATGAGCTACCGCCGGCTCGTCGACGGCTTCTTCGCCGGCGTCGAGACGGGTCCGTACCTCGGTCCCGAGGCACCGTGGTACCTCGGGGAGTGGGTCGCCGCGGCCCTGCTGGCCTGCTGGGCGCTCGGCCCCGTGACGCTCGGCTACCTGCGGTTCCGGAGTACTGACCTATGACTCGGTACAGTCACCGTTCCGGATCCGGACCGGCGACCGGCCGACTGACCGGGGGTCGCCGATGAGTTGGCGCGCTATCGCCCGGAACGACCTCCGCGGGGCGCTCGCCACCCGCGGGGTCTGGACGCTGACGGCCGGACTGCTCGCGCTGTTCGCGGGGCTGGGTTACGCCATTCCGCGACTCGCCGGCAGCCCCGAGGTGCCGTTCTCTGCGTACCTCGACCTGCTGGTCGAAATCATCGTCCCGCTGTTCCCGCTGATCGGCCTCGTACTCGGCTCCCGAGCGGTCGTCGCCGGCCGGGCGTCGGGGACGGCCACGCTGGCGCTCTCGCTGCCGAACTCCCGGCGTGACCTGGTGATCGGCAAGTTCGTCGGGCGCGCGGCGGCGCTCGCCGGCGCGATCGCTGTCGCGGGCGCCCTCGCCGGCGCCTACCTCGTCGCTAGCTACGGCGACTTCGCGGCCGGCGACTTCCTGCTCGTGCTGCTGGCGACGTTCGGCTACACGCTGGCGTTCCTGGGACTGGCAGTCGGCCTCTCGACGGGCGTCGCCAGCCCACGCCGGGTCATCGGCGCCGCCTTCGGCGCGTACGTGGCGTTGGCGATGCTCTGGACCACGCTGGTCGACGCCGTGATGCTCGTCGCCTTTCGGTTCCGGGCGCCGATGGAGACGCCCACGTGGGTGGAGTTCGCCCGCTTCGTCGAACCGGGGACGAGCCTGCGCTACCTGCTGGCGACCGGGATGGGGGTCGGGACGGCACCCCCCGACGCCGTCGTCGGTACCGAACCGTTCGTCTCGACGGCCGGCGCGCTGACGGCGGTGATCGCTTGGACGGCGGTGCCGGTGCTCCTGGGCTACGCTCGCTTCGAGCGCAGCGAACTCTGAAAAGGCGGTTTTCGGGCGAATTAGGCGCGCTCGAAGCGATGGCGGACGATCCGGCTGTCGTCGTCCCACTCGAAGTCGTCGTGGGACATCTCGAGGATCTCCTTGTAGTGGTCGAGGTCCCGGGCGCCCTCGGCGCGGGCGTCCTCATCGGTCATGTCGCCGAGTTTCCGCTCGGTCACGTCGACGATCTCGAAGGTGACGCCGTCGATCTCGAAGGTGTCGCCCTCACTGGCGTAGGCCTGCCCGCGGTGGATCTGGGTGACCTCGCCCTCGAGGGCCTGTTGTCGCATTCGTTCGCTCGGGATCAGTTGTGCGGAGTGGTCGCTGCTCATCGTCGGACGTGGGGTCTCGCGGCGTAAATACCTCAGGACGGCGGAGAGCCAGCGGCCCGGAGCGCTCCCGGCGCCGACCGCCGCGGTCGCGGGACGTAAGCCCCCCCGGTGCCTACGGTGGGTATGAGCGAAGCGTACGAGAAGCCCCACCGACTCGACACCGGCGACGAACTGGACGCCCTCGTCGCCGAGTGTGACGTGCTCCTCGTGGATTTCTACACCAAGGGCTGCACGCTCTGTCAGTCTATCGAGCCGATCGTGGGCAACGTCGCCCGCGCGACGACGGCGACCGTGGCGATGCTGAACCCACAGACCGACCTCGACCTCGTCGACGAGTACGACATCAAAGGCGTACCGACGCTGCTGCTGTTCGAGGACGGCGAACTCGTCGGCCGGATGGCCAGCGGCTTCGAAGGGACCGAGGTGGTCGTGACGTTCGTCACCGAGAACAGTTCGGCCGAGCGGCGGTAGGGCTCTCCTCGCCGACGACATCCCTCGAACCACCGCGGGATTCATGGCCACGGACCTCCTACTCCGGTGTATGCACGGAACCGGGGTGACCGCCAGCCATCCCTACTGATCGCGCCGTCGTCGCCAAGCGCGTCGACGAAGGCGAGGCCGACCTCGAAGAGATCGCCGAACTGGCCCGCGCGGCGGGCTACGACGTCGTCGGTGAACTCACCCAGCGACGTACGCAGGACGCCGCCTACCACTTCGGCGAGGGGAAAGTCGACGAACTCGCGGCCCTCGTGCGTCGGACCGACGCCGACGCCGTCGTCGTCGACAACGAGATGGGCCCGTTCCAGACGTACAACATCGGCCAGAAACTGCCGGAGGGCGTCGACGTGCTCGACCGTTTCACCCTCATCCTCGAAGTGTTCGGCCAGCGCGCCCAGACACGGAAGGCCCAACTCCAGGTCGAACTCGCGGAACTGCGCTACGAACTCCCCCGGGCCGAGGCCAAAGCCAGCCTCGCGAAGCGCGACGAGCGGCCGGGGTTCATGGGGCTCGGGGAGTACGACGAGTCCCGCGAACAGGACATCAAGAACCGCATCTCGCGTATCTCGGAGGAACTGGACCGGATCGCCGAGAAGGAGGAGAAGCGCCGGTCCCAGCGCCGCGATCAGGGGTTCGACCTCGTCGCCCTGGCGGGGTACACCAACGCCGGGAAGTCGACGCTGCTCCGGCGCCTCGCCAGCGAACTCGATGTGGACGAGAACGAACAGCGTCACCCGGATTTGGACACGACCGCCGAGTCCGAGGACAAACTGTTCACCACGCTCGGGACCACGACCCGGAAAGCCGACACCGGCACCAGGGAGGTGCTGCTGACCGACACCGTCGGGTTCGTCTCGGACCTCCCCCACTGGCTCGTGGAGTCGTTCAAGTCGACGCTCGATTCGGTGTACTACGCCGACCTCGTGCTGCTGGTCGTCGACGCCTCCGAGCCCGTCGAGGCGATGCGCGAGAAGCTCGTCACCTCCCACGACACCCTCAGCGACCGCAACGAAGCGCCGATCGTGACGGTGTTCAACAAGGCAGACAAGCTGAACAAGCCCGAGATCGACCGCCGCAAGCGCGCGCTCTCGGCGCTGGCGCCCGCCCCCATCGTCGTCTCGGGGAAGACCGGCGAGGGCGTCGACGCGCTCCGGCGCCGGGTCGAACGAGAGCTTCCGGATTGGGAGCGCGAACGGCTGCTCCTCCCCGTGACCGACGAGGCGATGAGCGTCGTCTCGTGGATCCACGACAACGGGAACGTCCACGAGGAGAGCTACGGCGACGAACAGGTGACCGTGGAGTTCGAGGCGCCGCCGGCGGTGGTGTCGAAGGCCCGTTCGAAGGCCGCCGACGTGGAGCGCCCGACCGTCGACGCCGACGCCGGCGGGGCCTGAGGATCGTTTCGGCGGCTACGTTCTTCGAAAAACACAATATTCGGGGCGGCGAGCGTCGTCGTGGATGCCCGACGATATCCCGATCGAGTGGCCGCTGTACGGTGCTACACCGTCCCGGGCCGGCCGCGGGGCCGACACCGACGGCGGCCCCTCGGGGAACGAGTGGCGCTTCGAGGCCGGCGGGCCGGTGTTTTCGTCGCCGGCAGTCGCCGATGGGACCGTCTACGTCGGCAGCTACGACACCCATCTGCACGCCATCGACGCCGAGGACGGCACCGAACGCTGGCGCTTCGGGACCGGCGACTGGGTGAACTCCTCGCCAGCCGTCGCCGGCAACAACGTCTACGTCGGGAGTAACGACGGCTCCCTGTACGCGGTGGACTCAGCGGAGGGAACCGAACGCTGGCAGGTGGAGACGGGCGACCCGGTTTACTCGTCGCCGGCGGTCCGCGACGGCACCGTCTACGTCGGGAGCCACGACGGTTGCGTCTACGCGACGCCCGTGTCGGAGTAGTCGACGCCGCGCCAGTCTGTCAGTCGCTACAGCTCCCGCTTCTCCTTACTCACGACCTCGACGCCCGAAATCTCGGTTCCGGGGTAGCCGCTCGCTTCGACCTCGTCGCTCTCGTCGACGACCTCCTTCTCGGCGGCTTTCACCATGTCCCAGACGACGCCGAGCCCGGTCGTCACGCCCTGAATCGCCTCCATCTCGCAGCCGGTCTTTCCCGTCGTCTCGACGGCGACTTCGAGGTCGATCCGGCCGTCCTCGACGGCGAACTCCGTCTCGACGTTCGTGATCGGGATCTGGTGACACATCGGGATCGTCTCCCAGGTGTGTTTGACGGCCTGAATCGCGCCGATCCGGGCGGTCGCGAGCACGTCGCCCTTCCCGAGTGCGTCGTCACGGACGGCGTCGATCGTCGACTCGGTCAGGTGGATCTCCCCCCGAGCGACCGCGCGCCGGCCGGTGTCGGGCTTCTCGCCCACGTCGACCATCTGCACGTCGCCGTCGTCGGTGGTGTGGGTCAGTTCGTCGCCGGAATCGGCGCCGGTAGCGTCACCGGCGGCGTCTGAATCCTCACGCATCGTCGTCCCCTTCGAGGGCCACCGGGATGGTCTCTTGGAGTTCCGTCGCGCGGAGGCCCTTCCCGCGGTCGAGCAGTTCGGCGGCGCGGCCGTTGACGTAGCTGCCGACGCAGGCCGCCTCGAACGACTCGGCGCGGGCCAGCAGCGCGGCGACGACGCCGGCGAGCGTGTCGCCGGTGCCCCCGACGGTCATTCCCGGCGTGCCGGCCCGGCAGCGCCGCACCGTCTCGCCGTCGGTGATCACGTCGACCGTCCCCTTCGCGAGGACGGTGTGGCCCAGTTCGGCGGCGAGGTCGCGGATCTCCTCGGCCGCGGCAACGAGGTCGTCCGTCTCGGGACCGCCGAGTTCGGCCAGTTCGGATCGGTTCGGCGTGAGCAGCAGTTCGGCGTCCGTGTCCACCTCGGGCACCAACGCCAGCGCGTCGGCGTCGACGACCGCGGTGCCTGAGTAGTCGGCGAGGAACTGCCGGGCGGCTTCCTCCGTCTCGGGATGGCGGCCGAGACCCGGGCCGAGAACGACGGTGTCGTCGTGGCGCTCCGCAGTATCGACGAGCGCCGGGACCTGCGCGGGCGTGAGGTGGTCCGCCGCGTCGTCGGTGTCGCCGCCGTCGCCGTAGGGCTGCACGATCAGGTCCTCCGAGTAGCCGGCGATCGGTTCGAACACCGACTCGGGACAGGCGACGAACGCCAGGTCGGCACCCGCGGAGAGCGACGCGCCGGCGGCGAGGGCGGGCGCGCCGGTGTAGGGCCCGCCGCCGATCACGAACGTCCGCCCGCTGTCGCCCTTGTGGTCGCCGACGCCGCCGAGGACGGCTACGTCGCCCGGTCCGACGACCTCCTCGGCCGCGGCCGGGATGCCGATATCGGCGACGGTCACGTCGGGGTGGTCGGCGAGACCGGGTTTCAGGTCGTGGAAGGTGACGACGTGCTCGGCGTCGACGGCGCCCGGTGTGGCGTCGCCCGAATCGGGGTCGACGCCGGAGGGAACGTCGACGGCGAGGACCGGCGCCCCGGCGTCGGTGATCGCACGGGCGACGCTGGATTCAGGCTCCCGGAGGTCGCCGGTGATCCCCGTGCCGAGCATCGCGTCGACGATCAGGTCGGGGTCGTCGAGGGCGAACTCGCGGGAGTCACCGACGGCCTCGGCGTCGATCCCGGCGCTGTCGAGAGCGTCCCAGTTCGCCCGGGCGACGTCGGTCGTGATGCTCTCGGGACGGCCGAGCAGGTGGACGCGAACGTCGCGGTCCGTGAGGAAGCGCGCGGCAACGAGCGCGTCGCCGCCGTTGTTGCCGCGGCCACAGGCGAGCGCTACGCGGTCGCCCGGGTCGGTGAGGTCGCGGACTCGCCGGGCGACGGCGTTGCCCGAGGACTCCATCAGCGCGCGCAACGGGACGCCGAGCGCCGAAGCGTTGCGGTCGACGGCGGCCATGCGTCGGCTCGTGATCATGTCGGCGGCTTCGGCGTGGGGCGGATTAAGGGTAGTGGGGAGTTCGGTCCGGCGACGGCGCCGGAACGCATACCCGACCCGCGCCCTGACGGGGGGTGTGAAGCAGTACCCGCCGATCCCGACCGTCGGCGATGACGACGCCCCGGCGTTCGCGGGACACCGCTGGCTGCTAGAGGCGGTCGAGGGGTCGCCGCTGCGGTTCCAACTGCAGGCGTCGGGCGCGATCCGGTTCGGCGGCGAGCGCCGGGTGTACCGGGACGACGACGCGGTGCCGAGGGAGTGTCGTCGGGCGGTTCAGCACGTCCGCGAGCGACTGGATCGGGAGGCCCTCCGCGCTGCCGTCCCGGACGTGACGGCGCTCACCTTCGTCGGCTGGGCGACCCACCGCGAGCGGATCGACTACGAGTGGGCGCGGCTCCCGCCGTTCCTCGGCTTCGACGTACTCGCGGCCGACGGCGGCCCTCGGCCGCCCGACGCCGTCGAGAGCATCTTCGACCGATTGGGGCTCGACCCGATCAACGCGGTCGAACGGGAGGTCCACGGACGGGATTTCGACCCCGACAGCTACGCCTTCCCGGCGTCGGCGTGGTACGACGGCCCCGTGGCCGGGGTGTTGATCCGGGACAAACACGGCGGGTGCGCACGCCTCCCGAACGACGAGCTATCGGTGGCTCCCGCAGAACCGATCGGTGCGGAGGACCCGGAATCGCTGGCCGACGCGGTTGCGACCGAGCGCCGGTTCGAACAGGTCGCCACACGGCTCCGTGACCGGGGACAGGAAGCGACCGTCGACCGACTGTGTGACGGGCTACTGGCGGACGTGTACCGGGAGGAACACGGGCGGCTGTTCACCGATGGGAACATCGAGGAGTCCGCCCTCCGGACCGCCGTCGTGCGGCGAGCACAGCGCTACCTCGGCGGCTGAGTCGCGGGCGCCGAAGACTCCGGAGCCGTCAAGAGCCGTCCCAAACGGCGGCTGTGGGGTCTGTCGCGGTCACGAGGCGATCGATGGCGTCGGGTGAGAGTGCGACCTCGTAGAGCCGGGCGTCGTACAGTCGGCCCTCGTAAGTCGGGTCGTGGACGCCCGCGTCCCGGTTCCGGTAGTGGTAGCCCAGCGCCGCGCCGATCTCGTCGATCCTGAGCGGGTAGTCGTCCTCGGTCTCGTCGACCCGTTCGCCGTCGACGTACAGGCGGGCGCGGGACTCGTCGTAGGTGTAGGCGACGTGCTGCCAGCGGCCGTCCGGGATGTCGGGGGTCGGGACGGCGGTGTAGGCGCGGCGCTCCTCCTGATCGGGGTCGTACACCATCCCGTGCAGTTCGCCGCGTCTGAGTGCGACCACGAGGTGGTCCCACTTCAGGAGGATCTGCCAGCCGGCGCCGCGGTCGGTCGGCTGCATCCAGAACGCCACCGTACAGGCCTCCCGCGTGCCGAACGCGGGGGTCCGGAGCTTCCCGTCGTCGATCGCGTAGCCGCTTGCGAGCAGGCCGTCGGTCCGCTCGTCCCCCTCGTCGGGGATGCTCTCGGCGACGGCCGAGGCTTCGCCGAACGGTGGGGTGGCGTCGCCGACACCGGTGAACCCGGCGTCGGCGTCGAGGTCCTCGATCCGCTCCCGGCAGTCGCTCGCGCCGGCACGCACCGCCGCGATCCGATCTGCGGCCCACGCCGCCGCCTCGCCGTCGTTCCGGAGGACGGCGTGGAGCCGACCGTCGTCGTAGACGAACAGGTACGCCTCTCGCTCGTCGCCGCTCCGACAGACGATGAGGCCGTACTCCGGCACCGGCCCCACGGCGAGGTCTCCGTTCCCGTCGACGGCGACCTCACGGAGCCACCCCGGGAACGTCGAGGCGAGCGTCTCGAACAGCGACCGCGAGAGCGTGAACGTCACGTCGGCACCCGCACCGGCCCGTGAACGGATCGGACCCAGTAGGGAAGGGCGAGCGATCTGGGGGAACGTCCCCTCGATCTCGTCGGTGTTCCGGATCGACGACCCGAGGTCAGCGAGCAGGCCGACCGCGTCGGCGTTGCCGATGGACGAGACGTCGGCGCCCCGGATGAACGTCACGTCGATCACGCTCTCCTTCCAGAGCGGGGCGAGCGCCGGCGCTGCCGTCGAGATGGCGTCGGCGTCGCGGTCGAACGCCCGGGAGCGTTCGAGCGCCAACACCCCCGCAGTCGTGGCCTCGTACCCGCCGTCGACCGCCCGGGCGAGTTCGGTGTCGAGCAGTTCCTCGACCGCTCGGTCGACCGTGGACCGCGAGGCGGCGACGCGGTCGAGCAGGTCGCGCTTGTCGAGCGGGCCGTCCCGCAGGTGGTCGAGGATGGCTGATCGCCGCCGGGCGGTGTGGAGTATCGTCGTCATGGGGACGTGGCAGGACGGTTCCAACGCCATGTCGGAGGGACATAAGTTCGTTGACGGCACAGTCATCGCGTGACGAACTTCGCCACCCGATGACCTATCGGGTGTTCCCCACCGAGAGCCGGGATGCCAACGTGGCCGGACCCAGTTCCGGGGTGCCGAATCTCCGACGGACCACCGAAGCGACCACCCCGGGAGGGTTCCGTACGCCGTCTCGCAATAGCTGTATGTACCATCGGTTCCTCGACACACTCGTGAACACGAGTGGACGCTTCGGGCTGGCCGGCGCCATCGTCGCCGCCTCGGCGGCGGTGGGGGTTCTCGCGGCCCCGTCGCTCCCGGCGGAGATGGCGACCCACTGGAACGCCGCGGGGCAGCCGGACGACACACTGCCGAAAGCAGCCGCACTGGCAGTTCTCCCGGCTGTATCGATCGGGCTTCTCGCCCTCTTTGCGGCGCTGCCCCGGATCGACCCGCGGAGGGAGAACGTCGCGTCGTTCCGCGCGGCGTACGACTGGTTCGTGGTGCTGCTGGTCGGCTTCCTGAGCGTCATCCAGGTCGGCATCGTCGCCTACAACCTCGGCTACCGCTTCCCGTTCGTCTCGCTCGTACTGCTCGGGGCTGCGGGGCTGCTCTACTACGCCGGCGTGCTCGTGGGGCGGGCCGAACAGAACTGGTTCGTCGGCATTCGGACGCCGTGGACCCTCGAGAGCGAGGAGGTCTGGGAGCGGACCCACGAGGTCGGCGCACCGCTGTTCAAACTCTGTGCGGCGTCGACGCTGCTGGCCGCGGTGTTCACCGACTGGGCCCTCCTGCTGACCGTCGCGCCGGTCCTCCTGACGGTCGTGATCACGGTCGGCTACTCCTACCGACTCTCCCAGCGCCTCGAGGCCGAGTGATTTCGGGGCAGGGGAACGTATTTGCCGGCCGCTTCGCAAGCAGGGGGCATGCCAGACCGGTGTGGGTACGACCTGAACCTCCGTGCCGCCGAAGAACGGTGCGCACGGTGGCTCGCGACCGAGTACGACTACATCCACGACGACTCACCGGTCGAGGAGGTTCAGGCCTTTTCGGACCTCCCGCGTGACGACGACGGCCGGTGGCAGTGTCCCCGGGTTCCCCGAGAGGGGGGCCGCTGCGTGCTCCACGATCAGGACGCCAGCGACGCCGATGTCCGGGCGGCGGTGTTGGCGACGCTCCGCGGCGAGTACAGCGCCGAGGAGTTCGGCGTCGACGCCCCGGACGGCGACTACCGCACCCTCGCCTCGCGGATGCTGGGCGTCGAACTCGACACGCTCGACCTCCACGGCTGCCGACACGCGGCGCCGGACGTGCCCGCCCTCGACCTGCGGTGTGCAGACATCGACACCCTCAGGCTGGGCGACGCGACCATCGACGCCCCGATCAGGCTGGACGGCGCGACCCTCGGCTCGTTGTCGGGCATAGGGGCCGACATCGGGGGGTCGCTGGGCGCGCGGTTCGTGACGGTCGAAGGCGACCTGACGCTCGACCGCGCCACCGTGGACGGCCGGGTCGACTGCCGGTTCTCGCGGATCGGGGGTGACGCGTCTGTCGCTCACACGACCGCCGGGAGTCGCTTCGACTTCGGGTTCAGCCACGTCGACGGCGTGGTCGACGCCGCCGGCGGGGACTGTGGCGGGCGGTTCACGCTCAAGGAGGCGGTCGTCGACGCGGTCTCGGCCGCCGGCGTCGCCGTCTCGGGGGCCGATCCGGAGAGCGACATCCCGGGCCTCCAGTTCCGCGGGCTAACGACCCGGCGGTCGGTGGACCTGACGGGCGCCGACTGTGTGGGGCAACTGATCGGCTACCGGATGGCCATCGGCGGCGATTTCGACGCGAGCGGGGCGACGATCACCCAAGGCGTCTCGTTGGCGACGCGGACCGGAACCCGGCTGGGCGAAGCGACCATCGACGGCACGCTCTCGTTCAGCGAGGCGCGGATCGACGACGAGACCAAACTCCGCGGGCGCGACCGGCGTGACGCCACGCTCGCGGTCGGCGGCCGACTCGACCTCTCGGAAGGGACGTTCGAACAGCTACAGGCGCTCCCGAACATGACCCACGACCGCCTCTCGGTGGTGGACTGCCGCGGGGCGACCATACACGAGGGCGTGCTGGCCGGACATGATTCGGGGGAGACGGTGCTCTACGACCTCGAAGAAGCCGAACTGGGGGACGTGCAGATCAGGCCCGGCGGCGCGTCGGCGCCGGCGATGCTTTGGCTCGACCGCACGGCGTTCGCGGGGTTCACCTTCGTCGACGAGGCCCGGCGGGGGTTCGAACGCGCCGACTGGACGCTGATCGACGAGTCGCCGGAGCGTCGCGAGACAGTCGCGTTCGCCCGCGCGTTCGGGGACGCGACCGAGTACGCGCGGGACTTCGCGGCGCTGTGTGTGGCCCGCCCCCGCCTGCGCGAGTGGCTCGCGGAGACCGATCCACCCTACGACGCCGAGTCGCTCGCGAGCGCCGTGTTCGACGGCGCCGGCGAGCGCGCGTTCGAACGCGTCGCGAAGAACGGCCCCGAGAACCCCGAACAGCTGGGTGTGGCACCGTTCCGGCGCGAGCGCTACCGCGTCGGCGTCGCCACGCTCCTCGCTCGGGCGGTCCGTTCTGACGACGAGGACGACCGACGGCTCGCGGCGACGGTGGCCGACGGCGCGGGCGACGCCCTCGCCGCGCTCGCCGGGCGGGTCGACGGCGACACCGACCCCGAGAGCGTCGACACCGCAACGCTCCGTGACGCGTTGGC
Source organism: Halolamina litorea (assembly GCF_026616205.1). Taxonomy (NCBI): domain Archaea; kingdom Methanobacteriati; phylum Methanobacteriota; class Halobacteria; order Halobacteriales; family Haloferacaceae; genus Halolamina; species Halolamina litorea. The sequence goes on from NZ_JANHGR010000001.1 coordinate 1,471,731, forward strand.
TGACGCGCTCGCGGACCCGGACGCGGCCTCCCGGTCGCTGGAACAGCAGGAACTGACGTACATCGAGGCTCGAAAAGGGGCCGACGACGTGGGCGACAGCAGCACCGCGGGTAACCTCTTCGTGAACGAACGCCGGATCAGGCGGGAGATCCACCGGCGTGAGGGGGACTGGGTGGATTTCTACGCCAACCGGACCTTCGACTGGGTCGCCGGCTACGGCGAGCGGCCCCGCCGTGCGCTCCGGTCCTCGCTCCTGCTCGTCGGCGGCTTCGCGGCGGTCTACTGGGTGCTGTGGTACCTGTTGCCCGGCTTCTCCTCGCCGACCTACGGGGGCGTCGACGGCGCGCTGTTGCTGAGTTCGGCGTCGTTCACGGCGTTCGTGTTGGGGGGGACGACCGTCGAGGCCGTGCCGATCCGACTGTTGGCGAACGTCGAGGCGCTGCTCGGCGCGTTCATGATCGCGCTGTTCGTGTTCACGCTGACGCGGTCGCTCCACCGGTGACGGTCGTGCCGACGGCGTCCGATCGACAGTCGTAACACGGCCGTCGTCGACCGACCGGGCATGAGCGACTCGAAGACCGTGTACCTCGTGCGCCACGGGCAGACGCCGTGGACCGCGGCCGAGCGCGTCCAAGGGTGGGCGCCGGTCCCACTCACCGAGGCAGGACGCGAACAGCTCCGGGCGACGGGCGCGTACCTCGACGACCGACTCCCCGACGAGCCGGTGGGCATCGAGACATCGGACCTCCGCCGCGCGAGCGAGAGCGCCGAGGTCGTCGCCGACTGTCTGGGCGAGCGGGCGACGATCACCAGCCACGAAGCGCTCCGTGAGCGTGACTTCGGCGTGCTCCAAGGCCTCGACGACGACCGCTACCACCGAGTCAAGCGTGACCACACCGGCGACGGCGCTGACTCGCTCCTCCGGGCACCGGAGCGGGGCGAGTCCTGGCGCGCGGTCGAGACACGCACGCTGGAACGCTGGGCCGATATGCTCGACGAGATGGCCCTCGGCGAGTCCCGGGTGCTGGTCTCCCACACCGGGCCGCTCTACTGCATCCTCGCGGCCGTCTCGAACCGCCGGCTGGAAGCCGAGATGCGCGCGACCGACCTCCCCGAGGGTGGCGCCTTCGAGGTCGCCATCGAGGACGGCGAGAGCCGACTGGTCGGCGAGGGATGGGCGCCCGAGTGAACGAGGCCGGAGGCTCAGACTTCGACGACCCCGTTCGATAGCTCGCCGATCCCCGCGATCTCGATGGTGACTTCGTCGCCCGGCGTGAGCGTGAACTCGCCCTCGGGGACGAGCGACGTCCCGGTGAGCAGCACACCCATCTCCGGGACCGCGTTGTGGGCACGCCACGCTGCAGCCAGTTCCTCGCAGGTGCGGGCCATCTCGGCCGTCGAGGTGGCGTCCTCGTACACCGTCTCGCCGTCGCGTTCGATCCGCATCGACATCCCGAGATCGTGGGGGTCGTCGACGGCGTCGGCGCCGACGACGCAGGGGCCGATCGCACAGCAGCGGTCGTACACTTTCGCCTGCGGGAGGTAGAGGGGGTTCTCGCCCTCGATGTCGCGGCTGCTCACGTCGTTGCCGACCGTGTAGCCGACGATCTCGCCGTCGTAGCACACCAGCCCCAGTTCGGGTTCGGGGACGTTCCAGTCGGAGTCACCGCGGACGCCGACGGCCTCCCCCGGACCGACGGTCCGACTCGGCGTCGCCTTGAAGAATATCTCCGGCCGCTCGGCGTCGTAGACGTCGAGGTACACGTCGGCCATCCCGCTCTCCTCCTCCCGGGCCTGCTCGCTGATCTCGTAGGTGACGCCGGCGGCCCACACCTCCTCGGGGACCAGCGGGAGCGCCGCCTCGGCGTCGTCGGGGCGCTCGACGGTCGGCGCGTCGGCGACGAGGTCTGCCGTGAGGGCATCGACGCCGGTGCCGGCGACGTTCGCGGCCGCCGCGAGGTCCCGGAACGTCCGGAGCCGGGGTTTGACCGCAGTGAGGTCGTACGCGGCGGTTCCCGAGGCGTCGTCGACGGCCAGCAGCCGCGACGCGTCGTCGCCGTCCTGTCGGTAGTACTGCATGCGGGGGCCGAGGGGCGACGCCGGCATAAATCCCCGTCGCAGGGGAGGGTTTTTGCTCCCATCCGCGGAACGGCCCCGTATGACCGAAGTCGACGACGGTGCGGGTGAGCGGACGGTGATCCAGTTGGCGTCGTGGGACGATCGTTTCTGGGCGTGGCTGATCGACGTGATACTCGTCGGCGCCGTGGTGTCGGTGTTCTCGGAGGGGGTTTCGGGGCTCCCCTTCGGGCTCTCGTTCACGCTGCCGACCGTCGGCGCGAGCGGGGCCGCGTTGTGGCTCTACTGGACGGTCCTCGAGGGGACCCGTGGGCAGTCCGCCGGAAAGCTCGTGATGGACGTCGCCGTCGCCGACCACGGGGGTGGGGAGATCAGCTACGTGCAGGCCGCGGTGGAGAGCTTCGGCAAGGCGTTCCTGCTCCCGCTGGACGCGCTGATCGGCTGGATCGCGATGGAGGGGGAGTACCTCAGGCTGTTCAACCGCCTCTCGAACACTATCGTCGTCGAGCGCCCCGACGACGACCGAATCCCTCCGGGCGTCGAGTACGTTCCGCCGGAGGGATAGCCGACACGCGCCGGGCGGCTGACCCGGCCGGTCCGGGCTAAAGGATTATCACTGAACCACCACAACACGGAGTCATGACTGAGTACGCGAACTTCATCGGCGGCGAGTGGGTCGACGCCGAGGGCGGCGAAACGTTCGAGACGTACAACCCCGCGGCCCCGGACGAGGCCGTCGCCACCTACCCCGAGTCCGGCGTCTCCGAGACCGACGCGGCCGTCGCGGCGGCCGTCGACGCTGGCGAGGCGTGGGGCGACACCCCCGGACCCGAGCGCGGTCGGGTGCTTTCGCGGGCCAGCGCGCTGCTCGCCGACCGCAAGGAGGATATCACCGACCACCTCGTGCGCGAGGAGGGGAAGACGAGGCCCGAAGCCGGGGGCGAGGTCCAGCGCGCTATCGACATCTTCGACTACTACGGCGCGAAGGCACGGGACCTCGGCGGCGTCGTCAAGGGTTCCAGCGGCCGGAACACGACCCTCCGGACGAAGAACGAGCCGGTGGGCGTCGCCGGCCTGATCACGCCGTGGAACTACCCGGTCGCCATTCCGGCGTGGAAGATCGCCCCCGCACTGGCGGCGGGCAACGCCGCGGTCATCAAGCCCGCGACGCTCGCGCCGGGCTGTACCCACGAGATCGCGGAGGCGCTCGCGGAGGCGGGGCTCCCCGAGGGCGTGCTGAACGTCGTCACCGGTCCCGGCAGCGAGGTCGGTGACCGACTCGCGAGCCACCCCGACGTGGACGCCGTCTCTTTCACGGGCAGCACGGCGGTCGGGAACGCGGTCCGGGACGCCGCCGCCGAGGACGGCAAGCGCGTCCAGTTGGAGATGGGCGGGAAGAACCCCACCGTGGTCTCCGACACGGCGGACGTGGCGGAAGCGGCCGAGATCGTCGCCGCGGGCGCGTTCGGCGTCACCGGGCAGGCCTGTACGGCCTGCTCGCGGGCGATCGTCTACGAGGACGCCTACGACGACTTCGTCGAGGCCGTCGTCGACGCCGCCGAAGCGATCGAACCGGCACCCGGCCTCGGCGACTCGGACATGGGCCCGCAGGTCAGCGAGTCGGAACTCGACGCGACCCTCGACTACGTGGACGTGGGGCGGACCGAGGCGACCATCGAGACGGGCGGCAACGCGCTCGCCCACGAGGGTCACTTCGTCGAACCGACCGTCTTCTCGGACGTGGCACCCGACGCCCGGATCGCGCAGGAGGAGATATTCGGCCCGGTGCTCTCGGTGATCCCCGTGAGCGGCTACGAGGAGGCCCTCGACGTGGCCAACGGCGTCGACTACGGCCTCTCGGCCAGCATCGTTACCGAGGACCACTCGGAGGCCAACCGCTTCGTCGACGACATCGAGGCTGGCGTGGTGAAGATCAACGAGAAGACCACGGGCGTCGAACTGCACGTCCCGTTCGGCGGGATGAAGGCCTCCTCCAGCGAGACCTACCGCGAGCAGGGCGACGCCGGCCTCGACTTCTACACCATCTCGAAGACGGTGTACGACAACTACTGAGGGTCGGGTCGGAGCCGGCACAACGCCTTTGCCGTCGCCGCGAGACGACGACGGCATGGATATCGAGACGCTCGCCGACGAGTTCGACCGGCGGGACTGGCAGGAACTCGAGGAAACCGACGACCCGGTCCGGATCGCCATGGTCGGTGTCGGCTGGTGGACCCGCGAGCAAGCGATGCCGGCCGTCGAGAGCGCCGCCCTCTGCGAGACGACCGTACTCGTCAGCAGCGATCCGGAGAAGGCCAACGAGGTCGCCACGGACTCAGCGACCGTCGAACGCGCGATCACCTACGACGACTTCCACGAGGGCGTCGCCGCCGACGCCTACGACGCCGTCTACGTCGTCACCCCGAACGCGCTCCACCTGCCGTTCGTCGAGACGGCCGCCGAACTGGGGAAGGCGGTCCTCTGTGAGAAACCGATGGAGGCGACCGTCGAGCGCGCCGAAGCGATGATCGAGGCCGTCGAGGCGCACGACGCGACGCTGATGGTCGCCTACCGGATGCAGACCGAACCCGCCGTCCGCCGGGCAAAGGGGTTCATCGACGAGGGGCTGATCGGGAAGCCGGTGTTCGTCAACGGGAACATGACCGAACCGATCCTCGACCTCGTCCCCGACCCGGACCAGTGGCGCCTCGACGGCGACCTCTCGGGGGGCTGTGCGACGATGGACATCGGGATCTACCCGCTCAACACGGCACGCTTCCTGCTCGACGCCGACCCAGAGCGTGTTCGGGGGAAAGTGGCATCAGTGAACCCCGAGTTCGACGACGTGCCAGACGAGCACGCGGCGTTCCAACTCGACTTCCCCGACCACGTGTTCGCGGTCTGTACGGCCAGCCAGAACGCCCAGATGGCCAGCCACATCGAGGTGATCGGCACCGAGGGTCGGATCCGGGTCGAACCGGCGTTCTACCCGTGGGACGACCGCGCGCTCACCCTCCAGCGCGGTGAGACGACCATCGACGTTGGCTTCGAGCAGGTCGACCAGATGGAGGAGGAGTTCGAGTACTTCGCCCACTGCCTGCTGACAGACACTGAGCCCCATCCCGACGGCGAGCACGCGCTGCGGGACATCCAGACGATCAAGGCGGTGTACGAGGCCAGCGAGCGCGGGGAGACGGTCGAACTCTGAGCGGCGCCGGCTATTCACAGCGATAGCTGCGTACGAACCCTTTTCAGTGGTCCCGGGGGAAGCGACGAGCGTGACGGACGATTACGCCCTCGAAGGGATCGAACTCGCCGACGACAGCTACACCGTCGAACAGGGCCTGATCCGGACCAAGTTCCGGGCCCTCGACGAGAACGGCGAGGTGGTGCTCCGGGGGAAACAGAAGATGCTGAAGCTCAAAGAGCAGTTCCCGTTCGTCGACGAGAACGGCGAGGACGTGTTCGAGGTCAACGCCGGCGGCATCCTCGACGTGGCGGGCGACTACACGCTGACCGACGCCGTGACCGACGAACCGGTCGTGGTCCTCGACAACGACTACTCGATCATGCAGGACACCTGGAAGATCCGCGACGCCGACACCGAGGCGAAACTCGCGGAGATCAACTCCCGCGGCGCGCTGACGACGCTCGCCCGGAACGTCGTTCCCTTCGGCGAGCTGATCCCTCACAAGTACGAGATCACCGACGCCGACGGCGACCACGTCGGGAGCATCGAGGGCCAGCTCTCCCTGCGCGACCGCTACGAGGTGACCATCGACGACGCCAGCGACGTGCCGACCGAGCCGGTCGTCGCCGCCGCGATGGTGATCGACGCGATCCAGGGGAACTGACCGTCGACTCCCCGTCAACCGTCGGGCGCGATCCGATCCCGGCGCTAACACTTTCTCCCCGCCACCCGAACCCGGCGAGCATGGTCCACTCCACGTGGGGCGACTGGTTCGTACGCGAGGAGGTCGAAGCCGCCGACCCCGGCGACGGCGCGATCGGATGGTACCTCGGCTGTAACGGGTTCGTGCTGCGGTCGGCGTCGACGACGCTCTACGTCGACCCGTACTTCGGCGAAGGCGACCCGCCGAACCTGATCCGGATGATCCCCGTCCCGGTCGACCCCACCGACGCGACCGACTGCGACGCGGTGCTCGCCACCCACGAGCATATCGACCACATCCATCCGCCTTCCTACGGCCCGTTCGTCGAGGACCTCGGCGCCGACCTCTACGCACCCAGCGCGTCCTACGAGTCACCCGACTACGAGGGCGACCTGCGCGCACCCGACGAGCAGCGCCGCGTCGTCGCAGAAGGGGCGGACTTCGAAGTCGGGGACTTCACGGTCCACGTCCGCGGGGCGAACGACCCCGACGCCATCGAGCCGGTGAGCTACGTCGTCGAACACGCGTCGGGGACGTTCTTCCACGGCGGCGACAGCCGGCCCGCGCCGGAGGCGTTCCCCGCCGTCGCCGACGAGTTCGACATCGACGTGGGCGCGCTGGCGTTCGGCTCGGTCGGGCATATCTACGAGCCGGAAACGGGCCATGGCGAGCGCACGCGCTGGTACATGGACGAAAACGAGATCATCGAGGCGGCGAACCAACTCGAACTGGACCGACTCCTCCCGAGCCACTGGGACATGTGGCAGGGCGTCGGTGCCGACCCGAAAGTGCTCCACGAACACGCGGCCTCCCACGCGTACCCGCGGACGCTCGACGTGCCCCACGTCGGCTGTTCGTTCCGGTTCGGGGACCCGGGCATCGGCCGACTCGGCGTCTTGGGCGACGAGTAGTTCGGTATTCCCCAGCCGGCTCTCCCGACGCCGTCGACGCCGTCCGGCGTGGGGGTTTTTACTGTCGGCCCACGGAGAGGAAGGCTATGCCACCGACTATCACGAGGATCGAGAGCCGAGAGTTCGAGTACCCGCTGGAGGACGTGGGCACCGACGAACACGGCTTCAACCTCGTCTACGAACCCGGCGAGACCACCTACCGGAAGCTGTTCGGCGTCAAAATCCACACTGACACGGGGGTCACCGGCGAGTACGTCGGCGGAAACTCCCCGGCGGCGGCCCAGTACAACATCATCGCGAAGTACCTGATCGGCAAGAACCCCCTCGAACGCGAGAAACACTGGTCTGAGATCAAGCGCGCGCTCCGGAAGTACGACCGGATGGGGATGGGCCCTATCGACATCGCGCTGTGGGACTTCGCGGGCAAGTACTACGACGCGCCGATCCACGAACTGCTCGGCACCTACCGCACCGAGATGCCCGCCTACGCGTCGACGTACCACGGCGACGACGCCGGCGGCCTCGACTCCCCGGAGGCGTTCGCCGACTTCGCCGAGGACTGTCTCGACGCCGGCTTCGGCGGCTTCAAGATCCACGGTTGGGGCGGCGGCGACTCCTCGCGCGACCTGGACCGGGAGGTCGAAGCCGTCCACGCCGTCGGCGAGCGCGTCGGCGACGAGATGGACCTGATGCACGACCCCGCCTGTGAGTTGGAGACGTTCGCCGACGCGCTCGAACTCGGGCGGGCCGTCGACGAACAGGACTTCTTCTGGTACGAGGACCCGTTCCGCGACGGCGGCATCTCCCAGCACGCCCACCGGAAACTCTCACAGAAGCTCGATACGCCGATCCTCCAGACCGAACACGTCCGCGGGCTGGAACTCAAGTCCGACTTCGCCGCCAACGACGCGACGGACTTCCTCCGAGCGGACCCCGAGTACGACGCCGGCATCACCGGCGCCATGAAGGTCGCCCGCGTCGCCGAGGCGTTCGGCCTCGACATCGAGTTCCACGCGCCCGGGCCGGCCCAACGCCACTGCATCGCCGCCTGCCGCAACTCGAACTACTACGAGATGGCGCTGGTCCATCCCTACTGCCAGAACACCCAGCCGCCGGTGTACGAGGGCGACTACTCCGACATGATGGAGGCCGTCGAGGGGGGGACCGTCTCGGTGCCCGAGGGCCCCGGCCTCGGCGTCGAGTACGACTGGGACTACATCGAGTCGAACACGACGGGACAGGTCCACACCTACGAGTAGTTCTTTCTCGCCGGCTCCCCTCACGGGGAGACATGTCGAGTGACACGAACGCCGACACCACCGGACTCGGGGTACTGCGAACGGTCGGCAGCTACGTCAACCACGACGACGTGCTGGTGCGGTTCGTCTCGCTGTGGCTGCTCGTGGCGACGGTCTTCACGCTCTCGTGGGTTGTGAGCTACTACCTCCTCCCGCAGGGGCTGCTGCGCGGCGGGAACCCCGTCGCTGAAGCCGAGTACGCCGGGAGCGTCAGCCGAGAGTTCCTGACGCTGTTCGGCTGGAACGTCGCCGTCTCGCTGATCGCGGTCGCCGCGAACACCCTCCGGTCGGTGAACACGCCGATGGGCTACGTGATCGAAGTCGTGCAGGCACCGCGGTACGGAGCGGTCTGGGGTACCGGCTCGCTCGCGATCGGGAGCGGGGAACGGATCGTGCCGTCGTTGGCCGTGCTCGTCGAACGCAGCGGGCCGATGGAGATCACGGCGGTCGTCGCCATCGTCGTCTCGACCCGCGGGCTGATGCTCTGGCACCAACGGTCCGGGCCACGCTGGCGCGAGGAGTTCGAACGCGTCCGGTCGCCGCAGGACTGGTCGTTGGACCGGCGCGAGTGGGCGATGCTCGTGGGCGGGTACTCGCTGCTCGCGGTCGCGTGCTACCGCGAGGCGGTGGCTATCGCGGCGGTCGCCGGCTGATCGGTACCGGCAGGGACCGGGAACCGCCGACGGTTATTTCGTCTCTTGGACACAATCGTAACTGCATGAGCTCGGAGAAAGTCATCGACCTGCTGCGCAAGGCCTACGGCGACGAGATGGAGACCGTGATGAACTACCAGACGAACGCCATCGTCCTCGACGGCGTCCGTGCCGAGGAGATCAAGGAGAGCCTCCAGACGGACATCCAAGAGGAACTCGGCCACGCCCAACAGCTGGGCAACCGACTCAAGCAGCTCGACGCCCGACCGCCCAGCTCCGCCGACTTCGTCGCCCGGCAGGACTCCCTCCAACCCCCCGAGGACTCGACGGACGTGCTCTCGGTGATCCGGGGCGTCCTCGACGCCGAGGAGGACGCCATCGACACCTACCGCGCGCTCATCGCCGCCGCCGAGGACGCCGACGACCCGGTGACCGAGGACCTCGCGGTGACGGTCCTCGCCGACGAGGAGGCCCACCGGACGGAGTTCCGCGGCTTCGAGAAGGAGTACGCGAACGAGTGAGGAGTGGGCGACGGCGGGGTTGTAACGGACCGACCGGGGCCGGAACGGAAGCGTAACTTTACCCCGCCTCGCTGAACGATTCGCTACTACCAATGTCCACCGAGGTGCAGATTCAGGAAGCGCTGCCCGACCGCTCACTCACTGTCTCGGAGGCCGAAGCACTCGTCGACTCTTCGGACGACGACCCGGTCTGGCCCGTCGCGATACGTGCCGACGAGGCGGGGGACAACGAGGTGCTCGCCCTCCTCGCAGAGACGCCCGAGACCGTCTACGCGCTCGGGTTCGACCCCGAACGGACCGTCTGGGTCGCCTTCGAAACGTGGGAGTCGACCGAAGGGTTCGACAGGGGGCAGACGGACGAGACGGTCCGTGAGTGGGTGACGAGCCACCACCCCGACGTCGTCCGGGACGACATCTGGAACCCCTCCGCGTAGCGTCGAGTGTCGGGGAGTGGTCCGTTCGCGGATGGTGCTGAGCCGGGACGCCGCGGTTTGTGTTAGTAGAGCTCGTACCGGGCCGCGGCCTCGTCGACCAGTCGTTTTTGGCGGCGGAACGTGACGGAGAAGGATGGGCGCTGCAGGAACCCTCTGCACCCCGTGACAACTTAGTATCAGTCAACAGGTCGGCCCCGTTCCCGCTCCTCCTGACTGGGATTCACTGGAACAGACATGGACGACCTCGAACCAATCGCACCCGACGAAGCACTCGAACTGTACATCGACCATCGCCGACGCGAAGTGGCCAAATCGACGCTTCGCTCACACAAGTCCCGGCTCGGCCACTTCATTCGCTGGTGTGAGGACGAAAAGGAGCTCACCAACCTCAACGAGCTCACGGGGCGACTTCTCCACGAGTTCCGTCTCTGGCGCCGGAACTATGACACCGAAATCAAGCCAGTCACCGAGAAGACTCAGATGGATACGCTCCGCGTGTTCATCCGCTTCCTTGAGACAGTCGACGCAGTCAAACCCGACCTCAGCGAGAAGGTCCTCTCCCCCGACCTCGATGCGAACGAGAACGTTCGAGACGAGCGTCTCACAGCAGAGCAGGCAGAAGCTGTCTTGACCTACCTTGGGAGGTACAAGTACGCCTCGCGGGCACACATCGTTCTCACACTCCAGTGGCACACCATGCTCCGTCGAGGCGCAGTCCGAACGCTTGATTTGTCGGACTACCACGCGGAGGAACAGTCACTAGAGGTCCGACATCGGCCAGAGTCAGGAACGCCAATCAAGAACAAGGAGGAAGGAGAACGATTCGTCGCGCTGTCGACGGAGGTTTGTGGATTGCTGGATGACTGGATAGACACTCGACGCCCCGACGTTGTCGACGAATACGGGCGGGAGCCGCTCATCGCCACATCGAGTGGCCGCATGCACGCTACCACGCCAACATCGATTGTGTACAACTGGTCGCGACCGTGCAAAATCGGCATCTCCTGTCCCCTCAATCGAGACCCGGATGACTGCGAGGCGGCGGACTACACTCACGCATCGAAGTGCCCGGAGAGTGTCTCGTCACATGCGGTTCGTCGCGGAGCGATAACGAACCACCTTGCTTCCGATGTTCCGGTCGAAGTGGTCTCAGCACGTGCGAACGTCGCTCCAGCGACACTCGACAAGCACTACGACCGTCGTGATGAGCGAACGAAGATGGAGCAGCGTCGAAAGTACCTCGACAACCTCTGAGGGGGTATCCAAACCCCCGTTCATCCCCCGAATCAGCTACTAGGAATTCCGAACCAGTACCGCAGAATCGACGTGAATAGTTCAACCAGTGAATACTAGTCAGTTCGACTACAACTTTCGTTGAGCCCGGATGAGTAGGAATGTTGTCTCGTTGAAACTACCTTCAGCAAACAGCTATAGTATCTACCCCGCCCTAAGTACACTGTATTCAAAATACACTGATTTTATCCCACTTCGTAATGAGTTATTGACATCAGGGTAGACCATCTAATGGCTGAAACTACTCCGGTGGCCGAAGAACTCCCTCGGCTGAACGATTCACTGTTCATTCCCTGTCTCCAGCGGGATTACTGTTGGAGCCAACAGCAGGTAGAGATGCTCTGGGACTCTCTATTACGTGGGCTCCCGCTCGGGTCTATTTTAGTCTGGGACAGAGCTGTCAACGAACGTGAAGACCCTGCGTATAAATTCATCAGGCACTACGTTGACGAGAGGGGATATTCACATGAGGAAGAGGTCCGCCGCTACAGCAAGCGACTCCCCGGATTCCCAGACTCCTACACCCTCATTCTTGATGGTCAACAGAGGCTGACTTCGTTCTATATTGGCCTCTATGGGAGCTACACGACGCGAATCCATGGCGCGTGGAAGAAAAATGCGAGTTCCTACAATCGTCGCCACCTATATTTGGACCTCCTATCTGGAGAGGAGGGTGACAACCACGACCGTGAGTTGGTTTACGAGTTCGACTTCAGAAAGAGTGGAGGGCTGAACAGTGCTGGCGATAGATATTGGCTAAGAGTGGGGTCTCTCTTGGAAGCTGGCTCCGGACTTACGGAAGACGCCTTTCTCGATGAGAGTCAATTCGTTGAACAAGTCGAGGGTGAACTCCCATCATCACTTAGCGACACTGAACGCTCTGACGCGATAGACACTGCGGAGCAACTCTGGTGGGGAGTAAACCAACGAAATGCCATCCTCTATGAGAGAACGTTAGCTAACGAAAAGACTGCCCGCGAACTATTCATCCGACGAAACAAAGGCGGTATAGAGCTCTCGGGAGTGGATATTCTGCTTGCACTTCTCACTGGGTACTGGGAGACGGTGGAAGAAGAAGGCACGCCGACAGACGCGAAAAACGAGATTGAGCGATTCACCGAACGTCTCTCTGGAAACGAGCGACTCTCCGAGGAGGGGTTCACATTCGGTAAGCGGTTCACGCTCAGAACTCTGTTACTGCTATCCGGCGAAACACCGTCGTTCAGGAGGGATGGGAGATATGACGGCGAGCTTCTCACCGAGGCAGAGGACATATTCCGTGATGAAGAGTTTGAGGAGGCAGTCGTGAATGCGTTTGAACTCGCTGCAGACCTCGGATTCCACGACGCCGCACTTTCCAGTAAGACTGTCGTCACCCCAGTCATCCAATTCCTCTACGAGAGCGACTACGATACATCGGGAGAAAACGAGAAAATCCACTACTGGCTAGCTACGACGGTTCTGAACAGTATCTTCGGCGACATCGGGTCACAGCAAGTGCTGGAAACTGCGCGACAACACATCTGGGAATCTGATGGTGATGAGTTCCCCGCGGTAGACATCTTGGAAGAGTTGAGTGGACGGGGGGCTCCGACACAGCTTGACGAAGGGAGACTTGACCAATTGCTGGACGAGATTGGCTATCAGTCGGGGTCTCGGCGAAATGTGTTGCTCACGCATCTCTATCGGGGGGAGCGGCGGGCTGGTCACGCAGAATACGAGGTAGACCACATATTCCCCCGAAAGAAACTCGGAGACAGGGACTACTTAGAGAATCACGGTGTCGAGCCAGAACAGGTCGAGTGGCACAAGGACCATCGAGACCACATCGCGAACCTACAGCTGCTGAGTAGTGAGGGGGAGAACCAATCGAAGAGTGACCGCGACTTCAGTGATTGGTTAGAACGAGTTGAGGAAGGCGAGGTCAAGAGCCTGTCCGGGACGAATGAATATTTCGAGACCCATCTGATTCCACAGGATGAGGCGAAACATGAGTACCCCCAATTTGAAAGCTTCTTAACGGGTGAATCGGGACGGAAGCGGTTCATGAAGCACGTGCTGAAAGAGACATTACCGCTCAGCAGTTCGGCATAATAACGAGAGTAACTCAGACTACCAAATACAGTAGATTCAGGCTGATGTAGCAGTCCCTGCTACTGTTTCGACGGGCCCGGGTGACTGAAGTTCAGTATCGGTCGATGCTGGATTGTGACTGTAGACCCGAAGCCGACTCCTCCTCTTCCTGATTCCACTTGTTCAGACCTTCAACAGCCTCATCACTAACTTGCACCTTTGCAGCGCTGGAGGAAGAATCGGGACCCCACAAGCCAAAAACACGCTTCCCGGACTGATACTCATCGTACTCTTCCGGTAGGAGATATACCCAGCCAACCTCTTCGTGTTCGCTGCCCCGGCGCCCACAGATTAGAGAAGTCTCCGGATAGCCTACCGGCTCAACTGCGATTGCATAGTTGGTGTTTCTCGGGGGATGGTCTTGACATCGAACAATTGCCATAGTACCATTTGCACGGTGAATATCAAGAATTCAGTGGGTCGGTTCGAATTGTGAGCGAGCACTCGTACGAAAGACGGTGGTCCAATAGTCAGAACATGAAATGACAGGTACTATTCCTGCATCAACCTCCGGAGGTTTTGCTGAGTGTTACTTGTCTCATCGGTCTAAAAGTCGGTTCCGTCTGCGATACTTCTCATTGAATCCATCAGACCTCGATACACCGGTGAGATTTCCGATATCGCGAGGTCGCTGCGGCTTGATTGTTTTTCAAACACCACACCGCTGCCGTCCTCAAACTGCATCATCAGATAGTGGCCGCCGCTACCATCGCTGAATTCTTTGAACGAGCTCAGTTTCTGCTTGAATTCCTCAGCATCACTTCCCATGGTCATATGTGGTAGTGCTAATAACTCATATCATGGCAGGGTATCAACTCGACAGTATGGAAGGTCCTCCTCGTCAGGGAGAAAATCAGAATTGAGCTTCCGCTATTCACTGACTGGCTACACCACGGCCACTATCGGTTCAGGAGAACGCTATTCGCCATATCCCCGACCCATTTTGCGGCTCATCTTCATCATCTCCCTCCGAACCTGCATTTTCTCTTGCTCGGTACGGTGGTCGTAATGCTTTTCGAGGATTTTCTCGGATACGTCACAGCGTTCTGAGAGGACCGTCTGCGGAACTCCCCCCTTGAGCTCGGCCGTGATGTATCCTTTCCGGACCGGGTGGGTACTCAGGCTATCGGGGCACTTGAAGGCCCAATTGTTCCGCTGTGCACCTTCACACTCACGCGGGTCTCGGCCATACGGACATCCGCTTCCAGTAGCACACGGGCGAGTCCACGCGTAGAAGTAATTCCGAATCGTGGATTTCGAAAGTCGCCCGTGCACAGTCGTTAGCAGTGGCTCTCGGTCGAAATCGTCAGTCTGGTCGACCCGCTTGTCTTCGAGATAATCGTCCAGCACTTCACACAGCCGGGAGGAGATACTGACGTTCCGTTCTCCTTCCTCCCCGTTCTTCAGCGTCGTTCCCGTTTCCGGCCGGTGTCGCAACTTGAGGTAGCCACCCTCTCTCTCGGGAACGTAGTCATCAACGTCGAGGGAGTGGACACCCCCTAGCCGTGCTCCACTTTCCGCACACAGGAACCAGACAACGTGGTGTAGGCTTGCGTACTCGTACCGGCCGAGCCAGTCCAGAATGTGTTTAGCGGTCTCCGAGTCCAAGAATTCCTCACGAACTTCGTCGCTTCGGCTCAGTTTCGGGATGATGACGTACTTTCGGAGGTTCGGAGCAACGACACCCCACGACTCGCATCGCTTGATGAAGACTCGAAGAATCTTCTGTTGGGTCTCCTCAGATTTCGGGGCGAGCTTCTCTACTTTCGTCGGAGCCACCTCCCGTCGCCATACACGGTACTCCGCGATGTCACTGCCCGTGAGCTCGCTCATATCATCGATTCCTCGCACCTCGTCGCACCAGACGAGGAAGTGATTGTACAGGGACGAGCGGTGAGTGTTTGCGGTCCCGTTGGGGAGGTTACGAGTTCGGAAATATTTGTCAATGGCATCTCGGGGAGTCATTGACTCCAGCGACGGCGTCGAGGTCATCGAGGACAGCGACGGAGACATCTTCTCCACCAACTCCTCCGCAAGTTTCGTCAGGTCGTCATTAGCCGCCTGTTCAACATTCTCGATTGGAGAGTCGTCAGCGGCGCTCATTCCTGCGCCACCCCATTGAAAGACTGCGGCACTTCACAGAAGGTCGTATCACGGCCGAAACCGGGGAATTTGTTCGTTTTCATCAATAGTAGAGACGGCTGTTTGGGATATAAATTCACCTAGTTTTCAGACTCCAAAAGTAGTCAAACTCATATAGTAGAAGAGCAACGAATTTCAAAACTAGAAGAGACTAAATAGGTGAATCAGTGACTGTATCCCCGGTCCGCGGCCGAATCTCTCCTCTAAGAAAGGTCTCCACGAACGGGTACTCGCCACGTAAGAACTCTACCAACAGTTCTTATTCTACTTTTCGGGCTCGAAACTCACGTAAGAATTCCATCGCCAACTTCCCTCATCGAATCCTTCGGCGAGTGCCTCACAGAGGTCGTCTGGCAAGAGACGATGTGGGTTCTCGTCAGTCATAGTCATCCCAAGATTGGGCCTGTTCAAGGAAGTCTCCTCGCCGCACCCGCGTAAACAACTCCTCTTCCTCAGATACTGGTTTGTGCTCTTCACACCATGCGTAGAGCTCTGGTTCGCGTGGGATGACGAGACGTGCGACGTGTATCTTCAATCCCTTGTCGCCCACGACGGCGCCACACACGCCGCAACGTAGGTCATCAGGCCACTCAATATCGGGCAGGTCGACCATACATCCCCTACGTGCTCAGGCCCGATATATGTCAGCTTACTGTATTGAAACACCACTATCTTCCTTATTGATTGACTGTCGCTGCGTTCTCGACTGCCGGACTTGCGTGCACTCCACGTTCAACAGAGCCTTTCCAACACGTCTCCTATCTAGAGTGATAGGTAGGGCTCTCAACCTTCGCTCGCAATTCGGGAGAGCTACGTCTGCATGTGAGGTGCGTTACTACACCAAGATGTGCCTATCCCGTGGGACCGCTACTTACGGGGGAACTGTGAGAAGTTACGCATAGACGGGGGTGTGTCTATGGGTAGTAGTCGGAAACCATCACCAACCCTCTCGAACCCAATCACGGACCCTTCGAACCATACCCTTTGGTGGGCTCTTACATCCTGTTCTCACGGGGTTCGACACAAACCCTTTGCAGAGGGTTCGCGCACCTGTGAGTATGAGATTCACGCCAGAAACTATCGCGTTCATTGAGGCCATCGACGCGAATGACGGGCGCGCATCCATGCGCGAGATTCGAAACCGAACCGATTTGACCAGCGGTCAACGCCAACACCAATTTAGAAAGCTCGAAGACGCCGGGTATATCGAGGTAGAGTACACTGATTGGGGGTCGTCGTCGACGGCTCCGATGAAAGTCGCTGTGTTGACTGAGGAGGCAGTAGAGGCTAAGAAAGCCGGGTGGTATCAGTCGCGCGCCGAGAAAGTTCGTGACCGGACGAACGTCGATGTAGCCGACCTTGCAGTCTCTGTCGACGAGCTCGAAGACAGAGTCGAGATGACACAGACCTACGTCTCGGAGAGACTGTACGATAAGCTTGAGGCGCTCGAAAGGCGCGTCGACGAACTGGAGGCGGCGAGTGGTTGAATCGAACCACAAATAGCGCTGTTTGTAGGATTAAGTGAGTCGGGGGTAATCGCCACGTATGGATATCCATCATAATCCGTCTCTCGACCAACGGGAGCCACGAGACGGCGATTTAGCGTTGTTCGAGGGCTTGGAACCGGGAGACACGGTCTCGTTCTTCGAGTGGCCCGTGGAGCCACTCACAGTCCTTGCTCGCGAAGAGGATGCGAACGTTGGCGAGCGAGTACGGGTTAAAGCGGAGGGGAGCGAATCGTTCCTGTACGAAGTAGACGGCTATCTCTGGCATTACGTCCCCGAGGAGGAATATGCCGGCGAGGATAATCCATTCCCCGTCGAGAACCTCGTCTACGATTCTACGGATTGAGGAAGGTAGCTAGACCTAGGCCACTCACCGATAAATAGCGATGGGAGTAACCGAAATAGAAGGATAGGAGACCATGAGACCCATCTGTGAAGCAAGACCATCTACGAGATGGTGAAGCATCCCCAATTGGTCTGAATCAAGTTCCTCCGAGTTTCCGAGCTCGCTAGGGTCGTTGGTGATTGTATCTACACGTGCAATAAGGGTACAATTTGGAATGTCGCGCTTTTCATACTTCGCCATTAGTTCGACAGGTTTCCCTTCGAGTTTCTCCCCATCCAGTATTGACCAGACGGTGTGCTCTCGGTTCCCATCCAAGGGGAACAACTCCGCAATTATCATGTTCTCATACTCTTCTGGGAGAATAGCGGAGAACATATCCAGAAATGCGTTGAATGCCTGTTCTCGGGTATTCCAATCCATTTCTGCGAACTTTGAATCGTCGTCGAAGGCTCCTTCCATGTCAAAGGACTCAATTCCAAGGCTATCGAGTTTCTGCATCGTACTCATCATCGATACGAACCCACCGAGGAGGTCAAGGCTGGTGGATACGTCGGAGAGTTCCATATCTGCCTGAACACGGATGATGTCACCTTCGGAGATACGGTCTCGGAATACGCTTGTGTACATCCGTTCCCGAGCACTCTCGCCGGACATCTCTGATTCTCTCATAACCGACTCCAAGTCGTGGAACCAGTCTCCCTCTGCATCTTCAAGCTCTGATTCGAGAAGAGTGAAATGGTAGTGGTGAAGTCCCTTCACCGATTCCGACCGCGAGGTGTCGGCCTCGGTTCTCGTTATTTCTCCTTCGACATCCGCCCCGATGTTGAATATCGAAGCCATCAGCCGAGCTCGAAGGCTCTCAGATTCTTCCTCAAGCTCCTCCTTCCCCTCGATTTGTTCCTTGATGTAGCCGCCGCCCATACGGGCTGATATTGACTTCACTTGGTCCATATCAAGATAAACGAAACCGGGGACATATCGTGGAGTGAGACTCTCTCTGCCATCTTCATCGGACATATAGTGACTTGTGTGTTCGAAAATACATGAAACTTAGTGACGTGGTTGCGAAAAAGAATCGTCAGCCTGCTTCAGACGGTGCCCCAACCCCGGCATCGTCGAATGAGGGCGGCGTGAAGTTATATGTTGCAAATCGAATATTTCACAAATACCTTGATACTGGTCTCGTGCAACGGTTGAGGTGTGACAGAACCAAGATACGGCGACGACCTCGAACGGTTCCGCGCGGGAGTCGAAGAGAAGACTGGACAGGAAATCCACCCAGACACAGAGGTGGGAGACCACATCTGCTGGTTCTTCCTCAATATCCCGCTGGAACTAAACGGTGAAACATTCGACGCCGAGGTAGACTTCGACCTCTCCGAAGCCGAGGTGCATCCGATGTATGCTGAGATTTATGTCGAGAGTGGCACCGACCGAGAGAAGATACTCTCTGAGGCAGGTGGAACTCGTATTGAAAGTGGTGACGTAGCCCTCTACGAATACTATCTCGATGAGGGTAAGGTCGAGGGTATGATGGCCAACCTACGTGATGCCCATACCGAAGTCTACGGAAAGTAATCTCGCCGGAGGAGAATTACGACAACAGTCGCAATGACCCAGACGACCGCACTAAACACGGAGAACAGTTAATCCACTAATTGACGGTATCCTTATCTGAACCCCGAATGTGGAATCGCTGTGGGCCTCGATTCACTCGTGGTACCGTTGGCCTCGCTGTTTGTGAGTACGTTGGTAGCGACTATCACCTACCTAAGATATATCGAGTATCGGAATAGCGTTCAGAGGTCTCTATATTCGGAGTTAGTTGGCGATACATACGAATATGATTATTTTGAGGAGAAACGACAGTTCACTGTTGAGAACATAGATTTAATCGGTAATCGGAGTCCCACTACGTGGAAAACGATGGTCGTTATTCAGTTCGAATTTGAGGAGTTTCCTTGGGACCAGCACGGCAAGGACTACTCAGATGAGGCAAGAGAGGACTTACTTCGGCTATTCTCAATAGCTACAAAAGATAACTATACGGCTGACGTTGAATTCATGGATACGTACAGGTCTCCCTCGATGCTGGTGACTCTCCCCACGACAAATCTATTCAAAATACGTCACGTTCTGAGAAAGTCTGAGTTCTTAATGGGGGACATAATGGAACACTATGAGCAATATCCCATCAGTCAGGGCCGTTTACTTGATTATGCAAAAGAGCACATCGAATTCTTGCTACAACACGGGGAGGATGAGGATGAAGAGACCAGTGTATAAAGAATCGAACTGTGAACGGAATCATAGGGTCCGATGCTATAGCATCCGGTAATCAGAGGGGTCGTCGGAAAGCTCCTCAAGCCGACTCTTTCGGATTCGTACGGTGAACTCTGCGCGCCCTGACCGAAGCGTCTGTATATCGGATACGACACATTCCAGTGGTTCTTCAATCGTGTCTATCGTCATCACCGTTCCTTTCGAACTACTTGGGTATTCTACCCCATTCTCGTCCAGAATCTCGGTTGCCTCCAACTGATTCAAACTCGGTGCGTTGTGATTTCTCCACGACGTAATCGTTATTTTGTCACCTATGTTTGGCTGGAAGTTCCCCTGAAATCGTATATCAACTGATTGGAACAGTGAGCCATCTTCTCCTTCCCCCCACACATCAGACTCCCTATCATCTTCATTTACAACTCGATAAATACTCGTGGCGACCGATTCTACATTGTCCTCAGTAATCGTCTCAGACACAAGGTCGGCCAGACTCGGACTGTGGTCAAACACGTAACTGTGGTCTACGCCGTGGAGCAACGGGAGAATCACATCGCCTTCCTTGATATGCTTCTTTACCAGACCGTTGAATTCCCACTCCGAGGTGCCCTCGAAGTAGCTTTCTGAACAAACGACGATTCCATAGCGTGAGTTGCTGAAGCCTTCATCGATAGACTCTCGGATACTATCTCCCAGTGACATCGAGATGTCGTCTTGCCATACGTCCAATCCCATCGTCTGCAACTCCTGAGTAAGTTGCTTAACGACTTCCCGCGAATCGTCGTGTGCATATGAAATGAATACGTCCTTCATCGAATCAGCGTCCGGCATAGTTAGTCATAGTTCTGTCATCACATAAGCATCGGTACTATTGAGGATTCAGGGATACGGAGACATATCTCCAATGATGGTTCGAGAACCTGACCCAGATAGATATGTTATACTACTTTTAATTAAGTGTATTTGTCCATGTCGAAATCAGCTTGCACTCACGAACTTTGGAGAAACAACAGACAAGTCGGTATACTCTCTTACTGGTTCTCACGAGCTAGCTCTGAAGCCAGCTTCCGAAACGGGTTTGATTTCAGGAAGGCCACTGTATCTGTCTTGGTTGGCTCAACACCTTCATCGGTGATGGTGTAGTCTACATCCCCTGCTGCCTTCAACAGGCGGAGAGTCTGTGTATTCGCCCCCTCAACCGCATAGAGGTCATCTGTGAAGTCAGCGGCCTCCTGCTTGAACTGCTCCAGAAGTAGCGTTCCGATTCCCGTTCGTCGGAATGTAGGGAGTGTGAATATCTGCCTGAGGACCGCCACCTTTCCGGACCGCGTATCTTCGGCCGGTTCGGCGGTCCACGTCAGGTATCCCACTGCCGTTCCATCGTGATACGCGAGGAATGCGTTTGCGTGCTCTGGCTTGTAGAGACTGAACGTTGTGTCCTCGTTCTTCGCCTCTATATTCAGCAGTTGTACTGCGGCCTTTTGTTCCCTAGTTTCGACAACAGTGACTTGCTTGTTTTGTCTGACACTATCAACCTCCCCAACACATGCATCACTCAAGAGGTCGTTCGGGTCCTTGTACACGCCATTATCAAGCATCGCTGCGACGATGTAGTCACAGTCCTCGTTTGAGCAGTTGAGAACTGAGACATCCCCCACGTGACCAAGGTGTTCGTAGAACGGTGGCGTCTCTTCACCACAGGCTCCGCACGTGAACACGGGCAGTCGCTCTTCCTCCAATGTGAGGTCGCGCCCGAGCGGCTCGTCACAGGCTATACAGGCGTGCATCTCTCCATATCTCGTCGCGCTATTCGACCGCTCTCCACAATCAGGACAGACAATCAGCTCCACAGTCTCAACCGACTTTGAGCTAGTAGTCAACTTCTGACACCCGTCTGATGCTGACATAATAGACGTTAGCCGACACGATGAGATAACGTTGCCCACTTTCGCTGAACTGAGATGCATCGATAGGTTTGCCAGTTGCTAAGAGTAGCATGGTACTCATGTCGACGAGTCTGTCGAGTTGACGATGCTTGACAGTGGCAATAGTGAATATAGGAGGACTGTACCGATTGGTGGTTTCGCTGTACTTAGCGAGACAAGCAATATTCCTAGCAGCAGTTGGAAGATTCAATAACGATACATGTTCGGAGCTCAGGATAGCGAGGATTCACATCGAGTGAGTAGAATATTCATATGATGGGGGGTCAAGACCTCGTGTTTAAGCCGGTTCAGTACACCCTCAATCTACAAAGCACCAAAGCAGTCTAACCCCGTTTCCGTTGTATGATTCGACGGTCCCCGAACATCCGCAGCAAGCACTTCGAAGTTGACGAAGAGGAAGGCGAATACACCTGCAAGACGTGCGGTGACACCTACGAGGAAGTTGATGCCATAGTCCACCTCATGAAGGTCCATGGCTACGAGACAGTGGACATCATCCTTGATGAGCCACTGGACGACTAACACAATTTTCACCCGGCGAATTCCACCCTTTCACAGGATGCTTACTGGTTCTTTCAGATTTTTACTGGCGGCGTCGAGAAGCATCCGTGTTGACATCACGGCTTTAGTCGGACGTATCCTCGGCATAGGTTAGACCTCCCGGTCGGCAGCTCGTCGATGAGGAAGGAGAATCGAGGTATCAACTCGATTATCCCGAATCGGCACGGTCGCCGGTTGGTCAGAACAACATGAAAGAGAACGACTCGAACCCGCATAAGCGTAGCGGGAACACGCCTGAATCGCCCGAAAACAGGGAGAACACCCCAACCAAAGTTAGTGATTACACCCCCCAGACACACGGGGTGGATGTGTTTTTTCAGCTTCGGGACGACAACGAGCTCTACAACGCTCTAGCGGACTTACAGCGTCGACTCAACGAGAAGAACGGCTACCGTGGCCGAAGTGGCCACCCGCACCACGTCGGTGATATCAATCCGTCATGGACGCCCGGTGACGAAGAGCACCAAGTCGGCTTCTACTCCAGTTCGACAGGCATCGGCCACCTAAACGAGAATGGAGATTTCGTCTGTTACGAAGACCAGCGCCTGCGTCTCTTCGAGAACATCGACAACGGAAAAGCTGCGACCACCGCCGCGAAGTGTACTCTCACGCTCGAACCTCGTGGACCTCACCTTGTCAACAGGGAGAAAGAGCCCTTCGGATATCCAAAGGCCGTCGACGGTCAGCGCTACACTGGGACGTACATCAAAGCGCAAGTCTCCTACGCGACAGACCTCCGTGAGGCTCTCGGCTGGATTAGCGAATACTTCGAGCACCTCGACGATGAACTCGGAACGTCTCTCATGGCCTACTGGGACCCCATTCCGGAGACACTCTATTTCAGTGGTCTCGAACGCTACGTCCGACACGACCTCGCGTCGATGGGTCGCATCATCAGCACTCAAAGAAACACAGCGAGACTCATCCACACCGGGAACGAAGGCGAGGAGGGGACCGTCAAAGAAGACATCCGACACGGTGAACACTCGATTTTCTCCGTGAGCTCGACAGAGTTCGAGCACCTCGGATATACCGCCGGGCCTCGCGATGACAGCGGCCGACTCAGAATCAAGAAGGACAAAATCAAGACTTACAGAGCGAAGAACGCCGGCCGGTATACTGAGGAGAACTACCGCCACCACCCGAAGACCGAGTCGAAGGCAGTGAAAGGAAAACTCCATGTGAGCGTATGGGGAGAAGTCATCGACCGTCTCGACTCGATTCTCCTCCACCACCTCGAAATGGCCGCCATCGGCGAAGACGACCTCGTCTCTGACGACTACTTCCGGCCAGTCAACAAAGACGGTGAGCCCGAAGACGACGAAACCTTCGAGAGTCGCGAGTATCAAGCGCCAGAGGGTCGAATCGCTTCTCTCCGGAAGTCATGGGAGGGAGAAGATGCGCGACGCAAACTGGAAGGCTTCATTGTCCACTCGAATACTGAGTCGTATCGAGATATTCTGAACATCCTCATGTTCGACCCCGGTCACGGCGGACGGAGTGTCACATACGAGTATCTTCAAAAGAAGACTGGACTCTCCTACAGTGCCGTTCAGCGGAACGTTACCAAGCTCACTGACGCACGAATTCTCCACAAACTAAACGAAGGGTGCGTCTTCGTGAGTTGGGCCAGTCAAACTGCCTTCGAACGTGTCCGTGATTGGCTCAGAGACTACTTCGACCCGACGAGAGTCCTCAAGAAAATCGAAGAGCGCGCGGAAGAGAGAGTCTCTGCGCGCATTGGTAGGAATGGCGAGGCGGAAGAAGTCAAGCAAGAGTCTGACGAAGCAGCCGTTAAAGACGATGACATCGATGGTGACGACTTTGTCGACATCTCCGGCGGGAGCATGCTGGACGAGAATATTCAAGCCGAGCTCGACGAAGTCTTTGCCGAAGCCCGCGAGAAAATGGCGTCCGGAGAGTGGGACGACTTCGGACCCGGTCATGCTATGGCTGACGGCGGGCCCGACTAAGCCCAGCAGTCACCCACTGTGACTTCGGTCGACAGCGGTAGCTCTGGCATTTCTGGCACCTTTTCCGCGAATTGGCAGTCTCCAAGTGGGGTATCTCTCGCAAATTTCTAGACCACCCCTTAATCTCGACTGAACACTCCATTTCTCAGCCATCACCCACGACATCCCTCGCGCACAGTTGTTCAAAAATACAGTTAGCTACCTACAGTTACCTCTGGAGTCCGAGGGATATGCGCTTCCGTCTGTAGGATTCGGTCATTCTTGGGTCTATACACGGGTTCGCTCTTTTCGGTTGGGTTGCAATATCCCCTTAGTCGTTAAGCCGCTAACAGCAAAATCGGAACAGAACAATCGAGAGTCCGTTCTCAGTAAGGGAAGTGGCTATGACTCAGGTATAATCGGTGAAATTCGGGCACGTAGCGGTATTTTCTCTCCATTTAGTGATGTAGCTCCTTTCGTGACACGTTAAGATTACGTTCGGTTTGCAAAACCCTCTTAGCCACCAACACAATCTTCGAGCCGACCTACGAATCAGGATAGACAAGGTGGTCTTTCCATTGAAGAATCGCGCGACCGTACTTCTGGCCGAACGACTGACCACATCCGAGGCAGACCCAGCCGCTTGAGTGTTCTAACTGGAGTTGCGGCTTTTCGTCCTGCATTTCCGGGCAGTATGGATGCATGCCCTCTAGAGAGTACGAGACTGCAAAGGGATATCCCCGGGACGCTGGTCCAGTAACAACACGCCTACAACTATACCGGTTCCAGCAGAATAGCCGACGTGGATATCTCGCCATCAATCGACCGACTGGAACGTCGATTCGTAGAGCGACCGGCAAACTATCTCGTAGAGGCTGAGCTCACTTTCGAGCTGAAGGAGATTCTCAACGACCAACTCCAGCCAGCACGTCTCTCCGGAACTCACGATTCAGGCGGTTCCCGCGGAGACATACCGAACCATTCTGAGTACGCTGACGCAGTCATCTCCACAGAGAGTATCGACCGAGCCCACTGTGAAGTGAGCGGGACGAACTTCGGGCTCGGAAGCAGCCAAATGAAGCTTGACCTCGTACTCTTCGACGAAGAGGTCCACCTGTCCCTCGAAGGAGGGAGCAAGAAGTTCCGGGCCGAAGACCTCGTGACAGCTGTCGAAGTAAAGTTCATCAAGAACGCCAAGTACCTCCGAGAAGACTCCAAGCGGTTCAATCTCATTGCGGACGATATCGACCGGTTAGCCGGTCTCCCTGACTACGTCGACACTTACTGCCTCGCCTTTGGAAACTTCGACCTCACACGTCGGCCGGATACCGAGGAAGCTCTCACGAGCCTGCAGCAGAGGGGAGAGGGCGTCGAAGTGCGCCACACCCATCCGCGGAGTAGTGAGGGGTCGAACTAACTGTCGTATCGGCGTAACCAGTCGGTTACCTCTCTTCGGCCGACCGATTCGTCGGGGAGCGGAACGTCGAGAGTCAGTCGACGCTGGGTTTCCGTTGCGTACGTCGCAACATCAGCCTCTGAGACGGCAGACGGCTCCGTCCAAACACGCGGACCGGCTTCCCCGACTTTCCCAGCCACACGGGTCACTTCGTCCTCAATAGTCTCGCCCAGCTCGTCGATGAGGACGTTCAACAGATGGTCGAACAGTTCGTGCTGGGGAAGGGGAATGACGACCGAAGGGTACCACTCCAAGACCTCGGGGTCGAAGGAGACAAGCACCTCGTCGTCATCGGCGTACATCGACTGTACCGTGTCCTCCGGCGGGTCCGAAGATATCGGCGGGTCAGCGTTCTCAGGGATAGCCAGCCGGTAGAGCTTCTGGTAGGGGGCGTCCTCATCTTCGGTTAGCTGCCGGTCGAGCATTTCGAACGTCCAGCCCTCGTTCCGGAGAACCTGACTCTGCGTGAAGAGCCGCTTCACGACCTCCGAGTCGATGAGTGGGTCGAACGGCCGGTTCGGATAGCCAATCTCGCCAACGTCAGGGTGGGACTCGGCCCAGCCGTAGAGCTTGGCCTCTTCGATGATGTCCTCGGGCTGAATCTCGTCGAGGTCCTGTACCAACCCAACCTGCTTGGACTTCTGTTCGGCCTCCTTCGACTGTGCCTGCGCGCTGTCTGCGATGTCGGAACCGGACTTCGTCGATTCACCCATCGCGACACTCTCAACCTCTCCCTCAAGACCATCGAGAATCGGTCGGAGTGGACCCACGGCCTGCTCGAAGAGGTTGATTCGCTCACCCAGTCGCTCGTAGATGTCCTCCTCGACAGTGTCGTCGTAGATGTAGTTCCAGACGAGCACCTTCTCGTTCCGCTGGCCGATTCTGTCGATACGTCC
The DNA here is from genome assembly GCF_026616205.1 of Halolamina litorea. Taxonomy (NCBI): domain Archaea; kingdom Methanobacteriati; phylum Methanobacteriota; class Halobacteria; order Halobacteriales; family Haloferacaceae; genus Halolamina; species Halolamina litorea. The sequence continues at coordinate 1,498,027 of NZ_JANHGR010000001.1, forward strand.
GATTCGCTGCTCCACGACCTGCGGGTTCCATGGCATATCGTAGTTAATCATCGCGTCGCAGGTCTGGAGATTCAGTCCTTCGCTGGCGGAGTCCGTACAGACGAGGACGGAGAGGTCGCCGTCGGGGTCCGTGAACTCACGCTTGACGCGCTCTTTGCTCACGTTCTGCCACTCCCCATCGTCGGCGTCGAAGACCTCCCCACCGTCCCCGGAGTACGTGCCCACGTCGTTGTGGCTGACTTGGACTTTCTCCTTGATGGCGTCGAGCGTGTCTTTGTACTGGGTGAAGATGATGACCGTGTCACGGGCAAGGGCACTGAGTTCCGACAGGTCCTGCATCAACTGCTCCAGCTTGGGGTCCTCCGGCACGTCGTACAGCTGTGAGATGAACTCCTCCAGTTCACTCAGTTCGAACTCCCGAACACGCTCCCCATCGGAACTGTTCGCACCGATTTGGTCCACACGAAGCCCGTACTCACGCCGGAGCACTTCCTCCCGCTCGGAGATGGCCCCAGTCTGGAGGTCGCTTTCGGAGACCTCGGAAGCGTCGTTCAGCCCGCTACGGAGATTCTCGCGTCGACGTTTGAGGGACTGCTCGATTGCGTGGAGACTGGAGGTCAGACGCTGCCGATAGGTCGTCATCACAAAGCCGATGGCTGTCTTCTCCTTCCCCTCCAGCAGCTTCTTCGACTGGTCGTACACGTCGCTGATGTAGCTCTCTACTCGGTCGTAGAGCGGCTCCGCGTCCCCGAGGTCGACGGACCGAGTCTCGATATCCCTCCGGGGAATGTTCTCGTTGAGGAGCCCCGCACGCTTGCACATACGGAGAGTCTGACGCGTGTTGCGGAACACGCGGGACTTCACCGGTGTGGTCTCCTCACCGATATCGAGGAGGAAGCGCAGGCTCTCGACGGAGAGCTCCGAGAACTTGTCCTCCCATCCGCGGGTTCCGAGCTTCCCGATACCGAGAACCCGCTTGAGCCGTCTTCGTTCGCTCAGGGAGAACCCTTCGTCGTCGACGCGCTCCTCGACCCATCGGGCTACGTCGTCGTGAGACTGTACGAAGGACTGAATCATCCCTGCCCACGTCTGCAGATGTGTGATGCCCTCGTAGGGCTCGTAGTTCCACTTCGACGCGAGGTCTGGAAGAATCTCTTCGACGGTCAGTCTGTCCGCGGCGCCGATGTCGTCGAGCGCCTCGGCGAGCTCCTGCTGCATCTCGAAGTACGTATCGAACGACTCGCGCTCGTTCCAGCCCTCCGGAAGGTCGCACACTCTGAGGAGGTCGAACAGCTCGGTGATTTCGAGCTGCATCGGCGTCGCCGTCAGGACGTAGCTGCAGGCCGTATCGTTCTGGAGCTCCGTGAGCAGGTCGTAGAGGTTCGTCCCCTCGCGACCGTGGTGAGCTTCGTCGACGAGCGTCAGGTCCCACTCGAACTGGTCCTTCGGTGGGTGGCCGGGATGCTCCTCCTGCCAGTGGACGGAAGGTGAGAACATCCCCATGTTCCCCGTCCGTCGGGCCGTGTGCCACGAGGCGAGGACGACCGTCGGCTCGTCCCGGTCGTCGACGAACTCGCCGATGTGCGAGTCGTCCCACGCGTCGAGAGTCTCGTACTCCGAGAGGGAGTGCTCGACGCCGTAGGCGTCCCGCAGGACGCGCTGTGCGCCGCTGTACTCGTAGGAGTAGGCGTTGATGTTGAACTTCTCCAGCAGCTCCTCCTGCCACTGTGGCTGGACTGTCGCCGGGACGAGCAGCAGGGCGTCACTCACCTCGCCGATGGTGAGGAGTCGAGAGATGGTCAGCCCGGCCTCGATAGTCTTCCCGAGCCCGACCTCGTCACAGAACAGGAGGCTCTCGGGATAGATGCTCGCCGCGGTGTCGGCAATGACGCGCTGGTGGGGCCACGGCTCAATCGAACTGATGTCCTCGGCCATGTGCATCGCGCCGGGGAGTAGCCCGTGTTCATCGGCGATACGGGTGACCGTCGCCTCAGAGGCCGGCGGCTCGCTCGACTTCTTCAGGCGTTCGACGTGCTCTTCGACCTCGTCGTCGGATTCGGGCTGCCAGTCGAGGATGTCCTCCTCGATAGCGTCGTCGATGGCCGTAACCTCAACATCTTCGTGCTCCTCGTTCCAGAGTCGCTCGAAGGTAGCAACGTCTTCCTTGACGTACTCGTTCTCGACTTCATCCCACGAGCGGTGGACTTTGAACCGCTCGTAGTTCCGGTACCACGCGTTGTACGTCTCGTTGATGCTCCCCTCGAACGTGATTCGGTTCCCGTCGGCGTCGGTCGCGATGCCGAGCTTCGGGTGGAAGATGCCCGAGTCTGAGTTGTTCCGCGGCTCGCCGATTTTGAGCTGCAGCCGCCCCTCGTCCATCATCTGGGCGATGAGCGCGAGCCGTGACTCCCCTTCCTCCGAGAGCGGGACGTCGTCGGTGAGGACGGGTTTGTTCTCTCGGCTCAGCTGCTTCGAGGCGATGATACGGATTTCCCCGTCGGATTCGAACGCGGACTCGATGCCCTGCAGTGCATCGGCGAGATTCTGGAGACTCAGATAGCCGGCGAGGCGGTCGTACTGGACTGCCTCAGAGAGCATCGGTCGGTAGAACGACCCGACAAGCGTGTGTGTTCCCCCGAAGTCGCTCTCATACACACGATTCCAGTTACATTCACGGAGGGTCATTAAATTCAGAAATCTTGGAGCGTTGTTCTACTCTGTTCCTCTTCGTCACTGTCGCTCAGAAAGCCAACATCAATATCTAACAGCTCACCAGTCTCTCCAGAAGCCAGATTCACCAATAGCTCATAATCGTCATGCTCGTTGGGAAGAACCTGAATTAAGGTCTTGACTGTCCTCCTAAATGAAGAGTCGTTCTGGAGGTCTCTGTCTTTCAGCCAATTCCACGTGAAGTCACTTCCTTTTGTTTTCAATACGTTGAGGGTGGCGTGAACAGCATCGATATTATGGTTGAACGCTTCGTCTCGGGGGTCAATTGGGTAGCCCCGTTTCCGGCGCTTCTCGCCAGCTTCAAGCGCAGTGTAATCTCTCACACGGTACTCCTGTCCTTTCAACAATAGCTGGTCCCGACTTTTACCCCAAATCTTGGTGTCCTGTTTTATATCGTCGATTTGAACCCCGACCCCCAGACCCAATTGTCGAGCCTCGTCGTACGGGATGCTCTCGGCCTCATAAACCAGCCACGAAAGGATATACCACTTTGAGAGAGCGTCAACATTATCCAAGTTGTCACTGAGCTCTCGTTCGATTAATTCCTCCGTCACCGATTTCCTAGCCTCCTCCAATGCCTGCTTAG